>NZ_JBANEM010000004.1:0-322029 GCF_040187805.1 Comamonas sp. wu1-DMT
GGAGATCAAGCAGCTCATCACCACCAGCGTGGACAATGTGCAGTCGGGCTCGCAGCAGGTGGAGCTGGCGGGCCAGAGCATGAGCGAGATCGTGGCCAGCGTGCGCCGCGTCAGCGATCTGATCGGCGAGATCACGGCCTCGTCCACCGAGCAGCGCGACGGCATCAATCAGGTCAATCAGGCGGTGAGCAATCTGGACCAGATGACGCAGCAGAACGCGGCGTTGGTGGAGGAGTCCAGTGCGGCGGCGCTGTCCATGCAGGAGCAGGCGCGTCGCCTGGCGGAAGTGGTCTCAGTCTTCAAGCTGGGACGCAATGCCGAGGCTTTCACGACCGTGTCCGCAGTGCTCCCCAAGCCGTTAGCGACGATCAAGGCGTTCAACCCGACCGCTCTGCCTGCCGTTGCAGTTCCCAGGCCGGTAGCGTCCAGGTCCAAGGAGCAGTCCCTTGCAAGCACTGCGAAGGACGATAGCTGGGAGCAGTTCTAAGTGTCGGGCACAGCGTGAAATGGGCAGCCGCCACGTTCGCGGTGGCGGCGGTCCAGGCTGGGGCGAGGATCAGAAGCCCATGTTGCCGGCACCGCCCTCGAAGTCCTGTGCGGCTTCCACGAGAAACTGCACCTTGCGTTCGCCGCGCCATTCGTTGATGTCCAGGCGATAGGCCAGGGTGGTGCGCGAGGGCAGCGGGTCGGTGTGGTTGAACCAGATGCCGTCGATCTTGGAGCCATGGTGCAGCAGCTCCAGCTTCAGGTGCTTTTCACCGACCAGGCGCTGCGAGGTGATTTCCAGCTCTTCGCTGAAAGTCGGCGCGGCAAAGCCCTGGCCCCAGACGGCCAGCTGCATTTGTTCGATCAGGCCGGTGTCCAGCCATTGGGGCGACAGCGGGCCATCGGTCTCCAGCCTGCGCGTCAGCGTGGCGGCATCCAGCCATTCCCTGGCGACCTGGGCAAAAGCCTTTTCGAACTCGTCAAAGTGCGCTTCTGCGATGGTGCAGCCTGCCGCCATGGCGTGGCCGCCAAAACGCAGTATCAGACCGGGGTGGCGCTTGCTGACCAGATCCAGCGCATCGCGCAGGTGAAAGCCTGGAATGGAGCGGCCCGAGCCCTTGAGCTCGTGTTCCTTGCCCGGGGCGCCGCTGGCTGCAAACACAAACGTGGGCCGGTGCAGCTTGTCCTTGATGCGCGAGGCCACCACACCGACCACGCCTTCGTGAAAGTCGGGGTCGAACACGCTGATGGCAGGCGGCGGCGTCATGCCGTCCTCGCAAAGGCCTTCGGCCATGAGCAGGGCATGCTCGCGCATGCTGACTTCGATCTCGCGGCGCTCGCGGTTGATGCTGTCCAGCATGCGTGCCAGGTTGTCGGCGCGGCTGACATCTTCCGTGCTCAGGCACTCGATACCTATGGTCATGTCTGCCAGACGACCGGCGGCATTGATGCGCGGGCCCAGGGCAAAGCCGAAGTCGATGGTTGTGGCCATGTCGAAGCGGCGGCCCGATGCCTCGAACAGCGCGCGTATGCCGGGCTGCATGACGCCTTTGCGAATCTGCTTGAGACCCAGTGCCACCAGGCGGCGGTTGTTGGCATCGAGCTTGACCACGTCGGCCACCGTGCCCAGTGCTACCAGAGGCAGCAATTGCTCGAGACGGGGCTGGTTGTGGCGGTCAAAGCGGCCGCGATTGCGCAGCTCGGTGCGCAGGGCCAGCAGCACATAGAACATGACTCCCACGCCGGCCATGGATTTGCTCGCGAACTCGCAGCCGGGCTGGTTGGGGTTGACGATGGCATCGGCCAGCGGCAGGTGGTCGCCGGGCAGATGGTGGTCGGTCACCACGACCGACATGCCCAGCTCCTTGGCCACGGCCACGCCTTCGACGCTGGCAATGCCGTTGTCCACGGTGATCAGCATGTCGGCACCGGTCTCCTTGACTCGGCGCGAGATGGGGGCCGTCAGGCCATAGCCGTCGACCACGCGGTCGGGCACCAGGTAGTCGGCATGGGCCGCGCCCAGCATGCGCAGGCCGCGCAGGCCCACGGCGCAGGCCGTGGCGCCATCGCAGTCATAGTCGGCGACGATGCACAGGCGCTTTTGCGCGGTGATGGCATCGGCCAGGAGCTGCACGGCAGTATCGATGCCGCGCAGGCCCGAGGGCGGCAGCAGGCGCGCCGGGGCATCGTCCAATTCGTCGGCCGAGCAGACGCCTCGCGCTGCATAGAGCTGGGCCAGCAAGGGATGAATCTTGGCCTGCAGCAGTGCAGAGACACTGCCGTCGGGAATGGACCTGGGGATTATTTTCATAGCATCTCTCGCAGGTCAGGCAATCTTTTCGTGCCAAAAACACTCTTGATCTTGTCCCGCAGGCTGCGCGGCTGGCTTTGCCATTGCACGGCATTGCGCTCGCCGCAGAGCGTGAGCTTGACGGGCTCGCCGCGGGCAGCCCGCTGCTGCAGCTCGGCGATCAGGCCGCTGTCCAGCGCCTGCCAGGCTTTTTGCCAGCCTTGCACATTGCCCTGCAGCGCGGTGTGGCGCAGATCATCGACACAGACTGCTGCAGGGCCCGCTGCGGGCAGGCTGTTCAGGCTTCCCGTGCCATGTACCCAGAAGGAGTTGATGGGCGGTAGACCGCGTGCGGCACGCTGGTCGTTGAAGACATGGGTGTAGAGCAGCATCTGCAACTCGGTCTGCAGACGCTGGATGATGGCGCCCTGGATAGGCTCGGGCATCCAGGGGCGCACGTCGCGGCCCAGTGCCCGGTCCATCGAGGCGGTAGCCAGGTCCTTGAAGGCCGCTCCGCGTGCCAGCCAGAGGTCGGCACGCAGGTATTCCAGCGTGATGCCGTCGTCGCTGAACCAGGGTGCGATCAGCGCCAGCAACTGGCGGGATTCGTCTTCGTCCAGTGGCGCGCTGGCCGGGTCGGTCTGGTGGACCTGGTCCGGCGTGATATGCCAGTGGCAGGGAGTGATGAAGGCACAGGCCTGGCTGCTGTCTCCGGCCGCCAGCGCTGCCCAGGGAATCAGCCCGGGGGTATCGGGCAGCTGCATGCTGCGGGCCAGGGCGCGTTCATGCGGGGGGGGAGAAGTCCATCTCGTCGCCCTGCACCAGCGTGGTCGGAGCCAGCGTTGCCAGCAAGGCCTGCAGGTGAGGGAGTTGCAAACCGTCCCATGCCAGGGGAATGTCGGCAGGGCCGCTGGCATAGGCAACAATGATTTCAGAGGCGCCTGTGCCCAGGGCTTGGGCGGCAGGCAGCAAAGGCGCGGTCAAAGACATGGGCGCTATTGTCGGGCATGGCCGCCGCCCGGGCATGGTGCGGGGTGCTTTGTCACCTCGCAGGCATATTTTTCAGGGTGTAAACCAGGCTGTAACTCGCATCATCGGCAATCGCGGGCATGCCGGCATTCCAGTCGTCCCAGCGCTGTCGCATGGCCTGCAGGCGCTCTGGGTGCTGGCCGGCCAGATTGGCACGCTCGCGTTCGTCCTGCGCCAGATTGAACAGGTATTCGTTGTCTTCCACGCGCAGGTATTTCCATTCGCCTTCGCGCAGCGCGCGCTGGTTGCGGTAGAGCATGCGCCAGTACAGCGGCCGGGCAAACTCCGCACCGTCGGTGCGCAGCACGGGCAGGATGGAGACGCCGTCCAGCGGGTAGTCCGGATCGGCGCTCACACCGGCTGCATCCAGCACCGTGGCGGCCCAATCCATGCTCATGCATTGTTGGGCGCTGCTGCGATGGGCCTCGATCACGGCAGGCCAGTGGGCGATCCAGGGCACGCGGATGCCGCCTTCGGTCAGATCCATCTTGCCACCCACGAGAGGCCAGCTGTCCGAGAAGCGCTCGCCGCCGTTATCGCTGGTGAAGACGATCAGCGTGTTGTCCAGTTGGCCGTTCTTGCGCAGGGCTTCGACGATCCAGCCTATGCCTTCATCCATGTGATGAATCATGCGGCGGTACTGGTGAATATTGCCGCCCGCCAGATGCGTGATGCCGGCGCCCAACTGCTCGGCAGCCTCACGGTCATCACGGGTTTCCCAGGGCCAGTGCGGCGCCGTGTAGTGCAGGCTCAGGAAGAAGGGGGCGTTGCCCTCGCTCATGCGGTTGACGAAGTCCACGCTGCGCTGGGACAGCAGGTCGGTCAGATAGCCTTCGTCGTGATGCTCCTCTTCGCCTACCCACAGATCGTGCTGGCCCGAGCTGCTCAGATGGGTGAAGTAATCCACGCCGCCCGACATGGGGCCGAAGTATTCCTCGTAGCCAGAGCGCAGCGGACCGAAGTGGGGAGGGTAGCCCAGATGCCATTTGCCTATCAGTGCCGTGCGATAGCCCGCGCCCTTGAGCAGCGAGGCAACGGTGGGGATTTCGGGCGGCAGGCCCAGCTTGGCGCCCAGCGGCGTGCCGCGCGTCTTGCTGTTGATGGGCTCCTCGGCCGCGCCGCGCAAGCGGTATTGATAGCGGGCCGTGGCCAGGGCAAAACGCGTGGGCGAGCACACGGGTGAATTGGCATAGCCCTGGGTGAGCCTGAGGCCGTTGGCCGCCAGGCGGTCGAGCACCGGGGATACCGGGCCGAACTCGGCATCGCGGCCGCCGTAGCAGCCCAGGTCGGCATAGCCGAGATCGTCGGCGACGATAAAGATGATGTTGGGGCGAGTCATGAAATGCGGGTCGTTGTCATGGGGTTGATGGCTGGCGCAAGCGCTCATTCCATCTTCATGCCGGTGGCCTGGGCCAGGACGCGATAGCGGTCGGCCAGGGCCTGAATGCGCTTGACGGCCGCATCGCCTGTCAGCCCTTCGTAGACCATGTCGTTGACACGCATGCGCTCGCGCAGCGTGCCGTCCTTCATGGCCTTCTCGAACTGGGCCTGGATTTTCTGCACCAGCGGCTCAGGTGTGCTGCTGGGTACCCAGGCAGCGAAAAGCACTTCCTGCTGCAGCTCTTTATGTCCGAGCTCGCCCACGGATGGAACTTCCGGCAGCAAGGGGTTGCGCTGGGCCGTGGTCACGGCCAGCGCCGTGATCTTTCCAGTGGTCACATGGGGCAGCATGGCGGTGGAGCTGATGACGCCGCCGTCCACCTCGCCAGAGAGCATGGCCAGCGTGGCAGGTGCATTGCCTTTGTAGGGCACATGGTTGACCTTGGCTCCGGTGGCGTAAGTCAGGATGCTGGAGGCCAGATGGCCGGGGGTTCCATAGCCGGCGGACCCCAGGGTCAGGCCCTTGTCCTTGCCGCGGGCGATGAACTGCTCCAGTGTCTTGATATTTGTCTTGGGACTGACGGCCATCAGCATGCCTTGCGAGGCGAACACCATGACAGGACGCAGGTCGCCATTTTTGAACGGCATGCTTTTGTAGATCAGCGGGTTGACCGTGAAGCTCGTGTCCAGGCCGATCAGCATGGTGTATCCGTCGGCGGCAGCCTTGGCGACGTAATCGGCTCCTATATTGCCGCCAGCGCCGGTGCGGTTTTCAACAACGAATGGCTGCTTGGTCTCACGTTGAAGCACTTCTCCGACGCCGCGCGCCAGTATGTCCACAGCCCCACCGGGAGCGAAGGCTGCTATCAGCCGAACTGGCTTGTGAGGCCAGGCGGCGACGGCTGCGCCATCGGCAGACTGGGCCTGGGAGGCGAAGGCGGAGCAGCCCAGCAGCAGAGCCAGGCTGGTTTGAAGAAGGCGGCGGGGTGCAGTCAGGCGGGCCATGGAATCACTCTCTGGTCTGAGGAAAGTGCTGGCATTTGCGAAAATCCCCGGCACTTCCCTTTGTCTCTGTATTGGGAATGCTCACTGTAGAAGTGACATCCACAATTGATCTAATCAACTCATCCCCGTGAATACCCGACAACCCACCTCCATTCAGCAGATGCTGCTGTTTCGCATCAGCCGCTTCTTCGGCGTGGCGGGCGGCATGGCCATGCGCATGTGCGAGGCCCGCTTCGGCCTGACGCGCCGCGAATGGGGCGTGATGGCGACGCTGGCGACCGAGGAGGGTTTGCTGTCCTCCGAGCTGGCACAGAAGGTGCAACTGGACAGGGCGCGCACTTCGCGGGCGCTCAGCGGCCTGGAGGAAAAAGGCTGGGTGCTGCGCAAGCCTCTGGATGGAGACCGCCGGCGCGTGGCCATGTATCTGACCGATGAGGGGCGGCGCATGTACGGTCTGATCCTGCCCGAGATGGTCAAGATTCATGCCGACATCGTGTCTGTCCTCAGCGATGAAGAGTTGGCCTTGTTTGACGATCTGCTGGCCAAGCTTCAGGCCCATGCGGTGACGCTGGAGCAGCACGAGCAATACGCGGATCTGCCGCGCATAGGGCGCAGCAGGCCGCCCCGATAGAGGGTCGGTGGGCAGTCAAATTGCATAAGGCTGGCGCCGCCGGCAGGGCATTGCCGGCAATGCCACAATGCTGGCAACATGCAATTTCCCTACGAACTGGCCGTGGGCTGGCGCTATACCCGTGCAGGGCGCGCCACACGCCGCAATGGCTTCATCTCCTTTATCTCGGGTGTCTCCATGCTTGGCATTGCGCTGGGCGTGGCGGCGCTGATCATTGTGCTGAGCGTGATGAACGGCTTCCAGAAGGAAGTGCGGGATCGCATGCTCAGCGTCGTCTCCCATGTGGAAATCTACGCCCCGCAGGGCGCGCCTCTGCCTGATGTGGAGCGCACCATGCGCGAGGCCAGAGCCAACCCCGATGTGGTGGGGGCTGCGCCTTTTGTGGCGGCTCAGGCCTTGCTGGCGCGCGGCGAGGATATGAAAGGCGCCTTGGTGCGCGGTATCGATCCGGCGCGTGAGGGCGAGGTGACCGATCTGGCGGCCACCAGCGGCGAGGTGCTCAAGCGTCTGGTGCCCGGCGAGTTCAAGGCGGTGCTTGGCATCGAGCTGGCGCGCAATCTCGGTGTGAGCGAAGGCGATGTGATCACGTTGATCGCTCCCAGCGGACAGGTCACGCCAGCCGGCGTGCTGCCGCGCATGAAGCAGATGACGGTGGCCGGCACCTTCGATTCCGGTCACTACGAATATGACTCGGCGCTGGTGATGATGCATTACGAGGATGCGCAGCGCATCTTCCGCCTGGAAGGGCCGACCGGCATTCGCCTCAAGCTCAAGGATTTGCACGAGGCCCCGCGCGTGGCGCATGAACTCGCTGACACCTTGACGGACCGTTTGTTCATCCGTGACTGGACGCACCAGAACAAGACCTGGTTTGCTGCCGTGCAGCTCGAAAAACGCATGATGTTCATCATCCTGACCCTGATCGTGGCCGTGGCGGCTTTCAATCTGGTGTCCACCCTGGTGATGAGCGTGCAGGACAAGCGTGCCGATATTGCCATCCTGCGTACCCTGGGGGCCTCGCCCTCGTCCATCATGGGCATCTTCATGGTGCAGGGAGCCATGGTCGGCGTCATCGGTACCTTGGCCGGTCTGGCGCTGGGGCTGGCGATTGCCTTCAATATCGACGTCATCGTGCCGGCCATAGAGCAGGCGCTGCATGCCAATTTCCTGCCCAAGGACATCTACCTGATCAGCAAGATGCCCAGCGAGCCGCAGTCCACGGACATCGTGCCGATCGCTGTGATTTCCCTGATTCTTTCTTTTGTGGCCACGATTTACCCCAGCTGGCGTGCCAGCCGCGTGAACCCTGCAGAGGCACTGCGTTATGAATGATGTTGTGATGGGCCAGAGCGTGCTGGAAGCACGCGGCCTGACCAAGCGCTTTGCCGAAGGCAAGCTGGATGTGACCGTGCTGCAGGGAGTGGATCTGCAGGTTCAGGCGGGCGAGACGCTGGCCATCGTCGGCGCCTCGGGTTCGGGCAAATCCACCTTGCTGCACTTGCTGGGCGGGCTGGATGCACCCTCCACCGGCAGCGTCAGCCTCATGGGCCAGCCCTTGCACCAGCTCAGCCCGCAAAAGCAGGGTGCGCTGCGCAACCGGCATCTGGGCTTTATCTACCAGTTCCACCATCTGCTGGCCGAGTTCTCGGCCCAGGAGAATGTGGCCATGCCGCTGCGCATTCGCCGCGATGCCAAGGAGGACTGCATGGATCGCGCGGCCGAGATGCTGCGCGCCGTGGGCCTGGGCCAGCGCATGGCGCATCGCCCGGCCGAGCTGTCGGGCGGCGAGCGTCAGCGCGTGGCCATTGCACGTGCCCTGGTCACGCGTCCGGCCTGCGTGCTGGCCGACGAGCCCACGGGCAACCTGGACCGCGGCACGGCCGATACGGTGTTTGCGCTGATGCTGGAGCTGGCGCGCAGCCATGGCACGGCGTTTGTGATGGTCACTCATGACGAAGGACTGGCCGCGCGTTGCGATCGCATGGTCAGGCTGGGGCAGGGACAGCTGGCCTGATCTCCTGCCTGCCGACGGGTAAAGGCCCGGTCGCAGCCTTTGCAGCGCCGGGCCTTTTTCATGAAGTGCCTGGGGCGCTTTTCCTTTTTCAATAAGCGCCGACCGCCGCGTTCCGGATGGCGATCGTGGCCTGCTCACGGGCCGAAGCCTGCAGCGGCACGGCAGGGCGCGGCTTGACCGAGCCTGGATTGGCCGAAACATCCTGCGCCGTCAGATCGTCGGTGACCTCGCGCAGCCTGGCGGACTGGGCCAGCGAGGTCTGCACCACCTCGCCCATGATCTGCGTGACCTGGCGCGAGGAGTTCACGATCTCGGCCATGGTGGTGCCGGCCTCACGCACCTGGTTCACCCCCTGGGTGACCTGGGTGACGGAGGTCTGGATCAGCTGCTTGATCTCCTTGGCGGCTTCGGCGCTGTGCTGGGCCAGCTGGCGCACCTCATTGGCCACCACGGCAAAGCCGCGCCCCTGGTCGCCGGCGCGGGCCGCTTCCACGGCGGCGTTGAGCGCCAGCAGATTGGTCTGGAAGGCGATGGAGTCCATCATGCCGATGATGTCGCTGATCTTGCGCGAGCTGGCGCTGATGGATTCCATGGTGGTCACCACATCCTGCACGGTGCGGCCGCCGGCCTCAGCCACGCTGCAGGCGTCCTGGGCCAGCTCGTTGGCCTGGCGCGCATGGTTGGCGCTTTCGGTCAGACCTTCCACCGTGGCACGCAGGGTTTGGGCTGCGGTCACGCGGCGTGTGATGTTGGTGGCGAACTTGACGACCTTGAAGGGGCGCCCTTCGGCGTCGAGTATGGGGTTGTAGCTGGCTTCGATCCAGACCTGGCGGCCGGCCTTGCCTATGCGCAGGTACTGGCCGGCATCATGATGGCCCAGTGCCAGCTTGTGCCAGAAATGCTGATAGGCCGGGGACTGGCGCTCGTGCGGCTGGACGAACATGCTGTGGTGCCTGCCCACGACTTCGGCGAGGGAGTAGCCCATGGTCTGCAGGAACAGATCGTTGGCCGTGAGGATGTTGCCGTTCAGATCGAATTCGATGATGGCTTGCACCTTGGCAATGGCCTGGAGCTGGCCGCGGGCATCGTCTTCGTGCTGTTGCTGCTCGGTGATGTCGGTGGCGTACTTGATGACTTTGCGCGGCTGGCCCTGGCTGTCGAAGATCGGGTTGTAGCTGGCCTGCAGCCACACATCCTCGCCCTGGCTGTTGATGCGGCGGTAGCGTCCGCTGTCGTGCAGACCCGCTGCCAGGCGCTGCCAGAACTGGGCGTACTCGACAGAGCCGCGGGTTTCCTCATCGACGAACATGCGGTGATGCTGGCCGATGATCTGTTCAGGGCTATAGCCCATGGTGCGCAGAAAGTTGTCATTGGCCGTCAGCACATGACCTTGCAGATCGAATTCGATCACGGCCTGCACCTGATCCAGCGCGGCCAGCTTGCCCTGCATGTCGGCGCGCTGATGACTTTGGCTCAGGCGTTGCCAGAGCGTGCTTTGCAGAAGTCCCGTCATAACATGCTCCTTTGGCCGGTCGCGCAGGGTAGGGGGTGAAGTTGCTTAATGTTTTATTTGTTTCAATATGTGAATCGTAGGACAAGACAGGAAACTGTCTGTAGTCACTTGACGTGTCATCGGCCGAGGCTGGGCTGCGCAAGCAGCCCAGCCGATGCATGATGTGTGGATGCCAACCTGGATAGATACCCATTGCCACCTGGATGCGCCCGAGTTCGCACCTGACAGAGATGCCGTGCGCGCCGCTGCGCAGGCCGCAGGCGTCACGCATCTGGTCATTCCTGCCGTACAGCGCAGCCACTGGCAGGATGTGATTGCACTTGCCCATCGCCATGGCGACAGCTATGCGCTGGGCATTCATCCGCTCTACACGCCCGGCGCGCAGGAGTCCGATATCGCGGCGCTGCGCGAGTTGCTGAATCAGCAGCGCGGCGACCCGCAACTGGTGGCGGTGGGTGAAATCGGTCTCGACTTTTTTGTCCCCGGACTGGACGAACAGTGCCAGATCTGGTTCTACGAGCAGCAGATCCGGCTGGCACGCGAGTTCGAGTTGCCCGTGATCCTGCATGTGCGCAAGAGCAGCGATCGTCTGCTCAAGACCTTGCGTCAGCACAGGGTTGTGGGTGGCATTGCCCATGCGTTCAACGGCAGCGCCCAGCAGGCGCAGGCCTTCATCGATATGGGCTTCAAGCTGGGCTTTGGCGGTGCCATCACCTATGAGCGCGCGCTCAAGCTGCGTGAGCTGGCGGCCAGCCTGCCGCTGGAGGCGCTGGTTCTGGAAACCGACGCTCCCGATATTCCGCCGCACTGGCTCTACACCACGGCCGAACAGCGTGCGGCCGGTCAGCCCCAAGGGCGTAACAGCTCCGCCGAGCTGCCGCGCATTGCGGCGGAGATCGCGCGGCTGCGCGGCATGGGCATTGAGCAGCTGGCGCAGGCCTGCACGGCCAATGCACGTAAGGCGCTCAAAGGGCTGCCGGCACTTCCCTAGATGGGGCAGTAGCTATCCTTTGCAGGCAAAGAGGCTCATGCTCATCTTTTTGAATGTCAGCCCAAGATCCAGGATGATGATGGCTGGGCGACAATAGGGCATGACCGAGGATTCTTCTGCCACCGTGACAGAGACAGGCCCGCGCTGGCAGGGGCTGGCCGCAGTGGCCGATGGCCGCACGCGGGCCCTGGTGCTGGGCAGCTTTCCGGGCCTGAAGTCGCTGCAGCTGGCGCAGTACTACGCCCATCCGCAAAACCAGTTCTGGCCGCTGCTGCAGGCCTTGTGGCCCCAGCATCTGCAGCCGCCACGTAGTGATTACGCGGGCCGCTGCGAATGGCTGCTGGCACGCGGGCTGGGTCTGTGGGATGTGTATGCGAGCTGCGAGCGCGAGGGTAGTCTGGATAGCGCCATTCGCGGTGCCCAGGTCAACGACTTTGCCGGACTGCGTCAGCGCTGTCCTGATCTGCAACTGGCGTTGCACAACGGCGGCGAGAGCTACAAGCATGCCCGTCAGACCGAGGCACTGGGGCTGATCGCCCTCAAGCTGCCATCCACCAGCCCGGCCAATGCCGGCTGGTCGTTCGATAGAAAACTGCAGGCCTGGCGCCATGCGCTGGCGGCCCATGGCCTACTTTGAAGATTGGTGTGAAACGTGATCCGTAAAACCCGTGGCGGTGCCAAATCCGCGCAAGACAAGAATCTGGCCAGCGTCCAGGAGCTGCCCGAAGTCAGCGTCTCCGACGACGGCGATATCCGCTATCTGCATCTGGGCACGCCCTGGGTGCAGGGCTCCATGCGTATTCGCGATCCTTTTGATATCGATCTGGAGTATGTGCAGCGCATGATGGGCTGGCTGCTGTTTGCCGAGCCTGCTGAAGTGCCCCGGATGCACGCCATGCAACTGGGTCTGGGAGCGGCCGCCATCACCAAGTTCTGTCACAAGAAACTGCGCATGAAGACCACGGCGGTCGAGCTGAACCCTCAGGTCCTGGCCGTGTGCCGCAGCTGGTTCAAGCTGCCGCCCGACAGCAGCACGCTGCAGGTGGTGCTGGCCGATGCGGCCCAGGAAATCAAAAAGCCCGAATGGCTGGGCACTGTCGATGCGCTGGCCGTCGATCTGTACGATCACGAAGCGGCGGCTCCCGTGCTCGACAGCGCCGAGTTCTATGCCGATTGCCGCAATCTGCTGACCGAGGACGGCATCATGACCGTCAACCTCTTTGGCCGCTCCTCAAGCTTTGACAAAAGCCTGGATCAGATGGCCCAGGCTTTTGGCGAGGACGCGCTCTGGGCCTTCCGCCCCACACGCGAAGGCAATACCGTGGTGCTGGCACAGCGCACGCCGCGTGTGCTGCAGGGCGCGGAGCTGGATCTGGCCTGCGATCAGGTGCAGGCCCGTTGGGAATTGAACACCACCCGCTGGGCCAAGGTGTTTGTGCCGGCACGCGATGCAGAAGCAGGCAGCAAGACGGGCAAAGCCAAAGTCAGCCGCATCGGCCGGGGCGCTACCGTGTAATTGCAAAGCCTGAGTAAATTGATGGTGCAGGCCTTGAGGGCTGCGGTTTTGTGCCGATGATATGGACATGACGATCAGTGCCATCTCATCCAGTTCTGCCGGCTCAGCCTCTTCGGGGGCTGGCGCGGCATCGCGTATCCAGCAGCTGCAACGGCAGATCAAGGATGCCACCAACGAACTCAAAGAGGTTGCCAACAGCGACGCTGATGCCAAAACCAAGGAGCAGCAGGCGCAGTTGCTGCAGACCAAGATCCAGATGTTGCAGGCCCAGATAGAGGCCTTGCAGAACCAGCAGACACAGCAAGCCCAGCAGGCTGCCCAGCGCGGGACGGAGGCAGTCCAGCAAAAGAAGGATGAGCAGATGCAGAGCAGAAGTAGCGGCAATCCGGGCCAGGGTGGCCAGGGCGGCCTGGGCGGACTGCTGGACGAATACGCCTGAGCTGCATCAGAGATGAATGCCATCGTCCGCCTGCTTTGTATCGTCCTAGTCAGGAGCGTGGGCCGATGGCGGTACAGTCAAGGCAGTTTTGTTGCCACTGCCGCCCATGTCATTGACTGAATCCCTTCTGTCCCAGTCCATCAAGCCTGCTCAATACCAGGGACCGCTGGACTGGCGCAAGCTGGTGCAATGGTTGCAGGAAGACGCTGTGATCACGGCGCAGGAGGCCGAGCGCACGATTGCGCGCTGCTCGGCCGCAGAGAGCGCGCAACTGCCGCTGGTGCGGCTTGCCAATGTAGGTGTTGTCGGCGCCCAGACGCGTCAGCCGCTGGATCTGGAGACCCTGACCCAGTATCTGGCACAGCGCAGCGGTCTGGCCTATCTGCGCATCGATCCGCTGCGCGTGGATGTGGGCCGCGTGGGTGAGGTCATGAGCGCCAGCTACGCCGAGCGTCACAAGGTACTGCCCGTGCAGGTGACCGCCAAGGAGGTGGTGATTGCCACGGCCGAGCCCTTCATCAGCGACTGGGTGAGCGAGGTGGAGCGGCAGGCACGCCGCAGCGTGCGCTGCGTGGTGGCCAATCCGCAGGATATCAAGCGCTATACGGCAGAGTTCTTCGCCCTGGCCAAGTCCGTGCGTGCGGCGGAGAAAGCCGGTGGCGCGACCGGCGGCGCCAGTTTTGAACAGCTGGTGGAGCTGGGCAAAAGCAACAAGCAGCTCGATGCCAACGACCAGGGCGTGGTGCGCGTGGTGGACTGGCTGTGGCAGTATGCCTTCGACCAGCGGGCCAGCGACATTCATCTGGAGCCCAGGCGCGAGCAGGGCGTGATCCGCTTTCGCATCGATGGTGTGCTGCATCCGGTCTACCAGATGCCCATGGGCGTGCTGAATGCCATGGTGGCGCGCGTCAAGTTGCTGGGGCGCATGGACGTGGTCGAAAAGCGCCGCCCACTGGATGGCCGCATCAAGACGCGCAACCCGCGCGGCGAGGAGGTGGAAATGCGCTTGTCCACCTTGCCCACGGCTTTTGGGGAGAAGATGGTGATGCGCATCTTCGACCCGGAGAACACGGTCAAGAATCTGGATGCGCTGGGCTTCAGTGTCCATGACGCGCAGCGCTGGGAAGATCTGGTCAAGCGTCCGCACGGCATCATCCTGGTCACCGGCCCCACGGGATCGGGCAAGACCACCACGCTGTACTCCACGCTCAAGCGTGTGGCGACCGAGGAGGTCAATGTCAGCACGGTGGAAGACCCCATCGAAATGATCGAGCCCAGCTTCAATCAGACCCAGGTTCAGCCCCAGCTCGACTTCGGTTTCACCGAGGGCCTGCGTGCGCTGATGCGTCAGGACCCGGACATCATCATGGTGGGCGAGATTCGCGATCTGGCCACTGCCGAGATGGCGGTGCAGGCTGCACTGACCGGCCACCTGGTCTTCTCCACGCTGCATACCAATGATGCGCCCAGCGCCGTCAGCCGCCTGATGGAGCTGGGCGTACCTTCCTATCTGATCAACGCCACCTTGCTGGGCGTGCTGGCCCAGCGTCTGGTGCGCACGCTGTGTTCCAGCTGCAAGGTGCGCGATGAAGACGCAAAGCCCGAGGATCTGGCCGAATCGGTCAGGCCCTGGAAGCTGACCGGCAGTTACCAGCCCTACAAGCCCGTGGGTTGTGAGGATTGCCGCATGACAGGCTACCGAGGCCGCATGGGCCTGTACGAGCTGCTGATGGTGACCGAGGCCCTCAAGAAGCAGATTCACGATGCCCCGTCCATGGACGTTCTGCGCCGTCAGGCCGTGCAGGACGGCATGCGCCCTCTGCGCCTGGCCGGGGCTTTGCGCGTTGCCGAGGGCGTGACCACCTTGCCCGAGGTGCTGGCCTGCACGCCGCTGATGAGCGAAATCTGAAAGTCCGGGTGCTAGTGCTTGCTTCTTGGCTGGTGTAGCAAGTGCAGGCCGGCATTGGCCTGGGTTGAATGCGGTAAATGTGTACAAAGCGTCGGCATTAGGGTATGCCCTCTGTAGGTGGAATCCACATCAATTTGGCATTTCTATGAAACGAGAATCGCCAAGTCGTGATTTCCGTAAGGAGACGTTTTGTGAAAATCAAGAGCCAAAAAGACTTTTTCTCCGGTCTGATGTTCTTGGCCGTCGGTCTCGCATTTGCGATCGGCGCTTCCAACTACACCATTGGCACCGGCGCCCGTATGGGTCCAGGTTACTTCCCTCTGATCCTGGGTGTGCTCATGGCCATCCTGGGTGCAGCCATCTGCGTCGGCGGCCTGACCAAGGGCCCCGAAGGTGGTGACAAGATCGGTAAGTGGGCCTGGAGGCAGGTGTTCTTCATCCTGGCAGCCAACTTTGCCTTCGGCATCTTGTTGGTGGGCGTGCCTGCTGTGGGTATCCCTCAGTTCGGTCTGATCATCGCTATCTATGCGCTGGTCTTCATCGCCAGCCTGGGCGGTCATAGTTTCAACTTCAAGGAAACAGCAATCCTGGCCACCGTGCTGGCAGTGGGTAGCTATTTCGCTTTCGTGTGGGCGCTGAATCTGCAGTTCCCAGTGTGGCCTAGCTTCATTGCAGGCTAATCAGGAGCATCGTCCATGGATCTGATTCAGAACTTGTCGACGGGTTTTGGCGTGGCTTTCACGTTCCAGAACCTGATCTACTGCTTTGTGGGCTGTTTGCTCGGTACGCTGATCGGCGTGCTGCCCGGCATTGGCCCCGTGGCGACCATCGCCATGCTGCTGCCCGCCACTTACGCTCTGCCCCCCGTGGCGGCGCTGATCATGCTGGCCGGTATCTACTACGGCGCCCAGTACGGTGGCTCCACCACTGCCATTTTGGTGAACCTGCCAGGTGAATCCTCGTCGGTGGTGACCGTGATCGACGGCTACCAGATGGCGCGAAAAGGTCGAGCAGGCCCTGCGCTAGCAGCGGCTGGTATCGGCTCCTTCTTCGCCGGCTGCGTGGGCACCGTCATCCTGGCTGCCTTCGCTCCACCCCTGACCGAAGTGGCTTTCAAGTTCGGCCCCGCTGAATACTTCTCGCTGATGACCCTGGGTCTGATCGGTGCCGTGGTGCTGGCTTCCGGTTCGCTGCTCAAGGCGATCGCCATGATCGTGCTGGGTCTGCTGCTGGGCATGGTCGGAACCGACGTGAACTCCGGTGTGGCTCGTTACAGCTTCGACATTCCTGAACTGACCGACGGCATCGACTTCGTCGTGATCGCCATGGGTGTGTTCGGCTACGGCGAAATCATTGCCAACCTGTCCAAGCCCGACGACGAGCGCGAAGTGTTCGCTGCCAAGGTGACGGGTCTGCTGCCCACAAGCGAAGACTTCAAGCGCATGCTGCCAGCCATGCTGCGCGGTACGGCTCTGGGTTCGGCCCTGGGTATCTTGCCCGGTGGCGGTGCCATGCTGTCGGCCTTCGCTGCCTACACCATCGAAAAGAAGACCAAGCTGAAGCCCGGCGAAGTTCCTTTCGGTCAAGGCAATATCCGTGGTGTGTGCGCTCCTGAATCCGCCAACAACGCCGGCTCTCAGACATCGTTCATTCCTCTGCTGACCCTGGGTATTCCTCCCAACGCCGTGATGGCGCTGATGGTGGGTGCCATGACTATCCACAACATCCAGCCCGGTCCTCAGGTGATGACCAGCAACCCCGAACTGTTCTGGGGTCTGATCGCCTCCATGTGGATTGGCAACCTGATGCTGATCATCTTGAACCTGCCGCTGATCGGCGTCTGGATCAAGCTGCTGACCGTGCCTTATCGCTGGCTGTTCCCGTCCATCGTGCTGTTCTGCGCGATCGGCGTGTACGGTACCAACAACAACGTCTGGGACGTGTGGATGGTCGGTATCTTCGGCTTCATCGGCTATGTGTTCCACAAGCTGGGTACCGAACCTGCTCCTCTGCTGCTGGGCTTCATCCTGGGCCCGATGATGGAAGAAAACCTGCGCCGTGCCCTGCTGCTGTCGCGTGGTGACTGGTCCGTGTTCGTGACCCGCCCCATCTCCGCCTGCCTGCTGGCTGCTGCCGTGGTGCTGCTGGTGATCGTGCTGATGCCCGCAGTGAAGAACAAGCGTGAAGAAGCTTTCGTGGAAGACTGATCGTCAACCTGATCGCTGATCATCGTTAAAGCGGCCCTTCCGGGGCCGCTTTTTTTTATATGAGGACCTTTGTTTCTGGGACTATGGATTAGGGCGGCAAAATAGCTGCAGTTATTCGAAAGATTGCATGGCCTTGTCTTTATTGCCCGCGCAGCACCCTCAGCGGGTCTTGCTGCACAACGAAATTCATGCCCGTCCTGCGGAAATCATGCAGGCCCCTCTGGCCATCACGCATATCGTGATGCTCACCGATGCGGCACAGCGTGAAGCCAGCCGCGAGCATGTGGCGGCCCTGCTGCGCAACCACCATCGCCCTCTGCCCGATGCGGCAACCACCCATGTGCTGATCGACCTGGGTGCGTTTCGCCTGCGTTGGGAGCAGCACACCGAGTTCGTGGCCTGGACCTTCACGACGCCCATGGCCCAAGCCGGCGTGGCCGATGTGCGCGAGCCCGAGACAGCCATTGACGCCGTTCCGCGCGACTGGCTGGCAACCCTGCCAGGGCAGTGCCTGAGCAGTCTGCATCTGTGGGCGCTGAACGAGCAGGATGTGGACCCGCAATATCTGATGCGTCATATGTTGCAGGCCGATACCCTGGTCGGCTCGCGCGTCTCCGGCGGTGCGGGGGCCATCTTTACCGACTTTGCGATTCACCCTGACGGCTTCTCGCGCATGCTGCTGCTCGCCGGTGCCGATCTGTCCCCGCGCCGCCTGGGCCGTCTGGTGCAGCGCGTGCTGGAGATCGAGACCTATCGCATGGCGGCGCTGCTGGGCCTGCCCGCCGCACGCAAGGCTGCAGCCGTGCTGGCCACGGCCGAGCGTGAACTGGCCGAACTGGCCAATGCCATCCGCGCTGCCGACCGCGACACCGAACCGGCGCTGCTGGACCGCCTGACGCGGCTGGCGGGCCAGGTGGAGAGCGAATATGCGGCCACGCATTCGCGCTTCTCGGCCAGTTCCGCCTATTTCGAGCTGGTAGACAGGCGTATTCAGGAAATTCAGGAGACGCGGGTGGATGGCATCCAGACCATCCGTGAATTCATGGACCGGCGACTTACACCTGCGCGCGCCACCTGCGAATGGGCGACACGCCGTCAGAATGCGCTGTCCGAGCGAGTCTCCCGTGTCAGCAGTCTGTTGCGCACGCGCGTCGAGATCGAGCAGCAGCAAAGCAGCCAGCAGCTGCTGGGCACGATGAACGACCGCCAGGGCACCCAGCTCAAGCTGCAGTCCACGGTGGAAGGCCTGTCGGTCGCGGCCATCACCTACTACATCACCGGCCTGATCAGCTATCTGGCCAAGGGCGGGCAGAAGCTGGGCTGGCCCTGGTCGCCCGAGTCGACGGCGGCCGTGGCCATTCCGGTTGTGGCACTGGGCGTCTGGTGGTCGCTGCGCAGGCTGCACCACAAGCTGTTTCATGGTCGCAGTCATTGAGCATGAAATTGGATGCCAGCGCTTTCTGATAAAGCTCTAGCGGTTATTGATTTTGATAGCGTCGGGCAGTTTGTCCGGCTTGGAAACTGTGTGAAAGGACACTGACATGGACTTTGGTATCGCCGGGCGCTGGGCTCTGGTCTGCGGCGCCAGCAAGGGTTTGGGTTTTGGCTGTGCCAAGGCTCTGGCCGAAGAGGGAGTGAATCTGGTCATCAACGCCAGAAACGACCAGGCATTGCAGCTGGCCGTGCAGAAGCTGCAAGCCATTGCTCCTCAGATCAAGGTCATCGGTGTCGCCGCAGACATCACCACGCCAGAAGGCCGCACCGCAGTGTTCGAAGCCGCCGGCGGCCCGGGCAAGGACTACGACATCGTCGTGACCAACGCCGGTGGCCCGCCTCCTGGCGACTTCCGCACCTGGGATCGTGAGGCCTGGATCAAGGCGGTGGACGCCAATATGCTGACCCCCATCGAGCTGATCAAGGCTACGGTGGATGGCATGGCTGCGCGTGGCTTCGGTCGCATCGTCAACATCACCTCGAGCGCGGTCAAGGCGCCCATCGACATCCTGGGCCTGTCCAACGGTGCACGCAGCGGTCTGACGGGCTTTGTGGCCGGCCTGGCGCGTTCGGGCATCGCCGCCAAGGGCGTGACCATCAACAGCATACTGCCCGGCAAGTTCGACACCGACCGTCTGGTGGCAACCCATCAGGCTGCGGCCAACAAGAGCGGCCAGGACCTGGATGCCGTGCGCCAGGCCCAGGCTGCCCAGATCCCTGCCAAGCGCTTTGGCACGGCCGAAGAGTTCGGCGCCATCTGTGCCTTCCTGTGCAGCCGCCAGGCCGGCTATATGACGGGCCAGAACATCCTGCCCGACGGCGGTCTGTATCCCGGCACTTACTGATCCGTGATCGAGTGCTGAAACGACAAAGCCCCGCAATGCGGGGCTTTTGTCTGGGTGGGAAGCCGCTTATTTGCGGGATGACACGACGATGCCGGTCACGATCAGCGCAAACGCAAGCGCGTGGTAGAGGTGCGGGGTTTCGCCGAGCACGGGAATCGACAGCAGGGCCGTGAACAGCGGAATCAGATTTCCGAAGAAGCCCGCAATGGCGGGCGTGGAGCGCTGCACGCCCATGCCCCAGAAGCGGTAGGCCAGGATGGCCGGGCCCACGGCGATGAACAGCAGGCTGCCCAGCAGCGGCCAGCCCGGCACCAGGCGGAACTCGCCCAGCAAGGCTTCGCCGCCCGTGAAAAGGCCGGACCAGAGCAGGCCGAAAACGATCTGTGCGAGCAGAAAGCTGGCCCAGTGCGATTTCACTTCCTGGGGGCCGGTGCTGCGCGACAGCAGCCAGGTGTAGAAAGCCCAGGCAATCGTCGCCAGCACCATGAACAGGTCGCCGGGCACAAAGCGCAGAGCAAGCAGCGTCTGCCAGTCGCCGCGCGACATCACCACCGCCACGCCCAGCACTGACAGCAAAGCCCCGCCCATCTGCCGGCGGCTGATGCGAATGCCCCAGCACAGCCGGCCTATGGCCAGCATCCAGACCGGCATGCTCGAGCTCACCAGCGTCACGTTCAGCGGAGTCGAGGTCTTGAGCGCCAAGTACAGCAAGGCGTTGTAGCAGCCTATGCCCAGCAGTCCCAGCAGCATGTACTGCCGCCACAGTGGCCAGATCGGACTGTCCTTGCGCAGCACCCGCCATGCCAGCGGCAACAGCAGCACAAAGGCGATGCACCAGCGTAGGAAGTTGAGTGCAAAGGGCGAGATCAGGTCGTGAGCAAGTCGGCCCACGATGGCATTGCCGGCCCACAGTGCCGGAGCCAGGCTGAGCATGGCGACCGTGGCGGGTTTCAGGGGGGAATTCATGGGTTGCCACTGTAACGTGCGACCGTTGGTCTTTGGGCCTGTCACACCGTGTGGCGGCGGCAGTTGGCGGCAAACCGGTAGCCCTCAATAGTGATGCAAGCCTTCCCGTTTTGCGAAGCTGAGCACAATGCAGGCTTGGGAGATTTTTCATGAAGCAGCAAACCACGTCGCTCCAGCAGCAATGGCTGCAGGCACAGCAGGCCATGGCCAGCAGGCAGCCTCTGCGCCCGCGCCAGCCGCTGTGCATTGATGATCAGCAGATCGGCAGTATCGAGGAAGACTTTGCGCGCAAGCTGGGGTCTGATCTGCTGGTGGCCCACGGAATAGCGCTGAGGCTGCTGGCCGGGCAATGGCGGCTGGAAGGCCAGGGCGGGGCGACGGACAATCTGAACCGGCTGGCACAGGCCATGCGCAGCGCCGGTCTTGCCGGTGCCTGGCGCAACGAACAACTGGCGGTCTGCAATGCCGAGGGCCGGCAACTGGCCACCGTCGAGCGTGGTGCCGTGCGGCCGCTGGGCATTGCCACCAGAGCCGTGCATCTGGTGGGCGTTTGCGCGGATGGCTTGATCTGGGTGCAGCAGCGCTCGGAGGACAAGGCCAACAACCCCGGCATGTGGGATACCTTGATGGGCGGCATGGTCTCGGCGACAGATGGTCTGGTCGAGGCACTGGCGCGTGAAACCTGGGAGGAGGCCGGTCTGCATGTGGCAGAACTCGGCGAGCTTCGGCACGGCGGAAATGTGATGTTCGCAAGACCCAGCGACGAAGCAGAGGGACAGGGCTATATGGTCGAGCGCATAGACTGGTTCTCGGCCCTGGTGCCCGATGCGCTGCAGCCTGTGAATCAGGATGGCGAGGTACAGCGTTTCGAGCGGCTGGAGCTGACCGAGGTCCAGGGCTGGATGCTGCAGGGGCGTTTCACCCCCGAGGCCTCCCTGGTGCTTGCCGCCTACATGGGATGGTAGGGCGGCAGAGCAGCTAGCGCTGGTTCTCCAGTGCGGTGGACTTGAGCCGGCTGGGCGCCAGGGCTCCGGCCTGCTCGAGAATCGGGTAGGCCACCGAGCACAGCAGCGAGTTGATGCGCTTGAGGTCGCTGATCATGTCGATATGCAGGGAGCTGGTCTCTATGCTCGAAACCGTGTGCTGCGACAGGCGCTCCAGATGGGTGGCCGAGTAGGCCAGTTCCAGATCGCGAAAGCGCGCTTTTTCCTCGAGCAGCTTTTGCGCCTCGCGCACATTGCCGTTGAGGAAGACGCTCATGGCCAGGCGCAGATTGTCCAGCAGATGCTGGGTCAGCTCGTGAATTTCCTGTTTTCCGGCGGCCGAGAACTGGCGGCCCTTCTTGATCTTCTTGTCTTCCAGATCCAGCAGCACGCGCTCGATGATGTCGCCGATCTGCTCCATATTGATGGTGAAGCTGATGATTTCCGTCCAGCGCTGACCTTCGCGCTCGTCGAGTTCGGCGCGCGAGATCTTGGTCATGTAGTACTTGATGGCCGAGTACAGATCGTCCACCGTGCCTTCCAGGTGGCGCACTTCCTCGGAGAGCTTGGCATCGTCGGTTTCAGCCACTTTTTGCAGGCCGATCAGCATGGACTCCACCACGTCGGCCTGATGCAGTGACTCGCGCACGGCACAGGTGATGGCCAGCGAAGGGGTGGACAGGGCCGAGGGGTCCAGGTGGCGTGGGCGCAGCAGCTTGGCCGCACTTTCTTCCTCGGGCTTGGGCAGCATGGCAGTCACCCAGCGGGCCACGAGCTGGGTCAGGCCGATGAAGCACAGGCTGTTGAAGATATTGAACGCCAGATGGAACATCACCACGTTCTGGCCGGCGTTGGCCAGATAGGGCTGGGCGTACTGCGACCACAGCCCGATAAAGGGCGCGACGATGGCCACGCCCATGATCTTGAACAGCAGATTGCCTATGGTGACCTGGCGCTCCTCCACCGCCGATTTGGCGGTGGTGAGCGCCGCGACCAGGCCGCTGCCCAGATTGGCGCCCAGGGTCAGGCCCAGAGCCACATCCAGCGGAATGGCGCCGGAGCTGGCCATGGCCGCAATCAGCAGCACCACGGCCAGGCTGGAGTAGGCCAGCACGGCCAGTACCGCACCAAGCAGCAATTCCATGAACAGATCGCTGCTGACCGAGGCCAGCAGGGTGCGCACGGCAGGGGCCTGCAGCAGGGGCTCGGTGGCTTCCACCACCAGGCGCAGGGCCAGCAGCATCAGGCCCAGGCCGATGAGCACGCGGCCGATACGACCGGGCTTGGAGTCCTTGCGCGAGATATAGAGCACCACGCCGACAAAGATGAACAGCGGCGACAGCCAAGAAAGATCGGTGGAGAACAGCACGGCCATCAGAGCCGTGCCGACATCGGCACCGCGCATCACGGCCAGGGCCGAGGGCAGGGTGATCAGACCCTGGCCTACAAAGGACGAGGTCATCAGCGAGGTGGCCGTACTTGATTGCACCAGGGCCGTGACGCCCATGCCAGATAGTGCTGCCGAGAAACGGTTGCTCATGCTGCGGGCGAGAATGTTGCGCAGGTTTGCGCCGAAGACCTGCAGAACGCCGGTGCGAACCATCTGAGAGCCCCAGATCAACAGGGCAATGGCTGCTAAAAGATTCAATAAATGCTTCATGTTCTGCCCGCGAAGGAGCGACCTAATATACCCCTGAGTGAGGCCGGTCTGCCCCGATGGCTCACTCTTCACGCACAAATAAGTGCGGAATAAGGAACACAATAGAACAAAAACGAATTATTCGAAACATCGTTTCTACGGATGAGATTTCAGAGGCGACCGAGTTTTCCGTATATCGGTATTGCGTTCGATGCTATTAAAAAGGCGGGTTCATGATTCCTGCCATGCCCGGTGCTGCTGCGGTGAGCTTTCTTTTGATGTTGCTGGCAGCCATGGCAGCTATGGCATTTGCGGCGCGGCAAGCCCAGGCGGCCGCTGCGCATCTAGCAATGGGTGGTGGCGGTATTGCTGTCCATCTCCACGCTGCTCGGGCCGGCGCAGATTGCATGGATCAATCAGCGGCAGGTATAGCAGATGGCCGAGCAAGAACAGCTGACGCACATCACGCTGGTTCAGTCCGCGGTCCGGGGCGGCATCATCTTGTCTGCGGGCAGCCATATTCGGCGCGATATGCCTGAAGGTGCTGCCGAGCCCATCTACGAGTCGGCCGAATCCTGCCGGAGCGGGGCGGAATAAGCAAGGCCCGCTGTCTGCTGGAGAGGCAGCGGGCCTTGCCTATGGAAAGCGACTGGCGCTTACACGCTCTGGTTCTTGGCGCGTTTTGCGCGCAAAACCTCATCCAGGATCAGCAGTATGGCGCCCAGCGTGATGCCCATGTCGGCCACGTTGAAGGCCGGAAAGTGGCTGCTGCCCCAGTAGAAGTCCAGGAAGTCCACCACATAGCCGTGCTGCAGGCGGTCCACCACATTGCCGATGGCCCCGCCTAGAATGCTGGACAGCGACAGGCAGAACATCTTCTCGCCAGGGTGCTTGCGCAGCTGCCAGACGATGAGCACGGTGGCAATCACGCCTATGGCCACGAACAGCCAGCGCTGCCAGCCGCTGCCGCCCGCAAGGAAGGAGAAGGCGGCGCCCGTGTTGTGCGCGCGCACGATGTTGAAGAAGCTGGTGATGGGAGTCCAGTCCCCATACTGGTAGTGGCTCAGAATCATCTGCTTGGTGACCTGATCCACGCCGATGATGACAAGCGCCCACAGCAGCCAGGGCCAGATACGGCCAAGGCCTGCGGAGGAGGTCTGGGTGTTGCTCATGGCAGCTCTTTGCTAAGGTTTTTTGATAGCGGTTAGCGCTTGACTCAAAAGGATTTCAGCAAGAATAAATGCTGAAAATGGCTGCCAGCATACGTTGGCAGCTCACTTTTTGAAGACTCAAGCCTTGGTGCGGACTTCGCCCGTGCCGTGCAGATTGCTGTCGCAGCGGCCGCAGATCGAGGGGTGCTCGGGGTTCACGCCCACGTCTTCGCGGTAGTGCCAGCAGCGCTCGCACTTGGCATGCTCGCTGGCCTTCACGGTAGTGGTCAGCGCATCACCGGCCACGGCAGTCGCTGCCGAGGTGATGAAGACGAACTTCAGATCGTCCTTGAGGCTTTGCAGCAGGGCCAGGTCTTCGGGCTCGGCCGTGAGCGTGACTTCGGCCTGCAGGGAGGAGCCCACGGCGCCGGTGGTGCGCACCACTTCGATGTCCTTGTTGACCTGGTTGCGGATCTCGCACAGGCGCGTCCACTTGGCCAGCAGGCCTTCATCGCCGGCGGGCAGCTCGGTGAACTTCTCCAGGAAGATGGATTCGCTGTGGCCCACGATCTTCCAGGCTTCCTCGGCCGTGAAGGACAGGAAGGGCGACATCCAGCGCAGCAGCGCCTGGGTGATCTGGTAGAGCGCGGTCTGGGCCGAGCGGCGTGCCAGGCTCTTGGGGGCACTGGTGTAGAGGCGATCCTTGAGCACGTCCAGGTAGAAGCCGCCCAGGTCTTCGGAGCAGAACAGCTGGATCTTGGCGACCACGGGGTGGAACTCGTAGACCTTGTAGTGGGCCAGGATTTCCTGCTGCAGCTGGGCCGAGCGGGCCAGCGCGAACTGGTCGATCTCCAGCATCTCGCCGTAGGCCACGGCGTCCTTGCTCGCATCGAAGTCGCTGGTGTTGGCCAGCAGGAAGCGCAGCGTGTTGCGGATGCGGCGATAGGCGTCCACCACGCGGGCCAGGATCTTGTCGTCGATGCCCAGGTCGCCCGAGTAGTCGGTCGAGGCCACCCACAGACGGATGATTTCCGCGCCCATCTTGCTGGACACGTCCTGCGGGGCCACGGTGTTGCCCAGCGACTTGGACATCTTCTTGCCCTGGCCGTCCACGGTGAAGCCGTGGGTCAGCAGGCCGCGATAGGGCGCGCGGCCGAAGATGGCCGAAGCCAGCAGCAGCGAGCTGTGGAACCAGCCGCGGTGCTGGTCGTGGCCTTCCAGGTACAGGTCGGCCTCGGGGCCGTGGTCGTGGTGGTGCTCGGGATGGGTGCCGCGCAGCACATGCCAGAAGGTGGAGCCCGAGTCGAACCACACCTCCAGAATATCGGTGCTCTTGGTATAGCTCTTGGCCTCTTCGGCGCCCAGGATATCTTCGGTGCTGACGCGGCTCCAGGCCTCGATGCCGCCTTGCTCGATCATGGCGGCCGCCTGGTCGATGATCTCCATGGTGCGAGGGTGCAGAGCGCCCGTGTCCACATGCAGGAAGAAGGGGATGGGCACGCCCCAGCTGCGCTGACGCGAGATGCACCAGTCGGGACGGCCGGCGATCATGGCGCGCAGGCGATCCTGGCCGTTTTGTGGGTAGAAGTTGGTTTGCTCGATGGCGTCCAGCGCGATCTGGCGCAGGGTCTTCTCGGGCTTTTGCGCGGGATCGGTGAACACGCCTTCGCCTTCGTCCATGCGGATGAACCACTGGGCGGCAGCGCGGTAGATGACGGGCGTCTTGTGGCGCCAGCAGTGCGGATAGCTGTGGCTGATGGTGGTGGTGTCCATCAGGCGGCCCGCGACCTTCAGGGCGTCGAGGATGACGGGCACGGCCTTCCAGATATGCTGGCCGCCGAACATGGGCAGGTCGGCCGCGTACACGCCGTTGCCCTGCACGGGGTTCAGGATCTGCTTGTAGTCCATGCCGTTGGACATGCAGCTGTTGAAGTCGTCTACGCCATAGGCCGGGGCCGAATGCACGATACCGGTACCGTCGTCGGCGGTGGCGTATTCGGCCAGGTACACGGGCGAGATGCGGTCAAAGCCCTTGTCCACATGGGCCAGAGGGTGCTTGAAGGGCATGTGGTCGAGCTTCTCGCCCTTGGCGGTGGCGAGCACGCGGCCCTCCAGCTTCCAGCGGGCCAGGCATTTCTCGACCAGGGCGGAGGCCACGATCAGCAGACCGCGCTCGGTGTCCACCAGGCTGTATTCCAGATCGGGGTTGACGTTCAGTGCCTGGTTGGCGGGGATGGTCCAGGCCGTCGTCGTCCAGATGACGATGAAGGCTTCCTTGTCGAGCTTGTCCAGGCCGAATGCTGCGGCCAGTTTGGCTGGCTCGGCAGCGGGGAACATCACGTCCAGGGTCTGGCTTTGCTTGTCGGCGTATTCGATCTCGAACTCGGCCAGCGAGGAGGCGCAGTCAAAGCACCAGTACACGGGCTTGAGGCCGCGGTAGACAAAACCACGCTCCATCACCTTCTTCAAGGCACGCAGCTCGGCGGCCTCGTTGGCGTAGTTCATGGTCTTGTAGGGATGATCCCAGTCGCCGAGCACGCCCAGGCGCTTGAAGTCCACCATCTGCTGCTCGATCTGTTCGGCGGCAAAGGCGCGGCTCTTGGCCTGCATCTCGTCGCGTGGCAGGTTGCGGCCATGCAGTTTCTCGATGGCGTTCTCGATGGGCAGGCCGTGGCAGTCCCAGCCCGGTGCGTAGAGCGCGTCGAAGCCTTCGAGCTGGCGGCTCTTGACGATCATGTCCTTGAGGATCTTGTTCACCGCATGGCCAATGTGCAGCTTGCCGTTGGCGTATGGAGGGCCGTCGTGCAGGATGAACTTGGGCGCGCCGCTGCGGGCGTCACGCAGCTTCTTGTAGATGCCTTGGTCATCCCATTCCTTGGCCCAGGCGGGTTCGCGCTTGGGCAGGTCGCCGCGCATGGGGAAAGGGGTGTCGGGCATGTTCAGCGTGGCGCGGTAAGCGGACGCTTCGGGCTTGTTGGACTTCGAATCAGACATGGGAAACCTTGAAAGCAATGCGGTGCCCGGGCAGTTCTGCCTGGGCGTGAATGGTGAGGTGAGCGCCAGTGCGCTGCTGCGCCTGGGACGTGCGAGCAGCGAGCTTCAAATTCGGTCGCGCGTGGTCTGGCGACGGGTCTCTGTGTGCGACGAGGTGTGAGACGGTATGTGGGCCGAGGCGAAAAACGCGCGCGCGTCATCGCAGTCCTTGGCGATGCCGACCGTCAGGGCATCGAGACTGTCATACTTCAGCTCGTCGTGCAGTTTGTGCAGAAGTTCCACGCGGATGATTTTACCGTAGGCACCTTCTCCACCCAGTTGGGCGGGCCAATCGAAACAGTGGGTCTCCAGCAGCACCCGGCCGCCGTTGATGTCGTTGGGGTCCAGCGAAGGGCGCACGCCCAGGTTGGCCACGCCCTGCAGCGGCTTGTCCGTCAGACCATGCACCAGCACGGCAAAAATGCCGCTGGCGGCAGGTTTCCAGTGGTCGAAACGCAGATTCAGCGTGCGAAAGCCGTCCTCGGCTCCGCTCATTGATTCGGCCAGTTTGCGGCCCAGCTTGCGGCCATGCACCACATGGCCCGAGATGCGGTAGGGGTGGCCCAGCAGCTTGGCGGCCTGGTGCATGTCGCCGGCGGCCAGGGCCTCGCGCACGGCCGTGCTGGAGACGCGCAGCCCATGGACTTCATAGCTGTTCATGCGGGCCACATCAAAGCCCAGGGCCTGGCCGGCGTTGTCCAGCATGGCGTAATCGCCGGCGCGCTTGGAGCCAAAGCGGAAGTCGTCGCCCACCAGCACGTACTTGGCGCCCAGGCCCGAGATCAGCACGTCTTGAATGAAGTCCTCGGGACTCTGGCCGGCCAGGGCCTGGTTGAAGGGCAGGATCACGACCTGATCGACGCCGCAGACCTCGAGCTGGCTGAGCTTGTCGCGCAGCGTGCCCACGCGGGCCGGGGCCATCTCGGGCTTGCCCAGCTTCTTGGCAAAGTAGTCGCGCGGGTGCGGCTCGAAGGTCATGGCGCAGCTGGGGATGCCGCGCTGGGCGGCCTCGGCCTTGAGCAGGCCGAGCATGGCTTGATGTCCCCGGTGTACACCATCAAAATTGCCAATGGTCACAGCGCAGGCCGGGGCTAGGCCGGGATGATTGATGCCGCGGAAAATCTTCATGGACTGCTTTGTTATTTATAGCAACTGGCGCCGATGCATGCGACACAAGCCGTCAATTTGACATAGTTTCAGAGTATATTGCTTCAAATCAGGCAGCTGTGGAGGCTGCACGATTGTGCTCAAAAGCGCCAAGACGCTTGTCTGTTTTCCGTGGTCCAAGTTTGACTGTATGGAGGCTGGTTGTGAAAGTCTTGAAGCTGACAGCCCAGGGGCTGCCGCAGTCCTGGGTAACGCTGGAGCAGGCGGCGCTGCATTACGCAGCAGAAGATGTGCGCTGGGAAGCCGGTGTCGAAATCGCCTGCTTTCGCGGTGGCCACAATGCGGTGACCGGCAAGCAGTCAGTCATTCACATCAACTCCATCATCGGCACCAAGGGCATGCCGAACATCAACCCGCATGAGCTGCTGCCGGGTCTGACCAATGGCAAGCTCTTTGCTCGTGACCGCTGCGTCTGCGCCTATTGCGGGCGGCGCTTCCATGAGAGCGATCTCACGCGCGAGCACATTGTCCCCGTGAGCACCGGCGGGCAGCACAGCTGGATGAATCTGGTCACGGCCTGCCGCGCCTGCAACCACCGCAAGGGGGCCAGAACGCCGGAGCAGGCCCGCATGCCCTTGCTCTACACCCCCTACACGCCCACGCTGTGGGAGGACTTCATCCTGAGAAACCGCCGCATTCTGGCCGACCAGATGGAGTTTCTCGTGGCCCATGTGCCGCGTGGATCACGCTGGCGCAGCTAGGGCGTAAAAAAAAGCCCCGGGCTGGCGCCGCGGGGCAGGAGCAAGAGGACAGAAACGCGTTCAGACTGTGGTGGAGACGGCTTTTTGCCAGGCTTCGTAGAGGTCTTCGCCCTCGTCGCGCACGCGCTGGCCGATCAGGGCCATCTCGCGCTGCTCCTCGGGCTTGGCCAGTTCCACATAGCCGCGCGCGGCCGACAGATCGTAGGGCTCGCCGTCTTCGTTGGAGTAGGCGAAATACACCTGCTTCACGCCGGCCAGCAACATGGCCGTGTAGCACATGGAGCAAGGGTAGCCGCTGGCATACATGACGGCCCCCGACAGATCGGTGCTGCCCTGGGCCTTGGCTCCTATGCGCAGGGCCTGCATCTCGGCGTGGGCCGAGGGGTCGCAGAGCTCATCGACCTGGTTGACGGCGCGGGCCAGCACCTGACCGTTCCTGACCAGCACGGCGCCGAAGGGCCAGGTGGGCTGCTGGCGGCCTTTGACATTGCCCATGGCCAGGCGTATGGATTCAAGCAGGTATTTGCCGCTGTCGTTTTCGTTGTTCATCGAGTCGTTCTCCTTGGTAAAAAATCAGCTGCCGCGGTAGGTGTTGAAGAACCACGGCGAGCACAGCATGGGCACGTGGTAGTGCTGGGCCGCGTCGAAGATGGAAAAGCGCACCAACACTTCTTCCGACAGCGCCGTGGGCTCCTTGAAATGCTCGCCTGTGTAAAAGCGCAGCTCGAAGTCCCCGGTGCGGGCCGCGGCGGCGGGCAGCATGGGGGCGTCGGTGCGACCGTCGGCATTGGTACGGGTGCTGTTCAGGCGCTGCGCCGGGGTCTGCGCCACGTCGTAGAGTTCCACCCGCATGCCGTCTATGGGGCGACCGGTGGTGAGGTTGAGTACATGGGTGCTGATGCCTGCCATAGTGGTCTTTCGATGGGTTGCGATAGAGCGCGGATATGCCGGCTCAGCTGCCGCGCGAATAGGTATAGCTCCAAGGGCCGAACTGGATGGGCAGATGGATGCGCTCTGCCGTGTTCACGATCTGGAAGCGCACCGGCACCTTGGACAGAAAGGCCGGGCGCGGCAGCTTGGCGCCCTTGGCAGCAAAGTACTCGTCCACGTGCAGCAGCATTTCGTAGCGGCCGCTGCGGTAGCTGTCGTCGATCAGCAGCGGTTCGTCGGCCCGGCCGTTGGCGTTCACGACAAAGCTGCGTATCGGCACATAGGTTTCGCCGTCGAAGCGCGAAAAGTCGATGCGCAAGCCCGTGGCTGCAGAGCCATGGAAGGTGTCCACGGCATGCATGGTCAGGCGCGGGCTGACACCATGCAGCACGATGGGGCCGGTGGCCTGGGCCGGCACTGCCGGGGGGGGTGTCGGCGGCCAGCGCGCCGTGTGTGCCTGTCAGGGCCGAGGCGCCGAGCACGAGGCCCGAGAGTGCGAACCGTCGGCGCGACGGGGTCGGTGTGGGTGTGGGATGCATGCGGGATGACTCCTTCAGACGTTCTTGCGGCGCTGGACGCGGGCGACGAAGGCGATGGCGAGAACGGCTGCCAGCGCTTCCACGATGGCCACCAGGTACAGGCCCGGAGCGACCTTGCCGGTGGAGGCCTTGATCACGCCCATCAGATAAGGGGCACCGAAGCCGGCCAGATTGGCCACCGAGTTGATCAGCGCCACGCCCACTGCAGCAGCGCCGCCGCTGAGCAGCATATTGGGCATCTGCCAGAAGACGGGGATCGCGCTCATGGTGCCCACCAGTGCCAGGACCATGGCCGTCAGCGCCACGATCACGGGGATGCTGTCCATGCCCATGGTGAAGGCCAGGGCCAGCATGCCCACGGCGCCCAGCAGGGCCGAGCCCGCGAAGTGCCAGCGTACCTCGCCACGGTGGTCGGAATGGCGACCGTTGATGATCATGCCGGCCGCGCCGAGCAGATAGGCGGCACCGGCGATCCAGCCCACCTGCATGGGCGAGGTGAAGCCCGCTTCGCGAATCACGGTGGGAATCCAGAAGGTCAGCGTGGAGTTGGCGCAGAGCAGGCAGAAGAACACGGCGATCAGCAGCCACACCATGGGGTTGCCGAACAGGGTGCGCCAGTCGCTGTGGCGCTCGCCCTGGGCCTTCTGGTCGATTTCGAGTTGCTGGCGCACGACGGCGCGGTCCGTGTCGGTGAGCCATTTGGCTTCCTCGGGGCGGTCGGTCATGTAGAAGTAGGCAAAGATGCCGGCCAGCACCGAGGGGATGCCTTCGATGATGAACAGCCACTGCCAGCCGTGCATGCCGTGCGCGCCTGCAGCCCAGGTCATGATGCCGCCAGCCAGCGGGCCGCCGATGACGCCGGCGATGGCCGAGGCCGACATGAAGGTGCCGAAGGCCTTGGCGCGGCGCTTGGACGGATACCAGTAGGTCAGGTAGAGGATGATGCCGGGGTAGAAGCCGGCCTCGAACACGCCCATCAGAAAGCGCAGGATGTAGAACTGGGTCGGTGTTGTCACCCAGGCCTGCAAGATGCAGATCAGGCCCCAGCCTATGGTGATGCGCATCACCGTCTTCTTGGCGCCTATCTTCTGCAGCAACATGTTGGACGGCACTTCGAACAGGAAGTAACCGATGAAGAAGATGCCGGCACCCAGGCCGTAGACGGCTTCGCTGAACTTCAGGTCGTCGAGCATCTGCAGCTTGGCGAAGCCGATGTTGACGCGGTCCAGCCAGGCCAGCACCCACAGCACGCCCAGAAAGGGCAGCAGGCGCCAGGAAATCTTGGAATAGGTGGCGTCGACCTGATCGACGGAAGCAGCGGTGCCGCTGATCGGCACATGATGAGCACTCATGGCAAGTCCTTGTCTCGGAAATTTGTTGTTGGGTTTGCGGACACTTGCATGGTCGCGACTTGTGGCGATATGCGAAACTAAGCGCCTGCTATGAGCCGCATAGCAAAATGCATATCTCTAGGGAAAACACGTGTCTCGCAGCGAAGAACCGTTCGATACCTATTTGCTGCGCGTGCTGTGCACCCTGATCAGCGAAAAAAGCGTGTCGCGCGCGGCAATACGCCTCAATCAGTCACAACCGGCCATCAGCGCGGCGCTGCGGCGATTGCGGGCCATCTTCAACGACCCTTTGCTGGTGCGGGACAAGAACCGCATGGTGCCGACGGCGCGCGCGCTTCAGGCCGTGGAGCAGGCGCGTGCGGCGCTGGGCCTGATCGACGGGCTGCTGAGCGTCGGCAAGGAATTTGTGGCCGAGACCACGCAACTGCGCTTCACCATCGCCATGCCCGACTATCTGGCACCGCCCTTCATGGCGCGCGTGGTCCAGCTCATGCGAGTGCAGGCACCGGGCGCGAGGCTGGTCCTGCTGCCGCTGGGCCAGAACTTCGACTACGAGCAGGCCCTGCAAAGCGGCGAGGTGGATATCGTCATCGGCAACTGGCCGAGCCCGCCCGAGCATTTGCACATGTCCACGCTGCTCGAGGACGAGGTGGTCTGCCTGCTCGATGAAACGCATCCTCTGGCCGGGCCGGGCCGGCTCACGGCCGAGCACTATCTGCAGGCCGCGCATGTGGTGTTTACGCCTTATTCGCCCGATCAGCGCGGCGTGGTGGAGAGCAGTCTGGGCACCATGCGCGTGAGCCGTGACGGCCGCGTGCAATGCTCGCATTTCTCGATGGCGCCGGATCTGCTGGTGGGCACCGACCTGCTGCTGACCACCAGCCGTCATTTCGCGGCCTATCACGCCAAACGGTTGCCGCTGGCCATGGTGCCTCTGCCCATGGGCAACCGCGTCATGCGCTTCTACCAGCTCTGGCATTCGTCCCGGCACCGGGATGCCTCCCATATCTGGCTGCGCGCTCTGCTCAATCAGGCCTCGCAGGTGCTGACGGCATCGACGTAGCCGGCTGCTATACGGGCTATAACAAGCCAGCACTGTGAGGCGGGAAACGCGCTTCCTACACTGGCCTCATGACTAGCACCACTACCTCCTCCATCCCCACGCTCGACGAGCTCAACGTCATGACGCACGCAGACTTTGCTGCCGCGCTCGGCGAGGTTTTTGAATACGCCCCCTGGGTGGCCGAGGCTGCAGCGCAGCAGCGCCCCTTTGCCAGCCTGGACGCACTGCACCAGGCCATGCTGGCCGCCGTGCATGGCAGCCCGCGTGAGCAGACCCTGCGCTTTCTCTGTGGCCACCCCGAGCTGTCGGCCAGCGCCGTGCGCTCCGGCACGCTGACCGTTGACTCCCAGCAGGAGCAGCAAAGCGCGGGGCTGGGAGATTTGGCGCAGGAGCAGGGCGAGCGCCTGGCCGAGCTGAACCAGGCCTATCGCACGCGCCATGGCTTTCCCTTCATCGCCTGCGTGCGCCACTACACGCGCGCCGGCCTGTTTGCCGAGCTGGCCTCGCGTACCGAGCGCGGCACCGAGCAGGAGTTTGCCGAAGCCCTGCGCCAGATCGGCTTCATCAGTCGCCTGCGCCTGGCGCAGCGCGTGAGCGCCGCCAGCCTGCAAGCAGCCTGAGCCCTCCAGCGCGGTCCAAGCCTTGCAATGCGGGGCTTTTCTTATGCTGGCTGGCCGTCTGGCACCGTCTTTCGGGGTTCGCTGCCCATGTGCAGCAGATGCCGCATGTGCCGTGCTGGCGCGGCACGGGCTGCCTACTGCCGCAGTGGGAGTTCTCGGCGCCGGCTGAAATCCCCGCATGCTTGTGATTGAATTCGGGTTTAGACCTTATTTCTCGTTTTCATGATCGTCAGAGATCGCCCGTCGGGCTTCAAGCTGCTGTGGATTGTCCGGGGCTCGGTGCTGCAACGCATCAAAGGTGTGCTTGCCGTCAATATCGTGCTGGCCATCATCGTCACCGTGGCGCATGGCACGCTGTTCCACACCAAGATCCCCATCACGCCGATTCCGTTCACCCTGATCGGCCTGCCGCTGGCGATTTTTCTGGGCTTTCGCAACAACACCGCATATGCGCGCTACTGGGAGGGACGCAAGCTCTGGGGCGAGATCGTGATCTATGCACGCACGCTGGCGCGCCAGTGCCTGAGCCTGATCGAGCTCGATCACCCCGTAGACCCGCGCCAGCGGGCCAACGATGTGCGGGTGCGCATGGTGCATCGGGCCGTGGCTTTTTCTCATGTGCTGCGGGCCCAGCTGCGCGGCCTCAAGGACGATGTGGCGGCCCAGCAATGGCTGACCCATGCCGAGTGGCAGCGCCTGCAGCTGCTGCCGCTGAATCAGCGCACCGATGCGCTGATGCTGGCCATGGGCAAGGATCTGGGCCAGTGCGTGCGCGAGCAGCGCATAGACCCCTGCCTGGCCGTGGAGCTGGACCGCACCCTCAACGGCTTCACGACGGCTGCAGCCTCCTGCGAGCGCATCCGCAATACGCCGATTCCGTTTTCCTACACCTTGCTGCTGCACCGCACGGCCCATCTGTACTGCTTTTTGCTGCCTTTCGGTCTGGTGGACATCACGGGCTTCATGACGCCGTTTGTCGTAGCCATCGTGGCCTATACCTTCTACGGTCTCGATGTGCTGGGTGACGAGCTGGAAGAGCCATTCGGCATGGAAAGCAACGACCTGGCACTGGACAGCATCTGTCGCAGCATTGAGATCAGCCTCAGCCAGTCGCTGGGTGACCCCCAGGTTCCGGCGCCGCTCAAACCGGTGGACTATCTGCTGACCTGAGGTTCTCCAGAATGCAAAAGCCCTGAACTCGTCATTCAGGGCTTTGTTCTTGATAGCGGCTGGAGCCAGTGTTGGCTAGACCGTGGCGCGATCTTCGTCCACGGCCTTTTGCCAGGCCTGGTACAGGTCCTCGCCGGCATCGCGCACTCGGTGGCTGATGACGGGCAGTTCGCGCCGGCCTTCGGGGCGAGCCAGTTCCTCATAGCCGCGCGCAGCCGACAGATCGTAGGGCTCGCCGTCTTCGTTGGAGTAGGCGAAGTACACCTGCTTCACGCCGGCCAGCAGCATGGCGGTGTGGCACATGGAGCAGGGATAGCCGCTGGCATACATGACCGAGCCGGACAGATCCGTGCTGCCCAGGGCCTTGGCGGCAATGCGCAGCGCCTGCATCTCGGCGTGGGCCGTGGGGTCGCAGAGCTCATCGACCTGGTTGACGGCGCGCGCCAGGACCTTGCCGTCACGCACCAGCACGGCACCGAAAGGCCAGGTCGCGGATTCGCGGCCCTTGACATTGCCCATGGCCAGGCGGATGGACTCCAGCAGATACTTTTCGCTGTCTTGCTTGCTCATGCATGTCTCCTTTGATTCTTGTGAATGGCGCAAGAATCATAGGAAGAGCGATAGGGCCCATAGTGCATGCAGGAAGCAAAACAGCACGCCGAAGCGTGCTGTTGACTTTTAGTTTTGGGTTGAATGCAGTTGCCGTGATTTTGATGAATATTGATGCAGGCTTTCAGGCAAAGACGCCGGCGCTGTCCTGCATATGGGCCGATACCGTGCCCAGGTGGTGCAAGGTGTCGCCGCCCGTCATCTCCATCTGGGTCAGGCGCTTGAAATAGTGGCTGCCCACATATTCGTCCGTCACGCCGATGCCGCCATGCAATTGCACGGCCTGCTGGCCCACATAACGCATGGACTGGCCCAGTTGCACCTTGGCGCGGGCGATGGCGACATGGCGCTCCTCGGCAGGCGCGACCAGCTTGAGCGTGCCGTAGTAGCTCATGGAGCGAGCCAGCTCCAGCTGCATCTTCATATCGGCCACGCGGTGGCGCAGGGCCTGGAAGCTGGAGATCACCACGCCGAACTGCTTGCGCTGGTTCATGTACTCGGTGGTGAGCTTGAGCGTCTGCTCCATCACGCCGACGCCTTCGGCGCAAAGAGCGGCATTGGCCACATCCTGTGCCAGGGTGAGGGCAGCCACGCCATTGGTGGTGATCAGGGTGGCCGCTGCTGACCGGCAGACCAGATCGGCCGCGCGACCCTCATCCTGCGTGGCATAGGGCTTGGTGGCGACGCCTTCGCTGCCGTTCTCGACGAGGAAGAGCGCGATCTTGCCGTCGAGCTGTGCCGGCACGATGAAGGCGTCGGCCTGGTCGCCTGCAGGAACAATGTTTTTCGTAGCATCTACCGTATAGCCATCGCCGGATTTAGAGGCTTTTGCGGCGCAAAAATCAATCTGGTAGCGCGCCTTGCGCTCCTGCGATGCGAGCACAACCAGCTTTTCACCGCTGGCGATACGGGGCAGCCAGGCTTGCTTGACGGCTTCGTCGCCGAACTGACCGAGCAAGGCGGAGGCCACGAAAGCCTGGGTCAGAGGCTCCATCACCAGACCGCGGCCCAGTTCCTCCATGACCACCATCACATCGACCGCGCCCTGGCCCAGGCCGCCATATTGCTCGGGCACGGTGAGGGCCGTCAGGCCCAGCTCGGCCAGCTCGTTCCAGACCTCGCGCGAGAAGCCGCCTTGTTTGGCAATGCTCTGGCGGCGCTCGAAGGTATAGCCCTTGTCCACCCAGCGGGCCACGGCATCGCGCAGTTGTTGCTGATCGTCGGAAAAATCGAAATCCATATTTGTCTCCTGCCACCAGGCCGCAATTGGCGCGAAGTGCCAAGCCAGCCCAGCGAAGCTCAATCTAGAACCCCCTCCCGGAGGGGGCACGGGGGAGTAGTCCTGTTTCGCAAAGCGAAGACGGTTCTTGGCTAGCCAAGAACCGTCTGAGCCACGATGTTTCGCTGCACCTCGTTGGAGCCGCCATAGATGGTGGTCTTGCGCATATTGAAGTAGGTCGCGGCCAGCGGCGCATTGCCCAGCACGTTGCCGGGAAAGTCGCCCTGGTAGCCGGCTTCCATGGCTTCCTGGATATAGGGCAGGGAGTAGGGGCCTGCGGCCAGCATCATCAGCTCGGAGTAGCGCTGCTGAATCTCGCTGCCCTTGATCTTGAGCAGGCCGGCAATGTCCAGCGGGTTCTTGCCCGACTTCATGGCCGAGAGCACGCGCAGCACCAGCATTTCCAGCGCGATCACATCGATCTCCAGCAGGGCGATCTGATCACGGAAGCGCTGGTCTTCCCAGACGCCTTCGGTCTTGGCGATGCGCTTGAGGCGCTCCAGCTCGCGCTTGGCACGGTTCACATCGGCGATATTCGTGCGCTCGTGGCTGAGCAGGTGCTTGGCATAGGTCCAGCCCTTGTTTTCCTCGCCGATCAGTTGGTCGGCAGGCACTTGCACATTGTCGAAAAAGACCTCGTTGACTTCGTGAGAGCCGTCCAGCAGCTTGATGGGGCGCACGGTCACGCCCGGCGACTTCATGTCGACCAGCAGGAAGCTGATGCCGGTCTGGGGCTTGCCCTCGTTGCTGGTGCGCACCAGGCAGAAGATCCACTCGCCGTATTGGCCCAGCGTGGTCCAGGTCTTCTGGCCGTTGACGATGTATTTGTCGCCCACGCGTTCGGCGCGGGTCTTGACGCTGGCCAGGTCCGAGCCCGAACCCGGTTCGGAATAGCCCTGGCTCCACCAGACTTCGCCGCTGGCGATGCCGGGCAGAAAGCGCCGATGCTGCTCCGGTGTGCCATAGGCCATGATGACCGGCGCCACCATCACGGGGCCGAAGGGCACGATGCGCGGCGTGCCGGCGAGTGCGCATTCTTCCTCGAACAAATGCTTTTGTACGGCGCTCCAGCCGGGGCCGCCGAATTCCTTGGGCCAGCCGTAGCCGAGCCAGCCTTTTTTGCCCAGAATCTTGGCCCAGCGCTGCATGTCCTCGCGCGTCAGGTGCAGATCGTTGCGCACCTTGTGCGCAATATCCTCGGGCAGATTTGCCCGCACCCAGCTGCGGATCTCTTCGCGAAAAGCCTGTTCTTCAGGGGTGAATGCCAAGTCCATGCGTTGTCTCCTGCAAATGCTGGAGATTTGTAGCACGCACGTTCTTTTTCTGGCTGTCCGGGTTGCGACAAATGGCGGGAAACCCCAGGGATGAGCATCCCTCTGAGCGGCTGCGCCTGCCTGTCTTTGCGTGGCGTGAGCCAGTTCTTAGCGCCGGCCTGTCGTTTGTAATGAAACATGCTGCCAGCGCTTACTGGATAAAGGCCGGCAGCTATCAGTTTCTGTCTGGATTTATTCAGCCGAGGCAGCAGGCGGTTCCACGCCCAGCGATTCGCACAGCATCTGCACGGTGGCGCGCAGTTGGGCGACTTCGGTTTCGAGCGCATCCACACGCTGCTGCAGGGCCGATGCATTGCCGCCTGTGCTGGCGCTGCCGGTACTTGCAGCCAGGGCGTTGACATCCACCGGGCCGCAAAGCAGGTGGGCCCAGCGCTGTTCGCGGGCGCCAGGGGCGCGCGGCAACTGCACGACCAGCGGGCCGCCTTTTTCCTCGCTGCGTTCGCGCAGTTCGTCGAGAAAGGCTTCGACCGAGGAGATATCGGCAAAGCGGTGCCAGCGCTCGGAGTTGATGCGCAGCTCGCCAGCGGTCTGAGGGCCGCGCAGCATCAGCAGGGCCAGCAGCACGGCCGACTGGTCGGGCACGCCAATGCCGCGCGGGAAGTTGTGCTCCCAGCGTGTGGAGCGCACGCTGCTGATCTGGACCGACAGGGTCTTGAGGCGCAGGCTGTCCAGTGCCTCCTGGGCTTCGCCCTCGCTGACCTCCATCACCGGATCTCGGCTGGACTTCTGGTTGCAGCCCGTGACCAGGCTGTTGAGCGTGAGCGGATAGCTGTCGGGCACGGTGCGGGCCTTTTCCATCAGCGTGGCCAGAACGCGGGCTTCGATGGCGCTCAAAGGGGTGTTGCGTGGGTCAAACGGCATGGGATCTCCTCGAAAGTCTTAGGGCTGCGCACAGGAACTGGTGCAAACCCGATAGGGTTTGTCCGTCAATGCGACAATTGCCGCCCATGAAAAACATCGTGATCCTCATCTCGGGCGGCGGCTCGAACATGGCTGCCATTGTGCGTGCATCCCAGCAGCAGAACTGGGCAAAGCAGTACAACGCCCGCGTGAGCGCCGTGGTGAGCAACAAGGCCGAGGCCAAGGGCCTGGTGTTCGCGCGGGACAACGGCATCGCCACCGAGGTTCTGGATCACAAACAGTTCGACAGCCGCGAGGCCTTTGATGCCGAGCTGACGCAGGTCATCGATCGCCATGCGCCCGATCTGGTGGTGCTGGCCGGTTTCATGCGCATTCTCACGCCAGGCTTTGTTGCGCACTATGAGGGCCGGCTGATCAACATCCATCCCTCGCTGTTGCCGGCCTTCACCGGTCTGCACACCCATCAGCGAGCGATCGATGCGGGCTGCAAGTTTGCGGGCTGCACCGTGCACCGCGTGACGGCCGAGCTCGACGTGGGCCCCATCCTGGAACAGGCCGTGGTGCCCGTGCTGGAGGGTGACACGGCCGAGCTGCTGGCTGCACGCGTGCTGGTGCAGGAGCACATCATCTATCCGCAAGCCGTGCTCAATCTGATCAAGGCTTGATCAGATTTGATAGCTTCTATCTCTTTATAGGTAAGCGATAGAGCCTATCTTTATGCTGATTTCTGCTCCTTTGCGGGCAGGCGGCGAAAGCGTGGCCGTTCCACGCCGTCGATTACCACCGTCTCGTTGAACATGGCAGCCGGGCGCACCCACAGGCCATGCTCGCCATAGAGCGCGCGGTAAAGCGTCATGGGTTCCAGGGTTTCGCTGTGGCGCACCGTGCCTATGACTTCATAGCGCATGCCTTTGTAGTGTTCGTAGAGACCGGGCTCGGTGGTGATGAGTGCAGGCAGATCGTGGTCGGACATGATGCTTTAAAAAGATGAGCTGTCAACGCTTGAAGGAAAAGGGCTGAAGCCTGTTTTTACTACGAATCGTTTGGAGCAGGCCGGCGTCATAGATTTCTGGTGCCAGCCAGGGCCAGGGCGAGAGTGGGACAATTGCGCCCATGCATCCCAAAGCCCTTCTCGACGCTTGCTCTGAACTCGTCAAGCGCGCCCTGACATTTGAACACCCGGCCGATGCCGTGGTGTCCCGCTTTTTCCGCGAAAACCGCTATCTGGGCCCGCGCGAGCGCGCCACCCTGGCCGAAACCGTCTACACCGTGCTGCGCAAGAAGCTGCTGTTCGAAGCGCTGGCGCATTCGGGCAGCGGCGCACGCGAGCGCCGGCTGACCATCCTGGGCTTTGCCGCCGTGCTGCGCGAGCAGGCCAAGAAGGAAGGCAAGGTCAAGAACAAGGACGGCCAGGATAGCGAGACCTTTATCAAGGCCGCGCTGACGCCCCAGGAACTCAAGTGGCTGGCTGCCTGCGACGGCGTCAAGCCCGAAGAGCTGATGGAGGCGCACCGCCACAATCTGCCCGAATGGCTGGTCGAGCCGCTCAAGGCCCAGCTGGGCGATGGATTCTGGGCACTGGCCGCCAGCATGGAGCAGGCCGCTCCGCTGGATCTGCGTGTCAACACGCTCAACGACAAGCGCTCCGATCTGCGCAAGGAACTGGAAAAAGCCGGCATCAAGGCCGAGCCCACACCATTTTCGCCCATCGGTCTGCGTGTGGACGGCAAACCCGCGCTGGCCAAGGTCGATGCCTTCAACCGCGGCGCCATCGAAGTGCAGGACGAAGGCTCGCAGCTGCTGGCACTGATGCTGGATGCCAAGCGTGGCGAAATGGTGGTGGACTTTTGCGCTGGCGCCGGCGGCAAGACCCTGGCCATTGGCGCGGCCATGCGCAACACCGGCCGCCTGTATGCCTTCGACGTCTCGGGTCATCGCCTCGATGCGCTCAAGCCTCGTCTGGCGCGTTCGGGTCTTTCCAATGTCCACCCTGCCGCAATTGCCCACGAGCGCGACGAGCGCGTCAAGCGCCTGGCCGGCAAGATCGACCGCGTGCTGGTCGATGCTCCCTGCTCGGGCCTGGGTACGCTGCGCCGCAATCCCGACCTCAAGTGGCGCCAGAGCGTCAAGGCCGTGCAGGAGCTGACGCAGAAACAGGCTGCCATCCTGGAAAGCAGCGCGCGCCTGGTCAAGGCCGGTGGCCGTCTGATCTATGCCACCTGCTCCATCCTGCCAGAGGAAAACGAGGCCATCGCCGAAGCCTTCAGCGTCGCTCACCCCGAGTTCGTTCCGCTGGACGCGGGCGAGGTGCTCGAGCAGCTCAAGATTGCCGACGGCGACAAGCTTTGCAGCGGCGGTGACGAGGGTCGACGTTATTTGCGTCTGTGGCCGCATCAGCACGAGACAGACGGGTTTTTCGCCGCTGTTTGGGTGAAAAAGGCGTAACTTCGGTGCAAATCTGGTATCTGCTGTCGGGGAATCGGCAGCAGTCCGGTCGGCGGCTCACCTAAAATGGCACGACCGTGCTTATCGGGTGAGCGCGGTTTTTTGCCAAAGGCTTTGTTATTTATGTCGCTGGATATAGCCTCGATCTGGAATGCCGTCGTGGATTGGATGGCCAATGGCCTGTGGGATCTGTCGTGGTGGCAGTTGCTGCTCTACACCCTGATCACCACCCACTTCACGATTGCGGGTGTCACCATCTATCTGCACCGCAGCCAGGCGCATAGGGCGCTGGATCTGGGGCCTATTCCCTCGCATTTCTTCCGCTTCTGGCTCTGGCTGGGCACGGGCATGGTGACCAAGGAATGGGTGGCCATCCACCGCAAGCACCATGCCAAATGCGAGACTGCGGATGACCCGCACAGCCCGCAGACGCGCGGCCTGGGCAAGGTGATGCGCGAAGGTGCCGAGCTGTACCGCGCCGAGGCCAAGAACGAGGAAACGCTCAGGAAATACGGTCACGGCACGCCCGACGACTGGATGGAGCGCAACATCTACCGCCATTCGGTGATGGGCCCCTCGCTGATGCTCATCCTGAATGTGGCGCTGTTCGGCGTGATCGGCCTGTCGATCTGGGCCGTGCAGATGGTCTGGATTCCATTCTGGGCTGCGGGCGTGGTCAACGGCGTGGGGCATTTCTGGGGCTATCGCAACTACGAGGCGACGGATGCCTCCACCAATCTGGTGCCCTGGGGCCTCATCATCGGCGGCGAAGAGCTGCACAACAACCACCATACCTTTCCCACTTCGGCCAAGTTCTCCGTCAAGCCCTACGAGTTCGATATCGGCTGGGTCTATATCAGCCTTATGCAGAAGCTGGGCTGGGCCAAGGTCAAGAAGACCCCGCCGCGCCTGCGCATGGGCGCCGTCAAGCCCGTGGCTGACGAGCTGACGCTGGAGGCCATCATTGCCAATCGCTACGAGGTCATGGCCCGTTATGCGCGCGGCGTGCGCACGGCAGTTCAGCACGAGCTGGATCTGCTCAAGCAGAAGCAGGCGCAGAAGTCGGATGTTTCCCTGCTCAAGGGCGTGCAACGCTGGCTGCACCGCGATGCCGACAAGGTGCCCGAGCGTGCCCAGGGCCAGCTGGCGCAGGCGCGCGCTGCGCACCCGGTGATTGACCAGATGCTGGTCATGCGTGAAGAGCTGCGTCAGCTGTGGCTCAACACCAGCCTGAGCCGCGAGCAGCTGACAAGCCAGCTGCAGGCCTGGTGCCAGCGTGCCGAAGCCAGCGGCATCGCGGCACTCAAGGATTTCTCCGTCAAGCTGCGCGCTGCCCACGTCTGAGGCCGAGCTTGCCAAGCTGCAGCCAGATTCTGGCAAGCGCGAAGCTCAGGCCTTTTCCCTCTTCAAGCCGCTGCGCTGCCCTGTTCGGGTGGGGGCGGCTTTGCTGTATCTGAGCCGCCGGATATTGAATCCAGGCCGCACCTGCCGGCGTGCTCAGTTGCACCCAGGTGCGACTGGGGCAACGCCAGCTTTGCCCGGTTTGCAGCACCATGACCTGACCGAAGTGATTGTCGGTAAAGCTCAGCGGCCCAATGGCCAGACGCAGCGGCCCTTGCTGGCAGAACAGTTCGCTGCCTGGTTCAAACAGCAGCGACGCGGCTTGGCCGTTGTTGAGACTATGTGTTTTCGGGGTGGGGTCCGGCTGTGACATGGTGGCTAGGGGTCTGTGATTCAGGCCTCAAGCGTAAGGAAGCACGGCTTGGCAGAACAGGCACAGCAAGCGTTCCGTGCAGGCGTAGCAGCGTGGATTGCTGTGCATCTGTTCCGGTATGTTTGCTGACAATCTGTATCTGTTGCAGAACAGGGCTTGCTGGCATGATGCCTGCCCGGTCCTGCGTTTTGTCATCATGCTGACTTCCTCCCTCTCCGAATCACAGCCTGTCGATCATGCGGCAAGCGATGTGCTGCTGCCGCTGTATCAACGGCTGGCCGCGCACTACAGTGCAGCCATAGAGTTGGGGAGCCTGAAACCCGGGGAGCGCATGCCGTCGGTGCGCGAGTTGATGGCGCGGCATGACATCAGCCTCTCGACGGCCTTGCAGGTGCTGCGTTTTCTGGAAGCGCAGGGCTGTCTGGAGGCCAGGCCCCGCGTGGGCTACTTTGTGTGCGCGACGAGGACGGGCGATATTCCTCTGACCAGCGAACCGGACCTGAGCCAGCCGCTGTCTCCCGGCGCGCATGCGCATTTCGTGGGCATCAACGAGCATATTTCTCTGCTGCTCGAGCGCGGCCGTCAGGCCGAGGTCTATATGGACATCGGTGGCTGCACGCCGCCTGCCTCCTTGTTCGATCATCACTATCTGAACAAGACCGTCACCCGGCTGCTGCGCGAGCATCCGACCCTGCTCTCGCAGGGGCGCTCTCTGCTGGCCAATCAGGGCAATCATCCGCTGTTTCAGCAGGCCATGGCCAGACGGGCGCTGGCCTCCGGTATCCGTGTGGCGCCTGCCGATGTGCTGGCAACCACCGGCAATTCCGAAGCGGTGAGTCTGGCGCTGGCTGCCGTGGCATCACCCGGGGACATGGTGGCCGTCGAATCGCCAACCTATTACGGCCTGCTGCAGGTGGTGGAGTCCTTGCAGCTGAAAACGCTGGAGATTCCCTGCAGCCCGCGCACCGGCATGTCCATCGAGGCGCTGGAGCTGGCCTTTCAGACCCAGCCGCGCCTGAAGGCCGTGGTGGTGGTGCCGGATCTGCAGATGCCGCTGGGCGCGCGCATGCCGGATGAGAATAAGGCCAGACTCGTGGCCCTGTGCGCAGCCCATGGGGCGGCGCTGATCGAGGACGACTCCTACGGTCTGTTTGTCGAAGGGCTGGCGGTGAAGCCGCTCAAGGCCTGGGACAGTGTCTCCGGGCATGTGATCTATTGCCAGGCCTTCAACAAAAGTCTGGCGCCGGGCCTGCGCCAGGGCTGGATGAATGGCGGCCAATGGCATGGCCGCATCCAGATGCTGAAATTTGCGCAAAGCCGCAATACCCAGACGCTGGGGCAGCTGGTCGTGGCCGAGGTGCTGGGCTCACCCACCCATCAGCGCAGCCTGGAAAAGCTCAGGCAGCAGCTCAAGCGGCAGCGCGAGGCCATGGCCAGACTGGTGGCACGTCATTTCCCGCTGGGCACGCGCATGAGCCTGCCAGGCGGTGGCCTGTGCCTGTGGCTGGAGTTCCCCGCGCAGATGTCAACCTCGGACCTGTTCACGGCAGCCCTGGCGCGCGGCATACGTATTGCGCCGGGCAGCATGTTTTCCAACTCCGGCAGGTATGAGTACTGCATGCGCCTGGCCTGTACCCATCCGGTCGACGAACTCATGGAGAGGGCGATGCAGGATCTGGGCGCGATGGCCTGCCGGCAACTGGGGCAGAGTCCGCGCAGCTAGCGCTGGCCGGGGTCCTTTACTTCGTCGGCTGACCGGCCATGCACTTGCTCAGGAATTCACGGGCCTTGCCGCCTTCCTTGTAGAAGGTGCTGATGACCTCCTTGCCTTCCACAGAGACCTTGAAGCGGGCTTCTTCCTCTTCCCCAAGCTCCTTGACCAGTGCTTCGGGGCCGCCCAGCGCGTAGACGATGGCTCCCCATTTGCCATTGGACATGGTGTAGTTGATGGCGCCGACCTCCTGGGGCCGGTCCTGGTTCTGGGTCAGAGTGGTTCTGATCTTGCGCGGACTGGCGGGCTGGGGAATGTCCATGCCCAGAAAGGTCAGCAGGGCACCGTTGTGCTTGGCCGTGGGGCCGGAAAGCTGAACGGCACCGGACATGCTGCCAAAGATCGCCGCACATTCACGACCGGAGCGCGGGTTTTTCTCGTCATGCGAAAACATCCAGTAGCCCTTGCGCAGCTTCTGATACTGCGGGTCTTGTGCAATTCTCTGTCCTTCCTTGATCAGCTCCTGCCCCTCGCGCAGCAGCTCCAGCTGGCTGCGCGCCAGACCGCCCAGGGCATCGGCAGGCGACGGTTCGGGGCGCTGGGCGGCGGCTGGCGCGGAGCTGAACTGCTCGCAGACGGGCACCGAGGCCAGACCCGGTGAGCCGCCTGTCATGCCGACCTGGCGCTGGCCGGGGCCGGGTCCCGTGGGGCAGATGAAGGTCTGGCCGAAGACGGCTGGCGACACGGCAAGCGAAAAAAGCAATGTGCTCAGCGTCCGGTGATTCATGCAATCCATCCCTGTTCGTTGCAAAGTGCCAAGTATAGGGAAGGTCGCTGCGTCAGCTGTCGCGTCGCGAAGGCATGAAAAAACCGCCTGCACTTGCGTGAGGCGGTTTTTCAAGAAACAGGCCGAATTACTTCAGCTTGGTTTCCTTGTACTCGACGTGCTTGCGAGCCTTGGGGTCGAACTTGATGATCGACATCTTTTCAGGCATCGTCTTCTTGTTCTTGGTCGTTGTGTAGAAGTGACCGGTACCAGCAGTGGAAGCCAGCTTGATCTTTTCGCGTCCGCCTTTAGCAGCCATGGTGTTTCTCCTTCAGGAAATTAAGCTTGGCCACGAGCGCGCATGTCTGCGAGCACGGAGTCGATACCGTTCTTGTCGATCAGGCGCAGAGCAGCGCTGGAAACGCGCAGGCGCACCCAACGGTTTTCGCTCTCCACCCAGAAGCGGCGGTATTGCAGGTTGGGGAGGAAACGACGCTTGGTCTTGTTGTTGGCGTGGGAAACATTGTTGCCCACCATGGGCTTCTTGCCCGTAACTTCACATACGCGTGCCATTGGGACACTCCGATAGTTGAATCGGCCGCCGGCTCTGGAATCCTGCAGGAGCAGGAGGTGCCGACAACCTCACCTCGCCAGTTTGTAATGGGTGGCGGTAGCCCGATTGCGGAAGTCCCGAAACACGGTAAAGCGCGAACCTGGAATTCAGCAAAGTCTGCGATTATAGCGTTTTCGCAAAAAAGCCCCTGGTGCCGGCCAAAACTGGCCAAACCCAAGGGCTTTTGCGCCGAATATGCGCTAACAACCGCTCAAACGCCGAAGCGCCTTGGCGTCATCAGGATTCCTGTTCCAGGAAGCGCTGGGCGTCCAGGGCCGCCATGCAGCCGGTGCCGGCGCTGGTGATGGCCTGGCGGTAGACATGATCCTGGCAGTCGCCGGCGGCGAATACGCCGGGTACGCTGGTCTGGGTGGCAAAGCCCTTGAGACCTCCCTGGGTGATGATGTAGCCGTTTTCCAGCTCCAGCTGACCCTGGAAGATGTCGGTGTTGGGGTGGTGGCCGATGGCGATGAAAGCGCCTTGCAGCTTGACCTCTTCGGTGTGGCCGTCCTGCGTGCTCTTGATGCGGATGCCGGTCACGCCACTCTGGTCACCCAGCACTTCATCCAGTGTGAAATGGGTCTTGAGCTCGATCTTGCCTTCCTCGACCTTTTCCATCAGCTTGTCCACGAGGATGGGCTCGGCCTTGAACTTGTCGCGGCGGTGCACGAGGGTGACCTTGCTGGCGATGTTGGAAAGGTAGAGGGCTTCTTCTACGGCCGTGTTGCCGCCGCCGATCACGCAAACGGGCTGCTCGCGATAGAAAAAGCCGTCGCAGGTGGCGCAAGCGGACACGCCGCGACCCATGAAGGCTTCCTCGGAGGGCAGGCCCAGGTACTTGGCCGATGCGCCGGTGGCGATGATCAGCGAGTCGCAGGTATAGACGCCGCTGTCGCCGGTCAGGGTGAAGGGGCGCTTGGAGAGGTCAACCTGGTTGATGTGGTCGAAAACGATTTCGGTCTTGAAGCGCTCGGCATGTTCCTGAAAACGCTGCATCAGCTCGGGGCCCTGCACGCCCATGACGTCGGCCGGCCAGTTGTCCACTTCGGTGGTGGTCATCAACTGGCCACCCTGGGCCATGCCGGTAATCAGCAGTGGCTTGAGGTTGGCACGGGCCGCGTATACGGCAGCGGTATAGCCGGCAGGGCCGGAGCCGAGGATGAGAACTTGTGCGTGTTTGGTAGAGGACATGGAGCGGAACTCTGAAAAAAGCAGGCCGACAGCCGGCGCGCGGTCATGAAAACATTGGGAAGATGTGGGAGTATCGCTCCGGATCAAGGTCTGCGCGTGCAGCTGTTTTTAATCACCGGAATTGTTAAAAATGATAGTGACGAAGCGAATCCGGCTACCGTATGGCAGTTTTGTTGCATGTGCTTGCATTACGCTGAGCGATCGTCTTGGCCGAATGCACCGCTTGGATAAGGGCCTAAGGTAAGCTTGCGCCTGCGTATGACATATACATTGAACGCTTCGAACGCGTCTTCTTCCAGCAAATCAAAATCCCGCGCTGCGACTCCGCGCTATGGAGTGATTCGCTTCAGCCAGGAGGTTTTGCTGTTGATCGGCCTGCTGGCGCTGGTGTTCTGGCTCATGGCCATGTTCACCTACTCGCCGCAAGACGCAGCCTGGTCCACTTCGGGCGCCGGGCAAAAGCCGTTTGTGCACAACTGGATGGGCCGTGTGGGCGCCTGGCTGGCCGATGCCTGCTACTTCGGCTTCGGCATGTCCATCTGGTGGCTGGTACTGGCCGCCGTGCAGACCTGGGTGACATCGCTGGTGCGCTGGATGCGTGGCGGGGTGAACAAGGACGGCAGCCCTCTGGCGCTGATGCCGCTGTGGCGCCGTCGCTTTCTGTTCTGGGGCGGTCTGGCCATTCTGATGATTGCCAGCTGCGCGCTGGAATGGACGCGTCTGTACCGTTTCGAAAACTTGCTGCCCGGCCCTGCCGGTGGCGTGTTTGGCTACATGATGGGCTTCAATGCCCTCAAATGGCTGGGTTTTGCGGGTTCGGGCCTGATCGGCATCTGCCTGTTCGTGCTGGGCGCTGCCATGGTGTTCGGCTTTTCCTGGGGCAAGCTGGCCGAAGGCCTGGGCGCGCGCCTGGACGGCATGGTGCAGTTTGGCCGCGAGCGTCGCGAAATTGCCAAGGATGTCTCTGTCGGCAAGAGAGCGGCCCGCGAACGCGAGGAAGTGGTGTTTGACCGCAGCGAAGGTGCGATCGCTGCACCGGTGCATCAGCCTGTGCAGATCATCGAGCCCGTGCTGCAGGAGACCAGTCAGCCCAGCGCCCGGGTGGTGAAGGAGCGCCAGAAGCCGCTGTTCACCGATCATCCGGACAGCAAGCTGCCTCAGGTGGACCTTCTCGACCAGGCCCAGCAGCGCCAGGAGCTGGTGTCTGCCGAGACGCTGGAGATGACCAGCCGGCTGATTGAAAAGCGCCTCAAGGACTTTGGCGTGGAAGTGCGCGTGGTTGCGGCCATGCCCGGCCCTGTGATCACACGCTACGAGATCGAGCCTGCCACGGGCGTCAAGGGCTCGCAGATCGTCAATCTGGCCAAGGATCTGGCGCGTTCGCTGTCCCTGGTGTCGATTCGCGTGATCGAGACCATTCCCGGCAAGAACTATATGGCGCTGGAGCTGCCCAATGCCAAGCGCCAGTCGATCCGTTTGTCCGAAGTGCTGGGCTCGCAGGTCTACCACGACGCCAAGAGCCTGCTGACCATGGGTCTGGGCAAGGACATCGTGGGCAACCCCGTGGTCGCCGACCTGGCCAAGATGCCCCACGTGCTGGTGGCCGGCACGACCGGCTCGGGCAAGTCCGTGGGTATCAACGCCATGATTCTGTCTCTGCTCTACAAGGCAGAGGCGCGCGATGTGCGTCTGCTCATGATCGATCCCAAGATGCTGGAAATGTCGGTCTATGAAGGCATTCCCCATCTGCTGTGCCCCGTGGTCACCGACATGAAGCAGGCGGCCAACGGACTGAACTGGTGCGTGGCCGAGATGGAGCGCCGCTACAAGCTCATGAGCAAGCTCGGTGTGCGCAATCTGGCCGGCTACAACAGCAAGATCGACGAGGCCAAGGCGCGCGAGGAGTCGATTCCCAACCCCTTCAGCCTGACGCCCGAGGAACCCGAGCCGCTGCAGCGCCTGCCGCACATCGTCATCGTGATCGACGAGCTGGCCGATCTGATGATGGTGGTGGGCAAGAAGATCGAAGAGCTCATCGCCCGCCTTGCGCAAAAGGCGCGTGCGGCCGGCATTCATCTGATCCTCGCGACCCAGCGCCCCAGCGTGGACGTGATCACCGGCCTGATCAAGGCCAATATTCCGACGCGTATTGCCTTCCAGGTCTCCAGCAAGATCGACAGCCGCACCGTGCTGGATCAGATGGGGGCCGAGACCCTGCTGGGCATGGGCGACATGCTGTACATGGCCAGCGGTACAGGTCTGCCTATTCGCGTACATGGCGCTTTTGTCTCCGACGACGAGGTGCACCGCGTGGTCAGCTATCTCAAGGAGCAGGGCGAACCCGACTACATCGAAGGCATTCTGGAAGGTGGCTCTGTCGATGGTGAGGGGGGTGATGACGATGGCGAAGGCGGCGGCGAAAAGGACGAGCTCTACGATCAGGCAGTAGAAATCGTGCTGAAAGACCGCAAGGCCAGCATTTCCTACGTTCAGCGCAAACTGCGTATCGGCTACAACCGATCGGCCAATCTGCTCGAGCAGATGGAAAAGGCCGGCCTGGTCAGCTCGCTCACATCCAGTGGGCAGCGCGATGTTCTAGTTCCGGCCCGCAGCGAGTGAGCCACGCACAAGAGAGAGAGTCATGAAACGTCTTTTGACTGCAATTTTGATAGCTGGCAGTGCAAGTGCAGCAATGGCTGATGGTCTGAAAAGCCTTGAGTCCTTCATGAAGAATGCCCAGGCGGGCAAGGCCGACTTCACCCAGTCCGTGACCTCGCCACCCAAGTCCGGGCAGGAGGCGCGTACCAAGGTGTCCAGCGGCAGCTTCGAATTCCAGCGCCCCGGCAAGTTCCGTTTCAACTACACCAAGCCTTTTGAGCAGCTCATAGTAGCCGACGGCAAGACGCTGTGGCTGTACGACGCCGACCTGAATCAGGTGACGGAGCGTGCCCAGGCCCAGGTGCTGGGCAGCACGCCAGCGGCCATCCTGACATCGGCCACCGACCTCAAGGCCTTGAAGGCCGATTTCGAGCTGGGCAACCAGCCTGACGCCGATGGCCTGGAATGGGTGCTGGCCAGCCCCAGGCAGAAAGGCGGTCAGCTCAAGAGCGTGCGCATAGGCTTCACACCCGAAGGCAAGCTGGCTGCGCTGGATATCGAGGACAGCTTTGGCCAGCGCTCGCTGATGCAGTTCAAGGGCCTGCAAACCCAGGCTTCGCTGCCGGCATCGACCTTCCACTTCACGGTGCCCAAGGGGGCCGATGTGCTCAAGCAGTAAAGATCGCGGCGCGCATCAGCAAAAAGGCCTGCGGATTGTGTCCGCAGGCCTTTTATATGCAGGAATCGGGTTTGAGCCCTTGTGAGTGGAACGCAGCCAGCTACGCTTTGGTGGGGGCTGTTGTGATCAGGCGCGCGTGGCGTTTGCGGCACTTTGCTTGTTGCCGATGGCGAAGTCCAGTAGGCCTGCAATCACCAGCACACCTAGCACAGGGGCGACCCAGCCCATGCCCAGGGCGGCGCCGGGCAGCTTGTCCAGCCAGGCGGGCACCAGTGCATCAAGATTGGCAGCCTTGGCGGCGTCAAACAGGCCGAAGACCAGGGCGGTGCCCATCACGGGGATGTAGACGCGCGGTGGCTGATTCCAGCGATGCAGCAGGCTCAGGGCGATCAGGGCGATGGCCACGGGATACAGCCCCACAAGCACGGGCACGGCCACGGCGATCAGCTGGGCCAGGCCCTGGTTGGCTACGGCTGCACTGAACACCGATAGGCCGATGACCATGGTGCGGTAGGAGATGCCGGTCAGCTCACTGAAGAAGCTGCTGCAGGCCGTGATCAGGCCCACGCCGGTGGTCAGGCAGGCCAGCATGATGACGATGGCGAGCAGCCACAGGCCTGCGGGGCCGAAGGTCTGCTGTACAAAGGCTGTGAGAATCTGCACACCGGTGGTGGCGTTGGCGGCCAGTTGGCTGTTGGTGGCGCCCAGATACATCAGCGAGACATAGACCAGGCCCAGGCAGGTCGCGGCAATGATGCCGGCGTAGATGCAGTAGCGCGTGTGCAGCTTGCTGTCGCTCACGCCGGCAGCCTTGATCGCGTTGACGATGACGATGCCGAAGATCAGCGAGGCCAGGGCGTCCATGGTCTGATAGCCCTGCAGAAAACCTTCGGAAAAGGCGGCTGCCTGCGTGGCATAGGCCTCGGTGCTGAGACTGTAGCCATCCACAGGGGCCAGCACGGCGGAGCCGCCGAGAACGGTCAGCGCCAGAATCAGCACGGGGGTGATGATCTTGCCCACGTTGTCCATGAGCTTGCCGGGGAACAGCGACAGCAGCGCCACCGCCACAAAGTAAGCGATGGTGAAGGCCAGCAGCATGGCGGGTGTGTTGCCGACAAAGGGAGCCAGACCCATCTCGAAGGATACGGTGGCCGTGCGCGGCGTCGCAAACAGAGGGCCGATGGTCAGATAGATGGCCACGGCCAGCACCAGGCCGGCAATGCGGCCTATGGGGCTGGTCAAGGTGTCCAGGCCGCCACCCACACGTGCGAGAGCGACTACGCCGAGAAGGGGCAGACCGACACCCGTCAGCAGAAAGCCTGTCGAGGCGCCGAGCAGGTTTTCACCGGCTGCCAGGCCCACCATGGGTGGAAAGATGATGTTGCCGGCCCCGAGGAACAGGGCAAAGGTCATGAAACCGAGGGCAAAAATGTCCCAGGTCTTGAGTTTTTTCATACGCGTAGACTCAGACGTGCAGCGCTGGCACGCCCTGTAGCAGTGTGGAGCCAAGGAAAGTTGCGGATGCTTTCGATTGATTTCTGGCTGATGGCGGTAGCCCTATCAGGCACAGGCATTGCGCGGCGCAGATGAGGCGGCCCGCAATGAATCTAAGCGCGCTGCCAGGCCTGGCTGGCCTGATTTTTGGCAGGCCGGATGGGGGCAGTGCCTCCATGGGGCGAGGGGTGGCCTCGTTAATGGAGAGATTGAATCCGTTGAAACGCTATTTTCTCTTATGAAAAATTCTGATAAGGATGCAGGGGTTAAGGTGGATAAGCATTGACTGCCTTCGGTGTGCAAGCAGCCCCAACCCATTTGGATGCACAACTGGCCGGAGAGTCGGATACTTGAGGGGTCATGGTTACGCACAACAACTCCTCATCTTCAGCCATTCCTCATCAGCCCCTGGCCGAGCGCCTGCGGCCGCACACTCTGGCCGAAGTCATCGGCCAGCAACATGTGTTGGGAGAGGGCATGCCGTTGCGCCTGGCCTTCGAGTCGGGTCGCCCGCACAGCTGCATACTCTGGGGCCCGCCGGGGGTGGGCAAGACCACGATTGCGCGCCTGATGGCCGATGCCTTTGATGCGCAGTTCATCTCCATCAGCGCCGTGCTGGGCGGCGTCAAGGACATCCGCGAGGCCGTGGAGCAGGCGCAGGCCGCCCAGAGCGGACTGCTGCAGCAGCGCACCATCGTGTTTGTGGATGAGGTGCACCGCTTCAACAAAAGCCAGCAGGACGCTTTCTTGCCCCATGTGGAAAGCGGGCTGTTCACCTTCATCGGAGCGACCACGGAAAACCCCTCGTTCGAGGTTAACTCGGCCCTGCTTTCGCGGGCGGCGGTCTATGTGCTGCAAAGCCTGACTCCGGACGACTTGAAGCAGATTGTGACCAAGGCCCAGGCCATCCAGGCGATTCCGGCGATCGAGGACGAAGCGCTGGAGCGCCTGATTGCCTATGCCGACGGCGATGCACGGCGCTTGCTGAACACGCTGGAGACCTTGTCCATCACGGCCGAGCAGGCCGGGGTGCAGAGCATCACCGATGCCTGGCTGCTCAAGGTGCTGGGCGAGCGCATGCGCCGCTATGACAAGGGCGGCGAGCAGTTCTACGACACCATCAGCGCCCTGCACAAATCCGTGCGCGGCTCGGACCCCGATGCGGCGCTTTACTGGTTTTGCCGCATGCTGGATGGCGGTGCCGACCCGCGCTATCTGGCGCGCCGCATCGTGCGCATGGCATGGGAAGACATAGGACTTGCCGACCCGCGTGCCATGCAGATGTGCAACGATGCCGCTGCGACCTATGAACGCCTGGGTAGCCCCGAGGGCGAACTGGCCCTGGCCCAGGCCGTGATCTACCTGGCCGTCGCGCCCAAGAGCAATGCCGGCTACATGGCCTACAACAAGGCCAAGGCCTTTGTGAAGGGCGACACCACCAGGCCTGTGCCGCTGCATCTGCGCAATGCCCCCACCAAGCTGATGAAGCAGCTGGACTACGGCCGGGATTACCGCTATGCCCACAGCGAGGAGGGCGGCTTTGCGGCGGGCGAGCGCTATCTGCCTGAAGGAATGGAAGACCCCGGCTTCTACCAGCCCGTGGCGCGGGGGCTGGAAATCAAGATCGGCCAGAAGCTGGCGGAGCTCAAGGCGCTCAACAACGCCGCTCGTGCGGCAGATGACGAGCCGGCAGGCTTGTAAAGAGCGAGTTGCCCAGGTGTTGCAAGACTGGCACTAGTTGAATGCTGCATTTTTTGCGGTGTTTTCAGGGTTTTTCGCTAGATTGAGTAGCAGCACATGACTAAGTGCCTGTATTTATTGGACTTGCATTGCCGATGAAATTGTTGCGATGCAGCATTTTGGGGTTGCGCACGGGAAACCCCGGCCCTGAGTCCTGAAAACAGCTCCCTAGAATCGATTCACTCTTTTGCGACAAGCGGCCCACAAAGCGGCGGACTGCAGAAGGGGAACCATGGCATCGCTGGCTCCGTCGTTCGGGATGAGAGGCTCGCAGTGTCTCCGTCTTGGATCGAGGGAAGGGGAGCGCGCTTATGGATATCTTGCTGCAGCAGATCATCAATGGTCTGGTGTTAGGCAGCATGTACGCCTTGATAGCCCTGGGCTACACCATGGTGTACGGCATCATTCAGCTGATCAACTTCGCGCATGGCGAGGTGCTGATGGTGGGGGCTTTGACCAGTTGGAGCTGCATCGGCCTGATGCAGGAGGCCATGCCCTATCTGCCGGGCTGGCTCATGCTTTTGATAGCCGCCATCATCGCCTGCGTGGTGGCTGCATCGCTGAACTTCGTGATCGAGAAGGTGGCCTACCGGCCGCTGCGCAACAGTCCGCGTCTGGCGCCGCTGATCACGGCCATCGGTGTCTCCATCCTGCTGCAGACCCTGGCCATGATCATCTGGAAGCCCAATTACAAGGCTTATCCCACGCTGCTGTCGTCCACCCCCTATGAAATCGGCACGGCGGTGATCACGCCCACGCAGATTCTGGTGCTGGTGGTCACGGCGATTGCACTTGCCACGCTGATGTATCTGGTCAACTACACCAGGCTGGGGCGCGCCATGCGGGCCACGGCAGAGAATCCGCGTGTGGCGGCGCTGATGGGCGTCAAGCCCGACATGGTGATTTCCGCCACCTTCATCATCGGTGCCGTGCTGGCGGCGATTGCCGGCATCATGTACGCCTCCAACTATGGCACGGCCCATCACACCATGGGCTTTCTGCCGGGTCTCAAGGCCTTCACGGCCGCCGTTTTCGGCGGCATCGGCAATCTGGCTGGCGCCGTGGTGGGAGGCCTGTTGCTGGGGCTGATCGAGTCCATCGGGTCCGGCTATATCGGTGACCTGACGGGGGGGCGTGCTGGGCAGCCAGTACACCGACATCTTTGCCTTCATCGTGCTCATCATCATCCTGACGCTGCGCCCTTCGGGCCTGCTCGGTGAGCGTGTGGCGGACCGTGCCTGAGGAGTGCCCATGAAGAACAACAAGACACTCCACTGGATTCTGGGCGGCATAGGCCTGCTGGTGCTGCCGCTGATCCTGCAGTATTTCGGCAACGCCTGGGTGCGCATCGCCGATCTGGCTCTGCTCTACGTGATGCTGGCGCTGGGCCTGAATATCGTGGTCGGCTACGCAGGCCTGCTGGATCTGGGCTACGTGGCCTTCTATGCCGTGGGCGCCTATATGTTTGCGCTCATGGCATCGCCGCATCTGGCCGAGACCTTCGAAGGCTTTGTCGCCATGTTTCCCAACGGGCTGCACACCTCGATCTGGTTGGTGATTCCGCTTGGAATGCTGCTGGCCGCCTGTACGGGTGTGCTGCTGGGCCTGCCGGTGCTGCGGCTGCGCGGTGATTACCTGGCCATCGTGACACTGGGCTTCGGCGAGATCATCCGCATCTTCCTGAACAACCTGGACCAGCCCGTCAACATCACCAACGGCCCCAAGGGCATTGGCCAGATCGACTCGGTCAAGATCTTCGGCTTCGACCTGGCCAAGCGTCATGAGATCTTCGGCTACGACATCGCTTCCGTCACGCTGTACTACTACCTGTTTCTGGTGCTGGTGCTGGCCACCATCGTGATCTGCTACCGCTTGCAGGATTCGCGCATAGGCCGCGCCTGGATGGCGATTCGCGAGGATGAAATCGCCGCCAAGGCCATGGGCATCAATGTGCGCAATATGAAGCTGCTGGCCTTCGGCATGGGCGCTTCGTTCGGCGGTGTGGCAGGTTCCATGTTCGGTGCTTTCCAGGGCTTTGTATCGCCCGAGTCCTTCAGCCTCATGGAGTCCGTGATGATTGTGGCCATGGTCGTGCTCGGCGGCCTGGGCCATATTCCCGGCGTGATTCTGGGGGCCGTGCTGCTCTCGGCCCTGCCCGAGGTGCTGCGCTATGTGGCCGGGCCGCTGCAGCAGATGACCGATGGACGCCTCGACGCGTCCATCCTGCGCCAGTTGCTGATTGCCCTGGCCATGATCGTCATCATGCTGATGCGTCCGCGCGGCCTCTGGCCCACGCCCGAGCATGCCAAAAGCCTGGACCGTCAGTCCTGATGACTGCACAGACAAGGAATGTGAACTGATATGGCAGAGAGCACGACTTCAGCGGTCCTTCATGTCTCGGACATCTCCAAGCGCTTTGGCGGTTTGCAGGCACTGTCCGGTGTGAGCATGAAGATTGATAGAGGCCAGGTCTATGGCCTGATCGGCCCCAATGGCGCAGGCAAGACCACGTTTTTCAACGTGATCACCGGCCTCTATACGCCCGACACCGGCAAATTCGAGCTGGCCGGAAAGCCCTATGAGCCGACGGCGGTGCATAAGGTGGCCAGGGCCGGCATTGCACGGACCTTCCAGAACATCCGGCTGTTTGCCGAGATGACGGCACTGGAGAACGTCATGGTCGGGCGCCATGTGCGCACGCATTCCGGTCTGCTCGGGGCGGTGTTTCGCACCAAGGGCTTCAAGGCCGAGGAGGCCGCGATTCGCGCCCGCTCGCGCGAGCTGCTCGACTATGTCGGCATCGGCAAATATGCGGACTTCAAGGCGCGCACCTTGTCCTATGGCGACCAGCGCCGGCTGGAGATTGCCCGTGCACTGGCGACGGACCCGCAGCTGATTGCGCTGGATGAGCCGGCCGCCGGCATGAACGCGACTGAGAAGCTGCAGTTGCGTGAGTTGATCGACCGCATTCGCAACGACCACCGCACCATCCTGCTCATCGAGCATGATGTGAAGCTGGTCATGGGCCTGTGCGATCGCGTGACGGTGCTGGACTATGGCAAGCCGATTGCCGAAGGCACGCCTGCCGAAGTGCAGAAGAATGAAAAAGTGATTGAAGCCTATCTGGGCACGGGAGGCCATTGAAGATGCAGGATCAAGTGCTGGAACAGGCGCAGGCCTCCAAATCCACGGCCCCGGTATTGCTGCAGGTGAAGGGCCTGAAGGTGGGCTATGGCGGTATTCAGGCTGTCAAGGGCGTGGACTTTCAGGTGCATCAGGGTGAACTGGTGTCGCTGATCGGCTCCAACGGTGCAGGCAAAACCACGACCATGAAGGCTGTCACGCGGGGTCTGCCGATTGCCGATGGCGAAATTCTCTATCTGGGCCAAAGCATCAAGGGCAAGGGTGCCTGGGATCTGGTGGCCGAAGGCCTGGTCATGGTGCCCGAGGGGCGCGGCGTGTTCGCACGCATGACGATTACCGAAAACCTGCTCATGGGGGCCTACACGCGCAAGGACAAGGCTGGCATACAGGCGGATATCGAGCGCATGTTCGGCATCTTTCCGCGCCTGAAGGAGCGCAAGGATCAGCTGGCAGGCACCATGTCCGGGGGCGAGCAGCAGATGCTGGCCATGGCCCGCGCACTCATGAGTCAGCCCAAGGTGCTGCTGCTGGACGAGCCCTCCATGGGTTTGTCGCCCATCATGGTGGACAAGATCTTCGAGGTGGTCAGCGATGTCTATGCGCTGGGCGTGACCATGGTGCTGGTGGAGCAGAACGCCAGTCGCGCGCTGGCGCTGGCCGATCGAGGCTATGTCATGGAGTCCGGCATCATCACCATGACGGGGCCGGGCCAGACCTTGCTGAGCGATCCGCGCGTGCGTGCGGCTTACCTGGGAGAGTAAGCCTCGACGAGACTGCTGGCGCTTTCGATCGCAGTGCGCTATCTCGCCGTGATGCTCTGCTGCAGCCAAGGGTGAACCCTAATTCCCCTTAAATTCAAGAAAATGACAAAAAAATGACGTTTTTCATGGTTCTTTGATTGTTTTATTCATTTCTTTTTAGTTCCTTTTAATTCTTTTTTGTCATTGAATAGAATTTGCTTATTACAAAAAGAAGTATTTGGAACGTTTTCGCGTGGCTTAGTGAAATGCTCAAGGAGTCGGCGCGTTGGGTGGGCGGATTGCTGCTCTCCGGTGTTGTCTGGAGGAATCACAGGCTTTATGACAGCGCCTAGCATGGCGAAGAGCTTGTATTTTATTTTTCGTGGTGCCCGAAGGGGTGTCTTGAAGACGCGCTGAAACGCACAATGACTCAAGAGTAAACTCCGCCCCGTTTAAGCCGGGAACCATGCACTTTTTTTTGCAGTGAGTCGCCTGGTTTCTTTTCCCCGGTAAGGAGCATTCATGCTGTTTGGCAAGCTATTGCCGCGCGAAGGCAATTTTTTCGAGATGTTCAATCAACATGCGGACCGCATCGTTGAAGCAGCTCATGCTTTCTCGCAACTCGTTGCAAATTACAACGATCCCCATCTGCGCGAAAAATACAACGCTGATGTGGACAACGCCGAGCGCGCAGCCGACCGTGTGACCCATGATGTCACCAAGCTGCTGCACAAGACCTTCATCACGCCCCTGGATCGCGAGCATATCCACTCGCTGATCAACACCATGGACGACGTGGCCGACCTGATTCAGGACTCGGCCGAGACCATGGCCCTGTATGACGTGCGTCACATGACAGACGAAATCACACGTCTGACCGATCTGTGCGTGCGTTGCTGCGAGCGTCTGCGTGATGCTGTCAAGCTGCTGGATCGTCTCTCGGATCCCACGATTGTGGACGCCGCGAGCAAGACCTGCGACGAGATCGACCGCCTGGAAGGCGATGCCGACCGCGTGATGCGCGCGGCCATGAGCAAGCTGTTCCGTGAAGAGCCCGATGTGCGTGAGGTGATCAAGCTCAAGGCCATCTATGAGCTGCTGGAAACCATCACGGACCGCTGCGAAGACGTGGCGAACCTGATCGAGGGCATCGTCCTCGAGAATTCCTGATTCTCGCTGGAGCCCGATCATGGAGCCGGTACAGGCAGCCCTCTGGGTTGTGATTTTGCTGGTGGTGCTCGCCTTGCTGTTCGATTTCATGAACGGCTTTCACGACGCTGCCAATTCGATTGCCACCGTGGTTTCCACGGGGGTTCTCAAGCCTACTCAGGCCGTGGCATTTGCCGCGTTCTTCAACGTTGTCGCGGTTTTCGTCTTCCACCTCAGTGTGGCGGCAACCGTGGGCAAGGGTATTGTTCAGCCGGGCATTGTTGACACCCATGTCGTGTTCGGCGCTCTGGTGGGTGCCATCACCTGGAACGTCATCACCTGGATCTACGGCATTCCCAGCAGCTCCTCGCATGCCCTGATTGGCGGTATCGTGGGTGCGGTGATTGCCAAGGCCGGTGCAGGTGCGCTGATCGCCAGCGGCATCTGGAAGACTGTGGCCTTCATCTTCGTCTCTCCCGTGCTGGGCTTTCTGCTGGGCTCGCTGATGATGGTTCTGGTGGCCTGGATTTTCCGCCGTGCCAGCCCCAATCGCGTGGACAAGTGGTTCCGCCGTCTGCAATTGGTTTCTGCCGGTGCCTACAGCCTGGGTCACGGCGGCAACGATGCGCAAAAGACCATCGGTATCATCTGGTTGCTGCTGATTGCCACGGGCTATGCCAATGCCGGTGATGCCGAGCCTCCCATGTGGACCATCGTCAGCTGCTACCTGGCCATCGGCCTGGGCACCATGTTTGGCGGCTGGCGCATCGTCAAGACCATGGGCCAGAAGATCACCAAGCTCAAACCCGTCGGTGGCTTCTGCGCCGAATCCGGTGGTGCTCTGACTTTGTTCTTTGCCACCTTCCTGGGCGTTCCGGTCTCGACCACACACACCATTACCGGTGCCATCGTGGGCGTGGGTTCTACGCAGCGCGCGAGTGCCGTGCGCTGGGGCGTGGCAGGCAATATCGTCTGGGCATGGATTCTGACGATTCCGGCCAGCGCCTTTGTGGCATCCATTGCCTACTGGGTCAGCCTGCAACTGTATTGAGTTTGTGAACTCCTTGATTGATAGCTGTAACTGCTTGTCGATCAAGGGCTGAATGGAAAAAAGGCTTCGCGTTGCGAAGCCTTTTTTCATGGCTGAAACATGGAGGTCAAGCAGCCGTTTCCTGCAGACCGGGCATTGCCTGCCGCTGCATCAGGGATTTGAGTTGGCTGACCGGTGCAGGGGGGCTGAGCAGATAGCCCATGAAATGCTCGCAGCCATGCTGCGCCAGCAGGGCACGCTGCTCCAGGGTTTCCACCCCTGCGCCGACGATCGTCATCTGATGGCGGGCAGCCAGCGCGATGGCCGCCTGTACGGCGGCCTCGGCGGCATTGTTGGGGCCCAGGCGCTGCACCAGGGAATGCGAGAGCTTGAGCTGGTTCAGGGGGAGCTGATGCAGCGCTTCTTGCATATTGGAGCTGCCACCAAAATCGTCGAGTGACAGCCGCACACCCATGGCGCCGATGCGCTTGAGGCTGCTCGCGCTATCCGCATCCAGAGGACTCAGGGTCTGCGCGGAAAGCTCCAGCAGCAGCAATGCAGGATCGGCCCCTGTCTGGCTGAGAATGCTCTGCACTTGCTCGGCCAGGTCCGCTTGCCGAAGCTGCTTGGCGCTGATGTTGACGCAGATGGGCAGCCTGTCCAGTTGCAGCTCGGCTTTCCATCTGGCCAATTGTTCACAGGCGGCCTGAATGCTCCAGCGGCCAAGCGCAACGATGATGTCGGTCTCCTCTGCCACGGACAGGAAGATGCTCGGGGGTACCAGACCTCGCCTGGGATGACGCCAGCGCAGCAGGGCCTCCAAGCCGTTGACTTCGCCGCTGGCGGAATACTGGGCCTGGTAATGCAGCTCGAACTGGCCGAGGCGCAGGGCTTCCCGCAGATCCTGCTCCAGGCGGCTGCGGTCGTTGGCCGGAACCTGCTGCTCGGGGCTGAAGAAGTGCAGGCCGCGAGCCTCTTCATCGCGCAGACGGTACATGGCGACCTCTGCCTGCTGCAGCAACTCGGTGGCGGAGCGGGAGTGCGGGCCGAACAGGGTGGCGCCGATATTGGCCTCCAGCATCACGCTTTTGTGGCCGAGCTGGTAGCTGCCGTTCAGGCTTTCCTGCAGACGCTCTCCAAGACGTTCCACCAGCACCGTGGTCATTTCGATATCCGGGGACAGATCCGAGACCATGATGACAAAGTGCGCGGCATCCAGTCTGGCTACGGTATCGCAGGAGCGTACGCAGCCGAGCAGGCGCTGTGCGATGTGCGGAGCCAGGCAGGACTGCCTGTCTCCCGTGCTGGCGGTCGGGCCCGCCACCGGCTCCATGTCTATGGTCAGCAAGGCGCCGCGCCAGCCCGTGCGCTCGGACTGGATCGTGGCCTGGGACAGCCTGTCCAGCAGCAGGCGCCGGTTGGGCAGATTGGTCAGTACATCAAAGAAGGAAAGGCTTTCTGCCTCGTTGCCATGAGGCAGCAGCTCCTTGCAGGCGAGCACGGTGTAATTGGCCGATAGGGCGTGAGCCGACAGATTGAGCTTGCGTCCATTGGGCAGCTGAAACTGGGCATTGGCTTGCTGGCGCGCAATCAGGGCTTGATGACTTTCGGCGATATGGTTCAGGGCCGGTGCAGCGTTGGCCGGGGCTGCTGTTGCGGCGGCTTGCAGAGCGGCTTGCAGAGGCATGCCTACTTTGAGGGCGGAAGCCAGCCAGGGGAATATCTGCAGATAACCATCATTCCAGCGTTGCGCCCGGTTCTGAGCATCCAGCAACACATAGCCGCTACTGGTTTGTTCAAGAATGCGGAAAAGCTGTTCTCCGTACACGCCCACCAGGCTGGTGGCAGCTGGAAAGGCGTTTTGCCCGTGCACTTCGGATCTGGCAGACTTTTCGTTGGTTGCAGACATAAGACCTCTTCGGACTGGTGCAGCAAAGCCGTCGTAGTGCGAAAACTGCTTGGATGCAGTCTTTGCAAGATGTTCGTCAGTTGGGCATTGTGAGTTCTGTGGAATCGGCAGGCGGCGCTTTGCGCCCAGTAAGTGAAAAATTAGACTTTTGCTTACAAAAGCGGCGAAGCCGAAGCCGCTTTGGAGTGGGTGAGAGCCCCTGGTTCAGAGCGCTGCAGCTACTGTGAAATCTTGCGTGCCTCTTCGACCTGATATTCAAAGTAGTGCTGGAAGCTGTAGGCGATGCTGGCCATCAGCACGGTGGCCCCCAGCATCAGGGACAGGCTTACGGCAAAAATCGTGGTCCATTGGGTGCGCCCTGCAGGCGCGTCGGCATTCATCCATGGGTTGAAGAGCCGGTTCCAGTTTCCTTGCTCCATCAGACCGTAAAGGATGGCGCGCAGGGCGCAGCCTGCTATCGTGAAGCCGAGCAAAGGGATCAGCAGCCAGCTCAGCCTGTCGTCCTGCCCCAACTGCTGCACGCGCTCGATGCCGTAGATGCCAAGTGCAGTGGGAATGGGCAGCAGCCAGCCCAGCCAGTCCCCAAGGCCGTGCAGGTAGAAGCGATGCAGTCCCAGAGGCCCGCCGAGCAAGGCCAGCCAGGAGGCAAGCGTCTTGTTTTTGGGGCGAGGGGTAGGGGTCGAGGCGGGAACAAGTTGGTTCATGGTCTGGTGCGCGGGCAGAAAACGAAAGAACCCGTCCATTATTCCCTTCGCATCAATTACGGGGCTCAGGGCAATTGCGCTTCATTTTCAGGAAGTCCTCTGTGCCAACTATGCCCATTTGCCGCTGCTATAGGCAGCTTCGGCAGAACTCGATATAATTTCCGGTTTTACGGCGTGTCGCTGGCCGGGTGGTCATGTCGCGTGTCTCAAACGCTGTAAGAAAACCTGCGCAGCTGGTCAAATTTTTGATGGCACTGGCTGTAACCACCCGAAGGAAACATCATGGTTGTTATTCGTCTCTCCCGCGGCGGCTCTAAGGCTCGTCCTTTCTACAACATCGTTGCAGCTGACAAGCGCGTGCGTCGCGACGGTGCTTTCATCGAACGTCTGGGTTTCTACAACCCTAGCGCTCGTGGCGCCGAAGAAGGCCTGCGTCTGGCTCTGGACCGCGTGAACTACTGGAAGAGCGTTGGTGCTCAAACTTCCGATACGGCTGAACGCCTGATCAAGGAAGCTGCAAAGAAGGTTGCTGCCTAATTTAGGCGGTCGCTCTCTAGGCACCTTTACCAAAGCGGGTTCCGTTGGCTTGCCTGACGGGACCCGTTTTTTATTGAAATTCTGCATTTTCTGCTGATCCCATGAGCCACATGCCTGTTCTTCAAGCCACGAGCTTGCCTGCTGATGCCATTGAAGTCGGTCGCATTGCCGATGCCTGGGGAATCAAGGGCTGGTTCAAGGTGCATGCCTTCAGCAGCGCCCCAGAGGCCCTGTTTGCCGCCAAGGACTGGTTTTTGCAGCCTGCCGAGAAAGGTGCCAAGCATTTCACGGGTACCGTGGTGCTGCCCGTCAAGCAGGCCCGCTTCCATGCCGACACCATCGTGGCAACCTCGCTTGAAGTCGCCGACCGCAACGCCGCCGAGGCTCTGCGCGGTGCCCGCGTCTTTGTGGCGCGCGAGCATTTCCCCAAGACCGAGGATGGTGAGTTCTACTGGGTGGATCTGATGGGGCTGAACGTGGTCAACCGCGAAGGTGTGACCCTGGGGGTGGTCAAGGACTTGATGGCCACCGGCCCGCAGACTGTTCTGGTGCTGGGCTATGAACAGGACGGCAAGGAGCAGGAGCGTCTGATACCCTTTGTCGATGCCTATGTGGATTCGGTGGATCTGGCCGGCAAGAAGATCGTGGCCGACTGGCAGCCCGATTATTGAGCTGGAATGCTTTTTTTTTGCTATTTAGTTTGTAGCTGAAATCGCTTTTATATCAATGCGCTTCGACATTATTACGCTGTTTCCTGAGCTGTTCGCTCCATTTCTTGAGAGCGGGGTGACGCGCCGTGCCTACAGCTCGGGCCAGGTGGCAGTGCATCTGTGGAATCCGCGTGACTGGGCCGAAGGCAATTACCGCCGTGTGGATGATCGTCCATTTGGCGGAGGCCCCGGCATGGTGATGATGGCCGAGCCGCTGCAGCGCTGCCTCGAAGCGATTCGCTCGGCACGCGCTGAAGTCGATGCACAGGAACAGGCAGAGCCTGCTCCTGTGGTGTTGTTCTCACCCATAGGTACGACCCTCAAGCATGCCGTGGTGGCCGATTGGGCCGAAAGCCGGGGTGCGGTGCTGCTCTGTGGCCGCTATGAGGGCATTGACCAGCGTTTCATTGATAGAAATGTCACTCATCAACTGAGTCTGGGTGACTTTGTACTTTCGGGTGGTGAGCTGGCAGCCATGGTGTTGCTGGACTCTTTGGCGCGTCTGCAGCCCGGTGTGCTTAACGATGAAGGCAGCTTTCAGCAGGACAGCTTCAATCCTGCGCTTGACGGTTTGCTGGACTGCCCCCACTACACTCGCCCAGAAGTCTGGAATGATCAGGAGGTGCCAGCCGCGCTGCTCTCCGGCCATCACTCCAATATCGAGCGCTGGCGTCGCGATCAGCGCTTGAGCATCACGGCCGAGCACAGGCCCGAGTTGATAGAGCAGGCCCGCGAACAGGGGCTGCTCAATGCCAAAGATGAGGGTTTTTTGGCAAAAACAGCGTCCAAGCTATAATTGCAAGTTCTTTGATCCTCTATCCGGCCGCTGCAAGGAAATAGCGGGACAGCTTTCGGGCTGTTCTTGTAATGCAGCAATAGCACCAATCCCGGCGCTTGCCAATTCTGGCGCGGACAAGATCAAGGTGGACTAAATCATGAATCTGATCCAGACCCTCGAGCAAGAAGAAATCGCTCGCCTGAACAAGACCATCCCCGAATTCGCCCCCGGTGACACCGTCATCGTGAGCGTGAACGTGGTGGAAGGTAACCGTAAGCGCGTGCAGGCTTACGAAGGCGTGGTGATTGCCAAGCGTAATCGCGGCCTGAACAGCGGCTTCACAGTGCGCAAGATCTCCAGCGGTGAAGGCGTGGAACGTACGTTCCAGACCTACTCTCCTCTGATCGCCAAGATCGAAGTCAAGCGTCGCGGTGATGTGCGCCGTGCCAAGCTGTACTACCTGCGTGAGCGTAGCGGCAAGTCTGCTCGTATCAAGGAAAAGCTGCCCCAGCGTGTTAACAAGACTGCTGCTGCAGCCGAGTAATACACGCATCGGAAGTGATTCCGTAAAAGCCGCTACAGTTCGCTGTGGCGGCTTTTTTTTATGTCTGCCTTGGTTCGTGATTCTTGCTTTGCGGTTTGGCCGAACACATACATGCCTGCATCTGATAATTCTTCGCTCCCCGTGGTGGGCATTGTTGATCCGCGCAAGGCTCGCCTTCTGGGCATTGATAGCCAGTTGCCGGCTGTGCCGCTGGCTGCTCAGACGCCTCAGGCCTTGCGCACGCGCTTTGCCCAGCCACCGCAGTGGCTGCCCGAGGCCATGCAGGAAAAGCGCATCACGGCCAAGCAGCCTTCCGATGCGGCCGTGCTCGTGCCCATCGTCATGCGCGAGCAGCCCACCGTGTTGCTGACCGTGCGTTCGGCCAGACTGTCCACGCACTCGGGTCAGGTAGCTTTTCCGGGCGGTAAACGTGACCCGCAGGATGTTTCGGCCGAGGCCACGGCATTGCGCGAGGCGCATGAGGAAGTGGGACTGGCTCCCAAGAATGTCGAGGTGCTGGGTCGTTTGCCCATTTACGTGACAGGTACGGCGTTTCACATCACCCCTGTGGTGGCGCTGGTTCACCCGCAGGCCAGTTACTTCCCCAATCCGGGAGAGGTGGCCGATCTGTTTGAGGTTCCCCTGTCCTATCTGCTCAATCCCGCGCATCATGAACGTCATGCCATGCTGTGGCAGGGGGTGGATCGCGAATGGTTTGCCATGCCTTATCAGGATGGTGAGCAGCAACGCTATATCTGGGGCGCGACAGCGGGCATGTTGCGCAATCTTTACCGTTTTTTGGCGGCTTGAGACAGCAGTTGTAACAAGCCGGTAAACAGCGCAGCTATGATGAAGCAATGAGCTTTTTTGCCATCCTGATCGCACTGCTGCTGGAACAGGCGCGCCCGCTGGCCCGATCCAATCTGGTACAGGCCGGTTATCGCGCCTGGACCGTGACCGTGCGCAGCAACTTTGATGCGGGCAAGCCCCACCATGGCTGGCTTGCCTGGGCGATGGCCGTGCTGCTGCCCAGCGTTATCGTGCTGGGCATATTCTGGGCGCTGATGGAGTTCATAGGCTGGCCTGCAGCCATGCTGTGGAATGTCGCGGTGCTCTATGTCACGCTGGGTTTTCGCCAGTTCAGCCACCACTTCACGCGGATTCGCGATGCGCTCGATGCCGGTGATGAATTTGCCGCCCGTCAGGCCCTGGCCGATTGGCAGCAGGTCGATGCCAGCGAGGTACCACGCAGCGAAGTAGTGCGCCATGTCATCGAGTACTCGGTGCTGGCAGCGCACCGTCATGTGTTTGGCGTGCTGTTCTGGTTTTCGATTCTCTCGGCTCTGGGGCTGGGACCGCTGGGTGCCATTCTCTACCGCATGGCTGAATATCTGTCGCGTGCCTGGTCGCGCAAGGGTGCGGAAGGTCTTCGGGCACCGACCAGCGAGCGTTTGCAGTCCGCCGCAGCCAAGGCCTGGTATGTGATCGATTGGCTGCCGGCGCGGCTGACGGCGCTGTCCTTTGCCATGGTGGGCAGCTTTGAGGAGGCCATAGACAACTGGCGCGTCTATGCCCAGCGCTTTCCCAATGACAACGATGGCGTGATTCTGGCTGCCACTGCGGGTGCCATCAATGTCCGCCTGGGGGGCGAGGCCTTGCGCCGCCGCGATGCGGCTGACGGCGAAGAGGGCGACGATGCACAGTGGACGGGCAGCGATGTCACTCCGGGGCGGGAGCCGGAAATGGCTCATTTGCGCAGTGTGGTGGGGCTGGTCTGGCGTTCGGTCGTGGTCTGGCTGCTGCTGCTGGCCTTGCTGACCTTTGCCCGTCTGCTCGGTTGAGCACCCGGACATCGCCTTCTGCGTGGCAGCAGCTTGGTGCATGAGCGCTCAAGCCGCAGCGGGTCATCGAAGTCCTGTGTTGCGCATTGCCATATACCAAGGTGGCTCAGGTGCGACGGGCATGCCGGGCACTGTTCAAGGTGCCATCAGCGAGCAGGGCGCTCGTGGCGCTTGGCGCGATAGAAGCTGAGTATGCGTCGCACATATTCACGCGTCTCCGCATAAGGAGGCACACCGCCATACTGTTGCACGGTTCTCTCGCCCGCGTTGTAGGCTGCCGATACCAGTGCCACATCGCCCTCGAAGCGCTCCAGCAGCCAGCGCAGGTAGGCCAGGCCGCCACGCACGTTCTGCTCGGGATTCCAGGCATCGCGCACGCCAAAACGCTCGGCCGTCTCGGGAATGAGCTGCATGAGGCCCTGAGCATTGCGCGGCGACAGCGCCTGCGCCTCGAAATTCGACTCCGAGCGTACGATGGCCAGTGCCAGCCGCGGATCAATCGAGAAACGCGGTGCGAGGCGCTGCACCAGCTCGGCCATGCGCCGCTTCTCCCTGGGCAGGCTGCTCACATAGCTGGCCACCACCTCGTGGGGGACGGCCTCCTGGCTGGCCTCCAGAAACTCCTGTGCGGGCGCATCGCCCTGGGTCAGGCAGTCGGGCAGCCGGTCGCCAGGGAGCTTGCCGGCCAGCAGCAAGCGGGCTTTCTCATGGCCGCGCTGGGCGGCCAGGGCCAGCAGCGTCGTGCCCGTGGCAGGGTCGGGAGTCAAGCCTCGCCCCAGCAACAGCAGCCGGCCCAGCCGGTATTGGGCTTCGAGGCTGCCATAGCGTGCTGCCGCGCAATAGCGCTGCGCTGCGCGCCATGGCTGCCGGCTCAGCTCGGCCTTGTAGCCTTCTTCGATCCAGCGAGACAGCGTGGGTGGCTCGTCCTCCCAGCTGGGGGCGGAGTCCGTGCCCTGGGCCCAGGCCAGGCTCATGCCTGCATATAGCGCGACGGCGAGGGCGGCTTGCAAACAGGGCTGGAAAACTCTGGGCTTCATGACGTGAACACCGGGTTGTGGCCGGCAGCCAAGCCCGGAGGCCGAGCACTCGTGCCGGCGCTCATCGGGCTTGGAATGGCTGCGTGGCAAACGCTGAAATTGCTCTCATATGGCGCGGCCCTGCGGCTTGGCTGGCCTCGCGCTCAGTAGCGGGGTTCCTGACTCAGTTCATCGAACAGCTCGCCATAGATCCGGTAGCGGTTGGCACTGATGGAGTGGGGGCTGTCCTGCGCTTCGACCTGGGCCATGACGGCGCAGCCAGGCTCATGCAGATGGGTGCAGTTGTAGAACTTGCACTGGTCCGCCAGTGCGCCGATGTCGGGCATGCAGGCTGCCAGTTGCGTGGCGGCAATGTGATAGAGACCGAACTCCTGAAATCCTGGCGAGTCGATGATGGCGGTGGTGCGTGCCTCGTCCACCCAGTACAAGGTGGTGCTGGTGGTGGTGTGCTTGCCGGTGTTCAGCGCCTGCGAAATTTCGTTGGTCGCCACCTTGGCATCGGGCAGCAGCAAGTTGATCAAGGTGCTCTTGCCTACGCCCGAAGGACCGAGAACCAGGGTTGTCTTGCCTTGCAGCAGACCGATGATGGCGTCGCGATCCTCGTCGTCCGCATCTTCCAGCGACAGCGGCAGCACCATGTAATGCGGTGCAGCGTTCGCGGCATCACGCATGGTCCGGTAAGGCTCCAGCCGCTGCCAGGCGCGCAGGAAGGGCTCTTCCAGGTCCATCTTGTTGAGCGCAATGATGGGCTTGATGTGTGCGGCCTCGGCGGCGATCAGCGCGCGGGCGAGCTGCACTTCGCTGAATACCGGCTCGGCAGCTATCAGAATCAGGAGCTGGTCCAGGTTGGCAGCAAAGGTCTTGGTGCGGATGTCATCCTGGCGGTAGAAGACGTTGCGGCGCTCCACAATTTTTTCGATCGTGCCCTCATCGCCCTGGCCGGGTGGGGGAGCCAGCCATTGCACATGGTCGCCCACCACGGCCTGGCTTTTCTTGCCGCGCGGGTGGCAGATGCGGCGTTCGCCGTCCGGGGTCTCGACCACGCAATGACGGCCATAGCTGGCGACCACCAGGCCTGTCTGGGTGTCGCCTGTTGCTTGGGCGCCTGGGCGCCGTCCTTGTTTTGCCATAAGGATCAGGCCGGATTCAGCAGTGCTTCGATGCGGCGTGCGCAGTCGATGTCGGTCTCGGAGATGCCGCCCACATCATGGGTGTTGAGGCTGACCTTGCAGCGGTTGTAGCCCACCTCCAGATCGGGGTGGTGGTCCTGCTGATGGGCAATCAGGGCCAGCGCGTTCACAAAGGCCATGGTTTCGTAGAAATTCACGAAACGGAAGGTCTTGCTGATGGCCGCGTTGCCGGCCAGCAGCTCCCAGCCCTCAAGGGTTGCCAGTTGCTCTTGCACTTGCTCTGTGCTCAGGGCGCTGCGCTTGAGCTGGGACCAGTCTTTCTGTTGCAGTGTGGGTGTGCTCATGTCTGAATTCGTTGTGGTGTTACAAGCTGCCTGCAGGAGCCGGCATGCGCGCCAGGCGATCCACGGCAGGAGGGTGTGAATAGTAAAAGCTCACATACCATGGGTCTGGCGTGAGTGTGGAGGCATTGTCCTCGTAAAGCTTGAGCAGTGCCGAAGCCAGTTGTGCACCATCGGCCTGCTGCATGGCATAGGCATCGGCCTCGAACTCGTCGCGGCGCGACATGGCGGACATCAGCGGCGTGACGAAGAAGCTGAACACCGGCACCGCCAGCATGAACAGCAGCAGGGCCAGCGCATTGTTTTCGGCAGCCACGCCGATGTTCGGATCCAGCAGCACAGAGACTCCGAGTCCCGTGTAGAACCAGAGTTGCTGGCTGAGCCAGCCCAGCAGTGCAAAGCCCAGCAGCGAGACGCCGAACATCAGGACCATGCGCTTGCTGATGTGCTTGTGCTTGAAGTGGCCCAGCTCGTGAGCAAGCACGGCTTCGACTTCGCCGGGGCTGAGCTGCCTGAGCAAGGTGTCAAAGAACACCACGCGCTTGGAATTGCCGAAACCCGTGAAATAGGCGTTGGCATGCGCCGAGCGGCGGCTTCCGTCCATCACGAACAGTCCCTTGGCCGCAAAGCCGCAGCGCTCCATCAGCCGGGTCACGCGGCTCTTGAGGCTTTCATCGGCCAGCGGTTCGAACTTGTTGAACAGCGGTGCAATAAAGCTGGGGAAAATCCACATCAGCAGCAGATTGAAAGCCGTCCAGGCGCCCCAGGCCCAGAGCCACCACAGCGGGCCGGTCGAGCCCATGAGCCAGAGAATCAAGGCCGCCAGCGGCAGGCCGATGATGGCGCCCACCAGCGTCGACTTGAGCAGATCGGCCAGCCACAGGCCTGGCGTCATCTGGTTGAAGCCGAAGCGCTGCTCCAGCCTGAAGGTCTGATAGAGCGACAGGGGAAGCTCGATCAGCGCCGAGATCACGGCAAAGCTGGCAAGCAGCGCCAGCTGCTGCCACAGGTCGGGGCTGATGAATTCCAGCAGCCAGCGGTTGAGCCAGTCCAGCCCGCCCAGCAGCGTCCAGCACAGCAGCACGGCGGCCGACAGCGTGATGTCGATCAGCGACACCCTGGCCTTGGCCAGCGTGTAGTCGGCCGCCTTCTGATGGGCGGACAGGCTGATGCGATGGGCAAATGCCGGCGGCACGGCGTCGCGGTGGGTGGCCACATGGCGCACCTGGCGCGAAACAAGCCACACGCGCAGCAGCCATTGCAGGGCCACGGCCGTCGCAAACAGCAGCGAAAGTGCCAATGTGAAATCTAGTCTGGAAGCCATGTATTGGCAGTGTAGGCGACAATTTGCGCCATGTCTGAAGCTTCCTGTACGAATTCCGTCAGCGCCGCCCCCGTGGCCGCTACCCCACCGGTTCTGCCCAAGTCCGATCTCAATATGGTGTGGCTGGACTGCGAAATGACGGGGTTGAACCCCGACCGCGACCGCATCATCGAGATTGCCGTGGTGGTCAGCAGCTCCGATCTGCAGATTCGCGTCGAAGGCCCGGTATTCGCCATTCATCAGTCCGACGAGCTGCTGGGCGGCATGGATGCCTGGAACAAGGGCACACATGGCAAAAGCGGCCTGATCGACAAGGTCAAGGCTTCGACCATCAGCGAAGCAGAGGCGGAAGCCGCGCTGATTGCCTTTCTGGGCAAATACGTGCCCAAGGGCAAGACGCCGCTGTGCGGCAACAGCATTGGTCAGGACAGGCGCTTCATGGAGCGCTACATGCCCAAGCTCAACAATTTCTTTCACTATCGCAATATCGACGTGAGCACGCTCAAGGAGCTGGCCAAGCGCTGGAAGCCCGAGGCCTATACCTCCTTCAAGAAGGCGCAGCGTCACACGGCTCTGGCCGATGTGCACGAGTCCATCGACGAGCTGCAGCATTACCGCCAGCAACTGCTCAGCGTCTGATGGTGCGGTGGCGGGTCGGTATAGCCCTGCCACTTGCGGGAAAACCCGGTACATGCGACAATGCACTGCTTACCCGATCAATGGGTAATTTTTGCGCATCTCCATCACACACCGGGTTCTTACTTGCGTGCAACGGCCTGCCCAGCGCCGACACGACAAGCCATAACACCCATCTGCCCCGTTTTGCGAACGGGCCAGTCAAAGTCTGACGGTGGATGTTGATAACCAACCGTCAAAGAAGCGAGCAGCACGCTGACTGCGTCGCTTTTTGCGTGAGCTATTCATGACAGAAAACTCCCTGGAGCAGGGCCAAGTGGCCGCTGCTGATATTGCTTTGTCTTCTCCCGAACTCGATTCCCGTCTGGACGCCATGCTGGCCGACATGGACGCGGAAGATGCCGCTGTCGAAGAAACCCAAGCCGCCGACGAACCCAATGGCTTCGTAGAACTGGGTCTGGCCCCCGAACTGATCCAGGCCGTGACCGACCTGGGCTATACCCAGCCTACCGCTGTGCAGCTGCAAGCGATTCCCCTGGCCATGGGCGAAGGTGCCGATGCCGACGGCTTCATCGACCTGATGGTCTCCAGCCAGACTGGCTCGGGCAAGACCGCTGCCTTCCTGCTGCCCGTGCTGCACACCCTGATCAAGCAGCGTGCCGTGGCCGATGCGGCCGCCAAGGCTGAATTCGAGCGCCTGTGCGCCGAAGCTGCGGCCAAGGGCGAGCCCGCTCCCAAGCGCAACAAGCGCAAGGACCCCACCAACGCCCGCAACTTCAAGGCCGCCGTGCCCGGCGCCCTGGTGCTGTGCCCCACGCGTGAGCTGGCCCAGCAGGTGGCGCATGACGCCATCGAGCTGGTCAAGCACTGCCGCGGCATCCGCATCGCCAACGTGGTGGGCGGCATTCCTTACCAGCTGCAAATCGCCAAGCTGCAGAACGCCGATCTGGTGGTGGCCACTCCCGGCCGTCTGCTGGACCTGCAGCGCTCCATGCAGATCAAGCTGGACAAGGTGCAGTTCCTGGTGGTCGACGAAGCCGACCGCATGCTGGACCTGGGCTTCTCCGACGATCTGGCCGAAGTCAACCAGCTGACGGCCGAGCGCAAGCAGACCATGATGTTCAGCGCCACGTTTGCTCCCCGCATTCAGCAGCTGGCCATGCGAGTGATGCATGACGGCGGCGCCAACGTGAAGAAGATCACGATTGCCACGCCCCAGGAGAAGCACGCCAACATCAAGCAGGCGCTGTTCTGGGCCGACAACATGCAGCACAAGCGCAAGCTGCTCGACCACTGGCTGCGTGACAGCAGCATCAACCAGGCCATCGTGTTTGCGTCCACCCAGGTGGAGTGTGACGGTCTGGCCAACGATCTGCAGCAGGACGGTTTCTCTGCCGTGGCCCTGCACGGTGCTCTGAGCCAGGGCCTGCGCAACCGCCGCCTGATGGCGCTGCGCAACGGCCAGGTGCAGATCCTGGTGGCCACCGATGTGGCTGCTCGCGGTATCGACGTGCCCACCATCACCCACGTCTTCAACTACGGCCTGCCGATGAAGGCCGAGGACTATACCCACCGTATCGGTCGTACCGGTCGTGCGGGCCGCGAAGGCGTGGCCGTGACGTTTGCGGAATTCCGCGACCGTCGCCGCGTGTTCGACATCGAAGGCTATACCCGTCAGCAGTTCAAGGCCGAGACCATTCCCGGCATGGAACCCCAGCAGCGCTTCCCCGCCTCTGGCGAGCGTGACGGTCGCCGTGGCGGCGGCGCCGGTGGTCGCGGTGGCTTCGGTGGTCGTCGCGATGGCGAAGGCTACGGTCGCAAATCCGGCTTCGGCAGCTTCGGCGGTGGCCGTGGCAATGATCGCGGTGGTTTCGGTGGCGACCGTGGCGGTGACCGTTTCGGTGGCGATCGCGCCGGTTTTGGTGCACCTCGTGGTGATCGCTTTGCCGATCGCGGCGGCGACCGTGGTGGTGATCGCGGCTTCGGCGGTGGCCGCCCCAGCTTCGGTGGCGAGCGTCAAGAGCGCAGCTTCGAGCGTCGTGATGATCGCGGCAGCTTTGGTGGCGATCGCGGCGGTTTCCGTGGTGGCGAGCGTCAAGAGCGCAGCTTCGGCGGCGGCGAATCGCGTGGCGGCTTCGGTGGTGGTGCCCAGCGCCGTGAAGGCGGCGATTTCGGTCGCAAGAGCTTTGGCGGTGGCCGTGAAGGCGCTCATGCCGGCGCTCCCCGCGAAGGCGGCTTCCGTGGTGGTGAATCGCGCGGCTTCGGCGGCGGCGATCGCCGTCCTGCCTTTGGTCAGGGTGCCGGCAAGCCTTATCAGCCCCATGGCGAACGTGGTGGCGAGCGCAGCTTCGAGCGCAAGCCCCGCGCACCGCGTCGCGACGAGCGTTGATCGCTGATTCGGGCTGAGGCCCGAAGCATGAAAAAAGCCGGCTCTTGAAGCCGGCTTTTTGTTGCCCATACAGGGCTGAGATAGCCCTTGAAAAGTGAGCTGCTAGCGCATGTCATTCAAGCATTTCAGATGCCTTCCAATCTGAAGTCTATGAATGACGTGCGGTAGCTGCTCCATTATTTAATGTTCGGAGGCATGGCGGCCGATGTCCGGCCAGTGGTGGTGCAGATAGATCCAGGCGACCAGGCCGATCAGCATCATCAGAATCGAGCCCGTGGCCAGCAGTGCGGCCGAATGCATGACCAGCGGCGCGATCACGCCGGCCACAAAGCCGTTGGCCACCGAGCCCACCACGGCCTGCAGCGAAGAGGCCAGGCCGCGCCGCGCAGGATGGATGTCCAGCACCAGCAGCGTCACCACGGGCACCATCAGCGCCCAGCCATAGGCGAACAGGCTGATGGGAATCAAGGCCCAGCTCACATGGGCGGGCCAGATCAGATTGGCCACCAGATTGATGATGGAGGTCACGCACATCACCAGAAAGCCGTGGCGGATCTGGCGCTTGGGCGGGATGCGTCCGGCCAGGCGACCGCTGGTCCAGCTGCCGGCCATGATGCCGCCGATGGTGGCGATGAAGAACCAGAAGAACTGCGTGGGCTCGAGCTGCAGGATATCGCCCAGAAAAGCCGGTGCCGACAGCAGATAGAGAAACATGCCGTTGAACGGAATGCCGCTGGCCAGGGCCAGCAGCAGAAAGCGCGGATCGGTGAGCAAGATGCCATAGCCCTGCATCAGCGGTCTGAACTGGAAGGGCTGGCGTTTTTGCGGCGGCAGCGATTCGGGCAGAAACTTGACGTTGATGAGCCAGAGCAGCACGCCCACGATGCTCAGGAACCAGAAAACGGCCTGCCAGCTCAGGTGCACGAACAGCCAGCCGCCGATCACGGGAGCCAGTGCCGGTGCAACGCCGAAGAAGATGGTGATCTGCGCCATCACGCCCTGGGCCTGGGTCGGCGGAAAGATATCGCGCACGATGGCGCGCGAGACCACGATGCCGGCGCCCGTGGACAGGCCCTGCAGAGTGCGGAAGATCACCAACTGGGTGATGTTCTGCGACAGCGCGCAGCCGGCCGAGGCGATGGTGAACATCACCAGTCCCCAGAGGATGACGGGGCGGCGTCCGAAGCTGTCAGCCAGGGCGCCATGAAACAGGTTCATGAAGGCAAAGCCCAGCAGGTAGGCAGACAGTGTCTGCTGCATTTCTACAGGGGTTGCGCCCAAGGCCTTGGCAATGCCCGAGAAGGCGGGAATATAGGTGTCAACCGAGAACGGGCCCAGCATGCCGAGAATGGCAAGCAGCATGGCCAGAGTCCAACGCGGTCCGCGCCAGAACGTGGAGAGGTCGTTTTGCATAGTGAGTCTTGGGTGGGCAAATACTGCCCGGGGATGCCTGCATGATGCCTGATATGGCGCGGCTCCGGTGTCGGCGCCCATGCTTTTGCAGATTCGGCGGCGCTTGGGCGCGGCCAAGAAAAAAGCCAAAGTTCCTGAGAACTTTGGCTTTTGAATTATGGTGGGCCCTGAGTGATTCGAACACTCGACCAACGGATTAAGAGTCCGCTGCTCTACCAACTGAGCTAAGAGCCCGCCGGAGTAAATCCGGAGGATCAATCTGAAGAATCAGACTGAAGAAATTTGGTGGGCCCTGAGTGATTCGAACACTCGACCAACGGATTAAGAGTCCGCTGCTCTACCAGCTGAGCTAAGAGCCCCACACAACGCCTGCGCTGCAAGCGAGACCGCAATTATGCGCTAATTCTGGAGGGCTTGCAGGAAAACCCGCGGGTTTTTTTAATCCAGTGCGTTGCGGCGTTGCAATTCCACGAACAGACCCGCCTGGTCCAGGTCGCCCAGGCCGTTTTTCACTCCCTCGGCATAGAGCTGCTCCAGCAGGCCGGTGATGGGCGCGTCAAAGCCGACTTCCTCGGCCGTGGCGATGGCGTTGCGCATGTCCTTGAGCTGCACCGTCATGCGCCCGCGTGGCGCAAAGTCGTGCTTGACCATGCGTTCGCCATGCACTTGCAGGATGCGGCTGTCGGCAAAGCCGCCGGAGATGGCTTCACGAACCTTGGCAGGGTCGGCGCCGCCACGTTCGGCCAGCAGCAGCGCTTCGGCCACGGCACCGATGGTGATGCCCACGATCATCTGGTTGGCCAGTTTCGCGAGCTGGCCTGCGCCGTGCGGGCCCACATGGGTGGCACGGCCAAGCGCTGCAAAGACGGGCAGGGCATGTTCGAAATCCGCAGCCTCGCCACCGGCCATGATGGCCAGCGTGCCGGCTTGCGCACCCAGCGTGCCGCCCGAGACGGGCGCATCCAGATGCCGCACGCCCAGCGCGGCAAGCTTGCCCGCATGTTCACGCGCCTCGCGTGGCTGGATGGAAGCCATGTCGATGAACAGCGAGCCCTTGGGCATGGCATCGGCAACCCCCAGCGTGAACAGCACTTCGCCCACGATGGCGCCGCTCTCCAGCAGGCTCACGGCGAAGTCCACGCCGCGTACGGCATCTGCCGCGCTGTCGTGGATGCTCACGCCATCGGCAGCCAGCGGCTCGGCCTTGGCGCGGGTGCGATTCCAGACGTGGACCTCATGGCCGGCCTGGGCCAGGCGGCGGGCCATGGGCAGGCCCATCATGCCCGTGCCCAGAACGGCGATCTTCAATGTGTTCATGGCGTTGTTTCCCTGGAGCTTTTATGAATGACGACATGCTAAGCCCTGGTGAAGGCCGCAATCGCGGCCATGATCACAGATCAGTTGTGCGCGCAGGATGCAGAAAAAGGGACAGCCGAAAACAACAAGGGCAGCCTGAGCTGCCCTTGATGCTTTTTTTTGGAGGTTCACCTTCGCGCTGGTGAGTCGCGCTTTACGGCCTACATCAGCAGATGCTCGCCGGCGTTGTCGCCGCCGAGGATGACGTAGTTGACCTTGCGGATGTCCATGAGCTTGGTGCCGCCGGAGTAGCTGATGGAGGACTGCACGTCCTGCTGCATCTCGACCAGCGTGTTCATCAGCGGGCCCTTGACGGGCTCCAGAATGCGCTTGCCTTCCACATGCTTGTACTCGCCCTTGTTGAAGTCGGAGGCCGAGCCGTAGTATTCCTTGAACAGCTGGCCGTCCACTTCCACGGTCTTGCCGGGCGACTCTTCATGGCCCGCAAACAGGGAGCCTATCATCACCATGGTGGCACCGAAACGGATGCTCTTGGCGATGTCGCCGTGGCTGCGGATGCCGCCGTCGGCAATGATGGGCTTGGTCGCCACGCGGGCGCACCACTTGAGCGCCGACAGCTGCCAGCCGCCCGTGCCGAAGCCGGTCTTGAGCTTGGTGATGCAAACCTTGCCGGGACCCACGCCGACCTTGGTGGCGTCCGCACCCCAGTTTTCGAGGTCGATCACGGCCTCGGGCGTGGCGACGTTGCCGGCAATCACAAAGGCCGCAGGGATCTTGGCCTTGATGTAGGCAATCATGTTCTTCACGCTCTCGGCATGGCCGTGGGCAATGTCGATGGTGATGTATTCGGGGCAGATGCCGTCGGCCACGAAGCGGTCCACCGTCTCGTAGTCCGGCTGCTTGACGCCCAGAGAGATGGAGGCAAACAGTCCCTTGGACTGCATGTCCTTGGTGAAGGCCACGTTGTCGATGTCAAAACGGTGCATCACATAGAAGAAACCGTTTTGTGCCAGATAAGTGCAGATCTTCTCGTCCACCACCGTCTTCATGTTGGCGGGCACCACAGGCAGCTTGAAGCTGAGGTTGCCCAGCACCACGCTGGTGTCACATTCCGAACGGCTTTCCACGCGGCACATGCGGGGCAGCAAAAGAATGTTGTCGTAGTCGAAGATTTCCATGGTTCCAAGCTCCGGAAAAGGTCACGGCGGGAATCTCACCCACCTCAATTTTCAAGGATAGGCGCTTGGCTTGGAGCCCGGTTTTTGGCAGTGCCGGCATGCAGCAGGCAAAAAAAACCGGGCCTCAAAAAACTTGGGCCCGGTGATTGATTCTATACGGCGCTGGCGCAAATCGTATGTTCCGGCATCGTTATGAGGGTTATAAGGATTTTCTTATAGCGTCACTTTTGCCCTGTGTGTCACCCGGTGTGCCATAGACCCGCATGAAGGCATCCACGGCGCGCTCGGTGCACAGGGCAATCTCCTGCGCGGTAGGGGCGGGCAGGTGCTGGAACATGAAGCGCGGCAGCAGCTCGGCTTCCAGCAGCGCCAGCAGATGATGGCGCATGACTTCTGTATCGGCATTGCGCAGCAGCCGGCGCTCGATGCCCTGCTGCAAAAAGGCGTTGATGGCAGCGTTGCCGCGCGCCGGCCCCATGTCCCAGCAGCGTTGGCCGATATTGGCGCGACCGCCTTCGGAGACCAGCAGGCGGCGCACGGACATCACCTCCGGCGAATACAGCAGACCCAGGAAACGCTGGCCAAAGTTGCGCAGCGTCTGCGCCGCATCGTCATTGCCGGTCTGCAGCGCCAGCATGGTGTTCTGGAAGTCGGCCTCGGAGGCCTGGAACATCACCTCCAGAAACAGCGCTTCCTTGGACGGGAAGTAGTTGTAGAGCGTGGCCTTGGAGCCGCCCAGCCGCGTGCAGATCTCGGACATGGAAGTGCGCTCGAAGCCCAGTTCGCCAAAGGTGGCCGCTGCAACGTCAATGATGGCTTGTCGCTTTTCTTCCGTTTTGGTGCGCATGGGGCGAAATGTCCTGGGGCGGTTGTGATGTCTTTCAGTGTAGCGCTTGCGATCTCAAACGCTGGAAACATATACTGTACCGTACAGTTCATTATCAAAGTATTTCATGACTCAATGCATAGCCGCCGCGCCGCAGAGGATTCGGCGCGGGCGCCATGGCTGGTGGGTTCTGGGCTTGCCGGCGGTTCTGGCAGCCTGTGCCCAGATTCCCGAATGGGAGGGCAAGGCCATGCTGGCGCAGCCCGTGCCCGAGACTCTGCAGGCTGCAAGCCATGCTCCGCCCATGGACTGGCCCACCCAGCAATGGTGGCAGCGCTATGGCGACGCACAGCTCGATCAGCTGATCGCCGAGGCTATGGAGGGCGCTCCCGATATGGCGGCCGCCGCCGCCCGCGTGCAGCAGGCCAGGGCCATGCTGGGCGTGAGCGAGGCGGCCTCTGCGCCGCAGCTTTCCGCCCGCGCCTCGGTCAGCGAGGACAAGCTCAGCTACAACCATCTGACGCCAGAGGCCTTCGCGCCGCGCGGCATGAATGACTACGGCCGCGCCACGCTGGACCTGAGCTGGTCGCTGGACCTGTGGGGTAAGCAGCGCGCCGCCGTGGCCGCCGCTGCCGGCGAACTGGCAGCGCGCGAGGCCGATGCAGCCCAGGCGCGTCTTGTGCTGTCCAGCAATGTGGCCCTGGCCTATGCACAGCTGCTGCGCCTGGCCGCCAATGCGCAGACGCTGGAGCAATCGGTGCAGGTGCGCCGGACCACGGCCGGGTTGTTTGAGCAGCGCTATGCCAACGGGCTCGAAAACCAGGGCAGCGTGCACAGCGCCAGGGCGCGTCTGGCGGCTGCACAGGCCGAACTGGCACAGATGCAGGAACAGGTCGGCTTGCAGCGCAACAGCATTGCTGCGCTGATTGGCGCCGCTCCCGATCGTGGTGCGGCCATCGTGCTCGATGCCGGGCGCCTGCAATCGCCGTGGCAGCAGCAATGGGCCTTGCCCGAGCAGTTGCCGGCGCATCTGCTGGGCCGTCGCCCCGATGTGGTGGCGGCCCGCCTGCAGGCACAGGCGCTGGAGTCGCGCGTGGCATCGCAACAGGCCGAGTTCTATCCCGATGTGAATCTCAGCGCCTTTGTCGGCGTGCAGTCGCTGGGCCTGGACATGCTGACCCGAAGCGGCTCCGGCATCGCCAACGTGGGCCCGGCCGTCAGCCTGCCGATCTTCAATGGCGGCCGTTTGCGCTTGCAACTGGGTGCCGCGCGCGCCCGTTATGACGAGGCCGTGGCCCAGTACCGCAGCACGCTGAACCGGGCCTTGCAGGAGGTGGCGGACAACGCCGTCAGCCAGCGAGCGCTGCAGCAGCAGCTGACGGCCATGCAGCAAGCCGTGACGGCCGCGACCGAGGCGCATCGCGTGGCGCGCAACCGCTATGAAGGCGGGCTGGCGCGCTATCTCGATGTGCTGTCAGCCGAAGACCAGTTGCTGGCCAGCGTGCGCCAGCTGGTCGATGTGCAGTCGCGTGCGCTGACGCTCGATATCGGTCTGCATCGCGCACTGGGCGGCGGCTGGAGCGAGTCCGCCGGCGTCCAGCATGCGGCTTTGCCAAAGGCCTGAGCCACTTTCCAGAACTGAATCACGACTTGCGCAAAACAGGTTCGGGCAAGACGGCTGCCTCAGCAGGCAGGCCTCGAATGCAGTCCTGTTTGCGTGACTCCCAAGAATATTTCCGAGGTTTTTGTATGACTGAAAACGCTTCTTCCGTGAGCGCGAATCCTGCCGTGCGCGAACAGCGCCGCAACCGGCTGCTGGCCGGGCTGGCAGGCCTGGTGCTGCTTGGCGGTGCGGGCGCCGGCGTCTATTGGTGGCTGCATGCCTCCCGCTTCGTCTCCACTGACAACGCCTATGCGGCGGCCGAGGTGGCGCAGGTCACGCCGTCCATAGGCGGCACGGTGCTGGAGGTGCTGGTCAGGGACACCCAGGCCGTCAAGCAAGGCGATGTGCTGCTGCGCATCGATCCCACGGACGCCAGGCTGGCACTGGCCCAGGCCGAGGCCGAGCTGGCCCGCGCCATGCGCCGCGTCAAGGGCTATGTGGCCAATGATGGCGGCCTCAAGGCCCAGGTGACGGCACGCGAGGCCGATGAAAAGCGCGCGGCCGCGCAGCTGCTGGCGGCCGAGGCCGATATGGAGCGTGCCACCATCGATTTGCAGCGCCGCCAGGCCCTGGCCAGGAGTGGTTCGGTCTCGGGCGAGGAGCTGACGCAGGCGCAGAACGCTTTTGCCGCAGCCAAGGCGCAGCTGGCATCGGCCGTGGCCGCGCAGGCCCAGGCCAGGGCCAACCGCGAAGCCGCCATTGGTGCCAAGCAGGTCAACGCCACCTTGATCGAGGGGGCGGATGCCGAGACCAATCCCGAGGTGCAGCTGGCGCAGGCGCGTCGCGATCAGGCCCAGGTCGATCTGGATCGCAGCACGGTGCGCGCTCCCGTCGATGGCGTGGTGGCCAGGCGCAGCGTGCAGATCGGTCAGCGCGTGCAGGCCGGCGCGCCCTTGATGACGGTGGTGCCGGTGCAGCGGATCTATGTGGATGCCAATTTCAAGGAGGGCCAGCTGGGCAAGGTGCGCGTGGGCCAGCGCGTGCAGCTGCAGTCCGATCTGTACGGCAGCGATGTGAAGTACAGCGGCACTGTGGTGGGCTTCAGCGGCGGCTCCGGCTCGGCGTTTGCAGCCATTCCCGCGCAGAACGCCACGGGCAACTGGATCAAGGTGGTGCAGCGCCTGCCCGTGCGCATTCAGCTCGATGCCGCCGAGCTGGCCAGGAACCCGCTGCGCGTGGGCCTGTCCATGCAGGTGACGGTGGACACCCGCAGCGGCCCTGCCGACGCAGCCGGCGTGGCGACCACGGCCGCGCAGTGAGCGTCTCATGAGCGATCACAACGCAAGTGCGGCCGCAGCGGCCGATGCGCCTGCCGTGCCCATGGCCGCCGGCATGGTGCCGCTGACGGGGGGCACGCTGTGGCTGGCGGCCCTGGTGCTGGCAGCGGCCAACTTCATGGCCGTGCTGGACATGACGGTGGCCAATGTCTCCGTGCCCAGCATTGCCGGCAACCTGGGCGCGACCACCAGCCAGGGCACCTGGGTCATCACCAGCTACGCGGTGGCCGAGGCCATCACCGTGCCGCTGACCGGCTGGCTGGCGGCGCGCTTCGGCGCGGTGCGCGTGTTTGCCACGGCCATGGGCTTGTTCGGTCTGGCATCGCTGCTGTGCGGTCTGGCCAATTCGCTGGGCATGCTGGTGTTTGCGCGCATCTTGCAGGGCCTGGCCGGCGGCCCGCTGATGCCGCTGTCCCAGTCGCTGCTGCTGCGCATCTTCCCGCCGCGGATGGCGCCTGCGGCCATCGGCCTGTGGTCCATGACTACGCTGATAGCTCCCGTGCTGGGCCCCATCGTGGGCGGCTGGATCTGCGACGAGTACACCTGGCACTGGATCTTTCTGATCAACATCCCGGTGGCCCTGGTCTGCGCGTTCGCGGTCTGGCATCTGGTCAGGCGCTACGAGCAGCCGCTGCTCAAGAACCCCATAGACACCGTAGGCCTGGTGTTGCTCATCGTCTGGGTGGGTTCGCTGCAGCTGATGCTGGACGAAGGCAAGAACCTGGACTGGTTTGCCTCGCCCATGATCGTGGCGCTGGCCGTGGTCGCCGTGGTGGGCTTTGCGGCCTTCATGATCTGGGAGCTGCATGCCGAGCACCCGATCGTGGATTTGCGCGTCTTCAGGCACCGCGGCTTTTCCATGGCCGTGTTGACCATCAGTCTGGCGTTTGCAGCCTTCTTCGCCGTCAATGTGCTCACGCCGCTGTGGCTGCAGAGCTTCATGGGCTACACGGCCACGCTGGCGGGTCTGGTCACGGCCTGGACGGGCTTGTTCGCACTGTTCGTGGCGCCGGCTGCGGCCGGGCTGGCGGCCCGGGTGGACCCGCGCCGGCTGATCTTTGGCGGCGTGTTCTGGATGGGGGTGATCACCTTCTGGCGCGCGTTCGCGACCACGGACATGGGCTATTGGGACATCGCCCTGCCGCTGATGTTCATGGGGCTGGGTCTGCCGTTCTTCTTCATCCCGACCACCGGGCTGGCGCTGGCCAGCGTGGAGCCGCAGGAGATGGACAACGCCGCCGGCCTGATGAACTTTCTGCGCACCCTGTCGGGCGCGGCCGCGGTCTCCGTGGTCAACACGGCCTGGGAGAATGGCACGACGCGCAAGCATGCGGATCTGGTGGGTTTGAGCGATGCCAGCGGCGAGGTGTTGCACGGGCTGCAGCAGTCGGGCATGAGTCCTGATGCGGCGCTGTCGGCGCTCGATCAGCTCATCACCAGCCAGAGCGTGATGCTGGCCACCAACCAGATCATGTTCATCATCGCGGGCGGCTTTGTGCTGGCAGCCTGCGCGATCTGGCTGGCACCGAGGCCGAGCCGCACGGTCGAGCCCGGTGCGGGTGGACACTGAGTGTGAGTGCCGTGGCTTGAATGATTTGATAGCTGCTTGCGTTTGATATTCATGCTTTTCAGATATGAAAATATCTGAAATCCATATTTATCAAGCGCAGGCAGCTTTTCTTTCAGGAGCATGAAGCCACGAAAGCAGCAGCAAGTCGCAGGGAGTCGCCAGCATTTCTACAATGGGGGGCTATGTTCCCGATCGACCTGCTTGACTCCGCGCCAGACGGTGCAAATTCCGGCGCCAATCCCGCCTCTCACTCGCCCCTGCTGACCGGCCTCAATGACGAGCAGCTGGCCGCGGTGACCCTGCCTGCGGGCCATGCGCTGATTCTGGCGGGTGCCGGCTCGGGCAAGACGCGCGTGCTGACCACGCGCATCGCCTGGCTGCTGCAGACCGGGCAGGCCACGCCCGGCTCCATCATGGCCGTGACCTTCACCAACAAGGCCGCCAAGGAGATGCTCACGCGTCTGTCGGCCATGCTGCCCTACAACGTGCGCGGCATGTGGATAGGCACGTTCCACGGCTTGTGCAACCGACTGCTGCGCGCCCACTATCAGGCCGCGAAGTTGCCCCAGGCGTTTCAGATTCTGGATACGCAAGATCAGCTCTCGGCCATCAAGCGTCTGTGCAAGCAGTTCAATGTGGATGACGAGCGCTTTCCGCCCAAGCAGCTGATGTACTTCATTGCGGGCTGCAAGGAAGAGGGCATGCGCCCTGGCGATGTGGTGGCGACCGACCCCGACACTCGCAAGAAAGTGGAGCTGTACCAGCTCTACGAAGAGCAATGCCAGCGCGAAGGCGTGGTCGATTTTGGCGAGCTGATGCTGCGCAGCTACGAGTTGCTGCGTGACGATGTCCATCTGCGCCACCACTATCAGCGCCGCTTTCAGCACATCCTGGTGGACGAGTTCCAGGACACCAACAAGCTGCAGTACCAGTGGCTCAAGCAACTGGCGGGCGACGATGTGGGCGGGCGCTACGAGTCGGCCGCCAGCGTGATTGCCGTGGGTGACGACGACCAGAGCATCTATGCTTTTCGCGGTGCACGCGTGGGCAATATGGCCGACTTCATCCGCGAGTTCGACGTCAAAAACCAGATCAAGCTGGAGCAGAACTACCGCAGCTACAGCAATATCCTCGACTGCGCCAACGCCCTCATCAGCCACAACAGCAACCGCCTGGGCAAGAACCTGCGCACCAGCCAGGGCCCGGGCGAGCCGGTGCGTATCTACGAAGCGCCCAGCGATCTGGCCGAGGCTGCGTGGATGGTCGACGAGATCAAGCAGCTGGTCAGAAACGATGGTTTCACGCGCCAGGAAATTGCCGTGCTCTACCGCAGCAATGCGCAAAGCCGGGTGATCGAGTCGGCGCTGTTCAATTCCAAAATTCCCTACCGTGTGTACGGCGGCCTGCGCTTTTTCGAGCGCGCGGAAATCAAGCATGCCCTGGCCTATCTGCGCCTGCTGGAGAATCCGCACGACGACACCAGCTTCCTGCGCGTGGTGAACTTTCCCGCACGCGGCATCGGCGCGCGCACGATCGAAGTCCTGCAGGACACGGCGCGCAGCAGCGGCACCTCGCTGAGCGACGCCGTCACGGCCGTGGGCGGCACGGCCGGCACCAAGCTGCAGGGCTTTGTGGCACAGATCGATGTGCTGCGCGAGCAGACGCAAGGGCGCACGCTGCGTGAAATCATCGAGACCGTGGAAGAGCAAAGCGGCCTGATCGAGCATTACCGCAACGAGAAGGAAGGCGCGGACCGCATCGAGAACTTGCAGGAACTGGTCACGGCTGCCGAGAGCTTTGTGACCCAGGAAGGCTTTGGCCGCGATGCCGTGGCCATGCCGCTGGACGAGCAGCAGAATGCACCGCAGCTGAGCCAGTCACCTGTCAGCCAGGGGCTGGACCCGAATCAGCCGCAGCTGGACGAGGCGCTCAAGGCGCCGGCCGGTACGGCGGCCTCCATGGTCAATGCCGATACCGGCGAGACGCTGTCGCCGCTGCAGGCCTTCCTCGTCCATGCGGCGCTGGAGGCGGGCGACAACCAGGCCCAGGCCGGCCAGGATGCCGTGCAGCTGATGACCGTGCATGCCTCCAAAGGCCTGGAGTTCGATGCCGTGTTCATCGGCGGTGTGGAGGAAGGCCTGTTCCCGCACGAGAACGCCATGATGGATCGTGGCGGTCTGGAGGAGGAGCGGCGCCTGGCCTATGTGGCCATCACGCGTGCGCGCAAGCGTCTGTATCTGAGCCATTCGCAGACGCGCATGCTGCATGGCCAGACGCGCTACAACGTCAAGAGCCGTTTCTTTGACGAGCTGCCCGAAGAAGCGCTCAAGTGGATCACGCCCAGGCAAAGCGGCTTTGGCAGTTTTGCGCCCTCTTCAGGCACCGGTGGAGCTTGGGGGGCGAGGGCTGGAGGTCAATACGGCTCGGGCTGGGGCGGCAAGCAGAGCGAAGTCTTTGCGAGTCCGCCCGTGCCGCAGCAAAAGGCCGAGCCCGCGCACGGCATCAAGGCCGGTATCGCGGTGTTCCACAACAAGTTTGGCGAGGGCAAGGTACTGGCGGTGGAAGGCTCGGGTGATGATGCGCGCGCCCAGGTCAGCTTCGGCCGCCATGGCACCAAGTGGCTGGCGCTGGCGATTGCCAAGCTGACGATTGTGGACTGAGGCATAGCGCCTTTGCCCAGCAAAAAGCCGCCTTGTAGAAGGCGGCTTTTTTATGAGGCGTTGGCGCTTATTTGGCGCTGAGCTTCATCTGGGCGGGCGAGGCCGTGATGTAGCCCACGGCGGAGCCGAACTTGTCCTTGTAGTTGGCCTTGATCAGCGGATCCAGCTGGGTCTTGACGTTGGCGTGGATGCCGCCCCAGTCGCCAGCGTGCTGGAAGTTGCTCATGATGTAGGTCCAGCCGTTGATTTCGTCCACGGCATGCAGGCCGGTGGATTCACCGCCTGCGGGCACGGACAGCACGCGCGACAGCTGCTTGGTGTCCACGTTGTAGGCCCACATGAAGTTGTTGACGTGCTGGCTGCTGTCCTCGCCGATGAACAGAGTACGCATCTTTTCCGAGAACTTCAGGTTGTCGGGGTTGGCAATCTTGTTGGGGTTGGCGGTGTTGCCCAGTGCGTCGCCCTTGAGGGTCTTGCCGTCGCTGTCCAGCAGATCCTCACCAGCCAGCAGGGGGGCGGTGTCCACGGGCATCCATTCGCTGTTGATGGCGGTACCGGTCGTGTCCTTCTGGCCGCCCTTGAGGTTCAGCGCCATCACCACGCCGGCCACCAACTGCTTGGGCACGGAGACGCCGTTGCCGGGCACGTTGGCGGCATTGCCGGCCACCATGGAGGACTGCACGTTCTGCAGGGCGGAGTAGGCGATCTTGTCCTTGGCGTTGACGGTCGTGCCTTCCATCTTGGTAAAGCCCAGGCTGGCGCCCTTGAAGGCGGCATAGCGATGGGTTTCGAGGAAGGCCGCGGCCTTGTCCATGCCGGCGTTGATCTTGATCCACTCGGTCTTGCCGTTGGCCACGATCTTGGTGTAGCTGGAGTCACTCGGGTCGGTCTTGACCACGGTCATGATGTCCGCAGGCTTGAGCGTGTTGGCCAGGTTCTCGATCTCGGCGCTGGTGGCCGAGCCCAGCTTGATCCAGGTCAGGGGGGCAGCGCTCTTGGCGGCGGGGTCGATGGAGAAACCCGCACCAACCTTGGCGGCATACAGCGTGCCCGAGGACAGGTCTTTTTCCTTGTCTGCCACGAAGACGAAGTAGCCGCTGTTGGTGGCGTCGTCACCCATGAGCGCGGTGCGCTGGTCGGGCATGACCTGCACCAGCTCGTGCGAGATGCGGCCCATGCAGAAGTGCTTCTTGATGGTGGCCGTGCCATCGACATTGACGATCACTTCGGGCATGTGGCCGTAGTGGTAGGGGTTGGCCTTGTTCTTGTCGCCATACAGGTTCTCGCTGTAAGCCTGGAACATGGTGTTGGTGCCGATGCTGAAGGCATCGGGCTCGTACTCTTCCGAGGACAGATGGGTGCCCCAGGGCGACAGGCTGGCGCCGCAGGTGATCCACAGCCCATGAACCTTGGATGTGTCCACATTGTGGTATTTGACCAGGCTCAGCTTGCCCGTGGTCTGGTCCTGATCCAGCGTCAGCACGGCGATGGGCGATGGCAGCTTGCCGTACATATCGGTCGTACCGTCCTGGGCCCAGGTGGTGTACTCGAACTGCACCACGGCGAAGACGGGCTTGCCCTTGACGCCGTCCACCTTGGCATCAGGAACGGTCAGCAACGATGTGCCGTCGGGCGAATCGGAGAAGAAGTGGCGCTCCTTGCCGGAAACGGTCTTGTCGATGATCTTGTTGTTGTAGATGTCGTAGTAACCACCGGCCAGCACCTGGTCGCCCTTGCCGTTGGAGACCATGTCGCCGGTCACGAAGAAGGGCTGATAGCCCAGGTCGTAGACCTGCTCGCTCTTGTCGTCGAAAGCGACCTTGAGCTGCGAGGCCGCATACATGGTCGCCATATTGGCAGGCGTGCTCAGCGTAGGCGCGGCCATGCTGGTGAAGGTGGCGGAAACATAGTTCTTGGTGACAGGAGGCGTTGTCGGCGTTGTGTTGTCATCGTCACCACCACCACATGCGGCCAGCAGGCTGGATGCGGACACGACCGAACCCAGTGGGAGCAGAGGAGCGCCGGAAAAGAGTTGCAGGGCCTTACGACGGCTGAGCAGATTTTGTGCCATGAGAGTTTCGCAGTGTGGGGTGAAGCGCAGACTTGGGGCCGCGCTGAATTGGATGAATGCCAGGACATGAGATGCATGCCTTGGTCAGTCCTGCGAATCCTAGGAAACGAATATGACAGTGCCGTGGCGGCTTGATGACGCCGGGATGAATGATCTGGCTACACGGGCCTGTGTTCAGCCCATAAAAAAGCCCCGACCTGGGGTCGGGGCTGGTGCGGGGTAGTGCTCGAGCTTAGGAGTCCGATGATGGCGGCGCTGTGCCCGACGAGGAGTCGATCAGAGTCTGGTCGTCATCGGGCGGGCTGAAGCTGTCACGGAAGGTAAACACAATCGAGGTAAAAAAGATGGCTGCCAGCATCAGTGCCGTTGCCACCATCAGGCCACCGGCAATGCTGCCGATGAGCATGGCCAATATGCCGGTCACGATGGCCAGGGCCATGCCTGAGACGATGAACACGCCGATCCAGCAGACACCGAACACCAGATAGGCACCGATATTGCGAATGCAGCCGACAAAGCTGAAGAACAGCGATTTGACGGGGCTGATGCCATGCCAGTGGATGAGCGCCGGAGCATGCCAGAAGGCCAGCGACAGCGGCAGGTAGAGAAACATGCTCAGCCACATGGCGGACTGGAACTCGGGCTCTTCGGCCAGTTCTCGGGTCATGGGAGTCTGACCCAGGTAGACGCTGGCAAACGTGCCGCCGTCCACAAGGCTGGAGGCACCGATGATGAGCAAAAAGCCTGCGGCATAGAGGCCGCCCAGCATCAGCATGGAGTGCAGATGCTGGCTGCCGGAGCGGAAAGCCACCAGCAGCAGCGCCGGTGTGGGCTTGCGGCCGTGGGCGGCTTCGGATGCCGCGACCATCATGGTCAGCGAGATGCATGGCAGCAGTGCCAGTGCAATGACAGGGCCGATCAGCGGCAGGGCCGAGATCAGAGACATGCTGGCCATGCCCAGAAAGAACAGGGCGGCAAGGGCGAGGGGCTGGCTTTTGAAGGTGCGCAGACCCTGCAGCACCCATTGCAGACCGGTGCCGGGTGGAACGATTTGAAGTTTCATGGAAGAGGCTGAAATACTTTTGCGAGAGCGTGCAAAAGTCGCTTCTTGCACTGTACCCGAGACGGCTGAGCGGGGCCATCAAAAGCCCCGGAGCAATCAGCTTGCCTGGTACTCAGTCCAGCGTCAGCGGATGTGCGATGCGCTGGCTCAGCACGCGCTCGAAGTGGGTGGGGTCGTGAGGCTGCAGCAGTGCGGCTTCACGCGGCAGATGGAAGTCCCAGAGGCGGGAGATCCAGAAACGCAGGGCGCCGGCACGCAACTGGGCGTTGAGCAACTCGCGCTCGGGCCCGGTCAGAGGACGCACGGACTGGTAGGCCGCAAGCATGGCTTTGGCGCGCTCGGCATCATGTGCACCTGTTGCGTGATCGATACACCAATCGTTGAGGCAGACCGCAAGATCGAAGAGCCAGGTGTCCACGCCCGCGAAATAGAAGTCGAAAAAGCCGGTCAGCCGGTCGCCGTCGAACATCACGTTGTCGCGGAACAGGTCGGCATGGATGGGGCCGCGCGGCAGGGCCGCATAGCTGGCCGAGGCGGCGATATGGTTCTGATAGGCCAACTCGGCGCGCAGCATGGCGGCGGTTTCCTCGCCCAGATGGGGCAGGACCACGGGCACGGTTTCATTCCACCAGGGCAGGCCGCGCAGATTGGGCTGCTGGCGGTTGTAGTCCTGACCGGCCAGATGCATGCGCGCCAGCATCTCGCCCACGGCAGCGCAGTGCACGGCAGCCGGGGTCAGCTGGCTCTTGCCGGCCAGGCGGTTGACGATGGATGCGGGCTTGCCGCAGACCTTGAGCAGAATGTCACCGCTGCGTGTCTCGCCCTGCGGGTCCGGCACGGGAATCCCGGCTTGTGCCAGATGCTTCATCAGGTAGAGGTAAAAAGGCAGCTGCTCGGCACTCAGGCGCTCGAACAGTGTCAGCACCCACTCTCCCTGGTCGGTCGTCAGAAAATAGTTGGTGTTTTCAATGCCGCCTTGAATGCCGCGCAATTCCTTGAACGCGCCTAGGGACATGCGGCGCAGCAGCTCGCGCGCATCTTTATCGGAAACTTCGGTGAAAACAGCCATGGTGAATACGCCGGTCTGGGGCGACCGACCGAACTAGCGGGGAGAAGGTGTCTATATGCAACAGGGCAGTGAAGCACTGCCCTGTCATGAATGGGGGAAGGCGCGCCGCGCTTCAGAATTTGATGAAATTCCAGACGCGGGTGCCCGTGGTGTCGCCGCTGTTGTTGTCGCGGTTGCGGGCTGCGCGGGCGCCGTCGTTGGACTGCACCTCGTACTCGGGCATGGAGCCTACCTTGGGTTGCACGGTGATGCTCTGGGTCTGACCGCCCACACGGGTTTCATCCACACGGCTGCCAGCATCTTCCACGCGGATATGTTCGATCCGCTGGTTGTGCCTGCCGGTCGCCGCCGCGTTGTCCTGCTGGCCCTGGGGCGCAGGAGCGACCACGGCATTGGCCGGAGCAGGAGTGGGGGACTGGGCCAGAACGGATCCGGCAGCCAGGCTCAGGATGATGAAAAGTGGTGCAGCGCGCATGATGCATAGATTGTAGGGCGACTTCGAATTGTCCCACCAGGCGCAGCCTGTCTTTGGGCTGCAGCTCGGAGGAGCCGGGCACGCGTGCACAATCCGGGGTATGAGCAATTCCAAGACCCTGGTGCTGGTGGACGGCTCCAGCTACCTCTACCGCGCCTACCATGCCATGCCCGACCTGCGGGCGATTCCAGGCGACCCGGCCAGCCCGGCTACGGGCGCTATCCGCGGCATGGTGAACATGATGCAGGCGCTGAGGAAGGATGTGCAGGCCGATTACGCCGTCTGCGTGTTCGATGCCTCGGGCCCGACCTTCCGTGACGAGATGTACACCGAGTACAAGGCCACGCGCTCGCCCATGCCCGATGATTTGCGCAGCCAGATCGAGCCCATCCACGAGGTGGTTCAACTGCTGGGCTGGAAGGTGGTGGCCGTGCCCGGCGTGGAAGCCGATGACGTGATCGCCACGCTGGCGCAGACTGCGGCGGCCCAGGGCATACAGGTCATCGTCTCCAGCGGCGACAAGGACTTGAGCCAGTTGGTGGGCGAGCATGTGACCATCATCGACACCATGAACGGCAAGAAGCGCGACGTGGCGGGAGTGACGGCCGAGTTCGGCGTGCCGCCGGCGCTGATGATCGACTACCAGGCCCTGGTGGGCGACACCGTGGACAACGTGCCCGGCGTGACCAAGGTCGGGCCCAAGACAGCAGCCAAGTGGCTGGAGGAGCATGGTTCGCTGGACAATCTGATCGCCCGCGCCGCAGATATCAAGGGCGTTGCCGGTCAGAACCTGCGCGATGCGATTGCCAGCGGTCAGCTGGCGCTGAGCCGCCAGTTGGTGACCATGAAGACCGATTGCGATCTGTCCTCCTATATCAGCGGCCTGCCGCAGCTCGATGCCATCACGCTGGCCGAGCCCGATAGCGCAGCGCTTGCGCCCTTCTACGAGAAATACGGCTTCAAGGGGCTGGTGCGCACGCTGGGCGCCGCAGCAGCCGAAGCCAAGGCGGCCAAGCCAGGCAAGGCTGCCAAGGTCGACAGTGCCCAAGGCGGCCTGTTCGATGCCGATGACGCGGCGGCGACCGAGGTCGCCGTGACTGCCCAGCAGCGCGATGTGCTCTACACCACCATTCTGAGCGAGGCTCAGCTCGATGAATGGCTGGCCAAGATCAGCGCCGCCGAGCTGACGGCGCTGGATACCGAGACCGATTCGCTGGACGAGATGGTGGCCCGCATCGTCGGCATCTCCTTCAGCGTGGCCGTGGGCGAGGCCGCCTATATTCCGCTGCGCCACGAAGGCATGGACGTGCCCGAGCAGCTCGATATGGACATGGTGCTGGCCAGGCTCAAGCCCTGGCTGGAAGATGCCGGCAAGAAGAAGCTGGGTCAGCATGTCAAATACGACCAGCATGTGTTTGCCAACCACGGCATCACCGTGCGCGGCTATGCGCACGACACCATGCTGCAGTCCTATGTGCTCGAAGCCGACCGCCCGCACAATCTGACCAGCCTGGCGCTGCGCCATGTGAGTCGCAGCGGCATCAGCTACGAGGACCTGTGCGGCAAGGGCAAGAACCAGATTCCGTTTGCCCAGGTGAGCGTGGACAAGGCCGCGGCGTACAGCTGCGAGGACTCCGACCAGACCCTGGATGTGCACAACACCTTGTGGCCGCGCATCCAGGCCCATGCCGGTCTGCTGCATATCTACGAGCTGGAAATGCAGACCAGCGAAGCGCTGTTTCGCATCGAGCGAAATGGCGTCAGCATTGATGCGGGCGAGCTGGCACGCCAGAGCAACGATCTGGGCGCGCGCATCCTCAAGCTCGAGGAAGAGGCTTACGAGATTGCGGGCCAGCCCTTCAATCTGTCCTCCCCCAAGCAGCTGGGAGAGATCTTCTTCGACAAGCTGGGTATGCCCGTCGTGAAGAAGACCGCCACCGGCGCGCGCAGCACGGACGAGGAGGTACTGGAAAAGCTGGCCGAGGACTATCCGCTGCCCGCCAAGCTGCTCGAACACCGTTCGCTGTCCAAGCTCAAGGGCACCTACACCGACAAGCTGGCGCAGATGGCCTTGCCCAGCGACGGCCGCGTGCACACCCACTACGCCCAGGCCGTGGCGGTGACGGGGCGTCTGTCCAGCAACGACCCCAATCTGCAGAATATTCCCGTGCGCACGCCCGAAGGCCGTCGCGTGCGCGAAGCCTTTGTGGCCCCCGAGGGCAAGCTGATTGCCAGCGCCGATTATTCGCAGATCGAGCTGCGCATCATGGCCCATCTGTCGGGCGACGAGGCCCTGCTGAGCGCCTTCAAGAACGGCCTGGACGTGCACCGTGCGACGGCCGCCGAAGTCTTCGGCGTGAGTGTGGACGAGGTCAGCAGCGAGCAGCGCCGCTATGCCAAGGTGATCAACTTCGGCTTGATCTACGGCATGAGCAGCTTCGGCCTGGCCAAGAACCTGGGCATTGAAACCAAGGCTGCGGCTGCCTATATCGACAAATATTTCCAGCGCTACCCCGGCGTGAAGCGCTATATGGACCAGACCGTGGAGCTGGCCCACGCCCAGGGCTATGTGGAGACCGTGTTCGGTCGCCGCCTGGTGCTGCCCGAGATCAACGGCGGCAACGGCCCGCGCAAGAAAGCGGCCGAGCGCGCGGCCATCAATGCCCCCATGCAGGGCACGGCGGCCGATCTGATCAAGAAGGCCATGGTGGCCGTGCAGGCCAGGCTGGATACCGAAAAGCCCGAGGTGCTGGTCATCATGCAGGTGCATGACGAACTGGTGTTCGAGCTGCCTGAATCCGCCAGGGACTGGGTGCAGGCCGAGATCCCGGCCATCATGGCTGGCGTGGCCGACCTGTCCGTGCCGCTGCTGGCCGAGATCGGCTTTGGCAGCAGCTGGGAAAAGGCGCATTGAGCTTTTCACCCAAAGGCGCACTGATACGCGTTCGTCCCGGGGCGACTAGGTCTTGCCGAGACGAATCCTTAAAAAAGAGAGCTGCTTGCGCTTTCTAATAAAGAATTTCAGGTTGTTTTTGACCTGAAGTGCTTTGTTCACATGCGCTGTCAGCTCCTGAATTGTTCTGGCTTGTTGCGGGAAATATCTTGTTCAAAGGCTTTGCAATGACGCCCGCCGTGCGCATGGGGTTGTCGATTTCGGTGGCGACGGGGCTGTACGGCATCTCCTTCGGTGCGCTTTCCGTGGCGGCCGGCCTCAATCTCTGGCAGACCATGGCGCTGAGCGCGCTGATGTTCACGGGCGGTTCGCAGTTCGCCTTCATCGGCGTGGTTGCCGGTGGCGGCAGCGGCATGGCGGCCGTGAGCGCTGCCTCGCTGCTGGGCGTGCGCAATGCCATCTACGGCATGCAGATGAGCCGTCTGCTGGGTGTCAAAGGGCTGCAGCGCTGGCTGGCCGCGCACTGGACCATCGACGAATCTGCGGCCACGGCATCGGGGCAGGAAGATCTGGCCGAGCAGCGGCGCGGCTTTTGGGTCGCAGGGGCGGGCGTGTTCCTGCTCTGGAATCTGTTCACCTTGCTGGGCGCGCTGATGGGCAATGCGCTGGGCGACACGCGCCGCTTCGGTCTCGACGGAGCCGCCGTGGCGGCCTTTCTCGGTCTGCTCTGGCCGCGCCTCAATGCGCGCGAGCCGGTGGCGCTGGCACTGGGCTGCGGGCTGGTCACGGCCCTGGCCATACCCTGGGTGCCCGCAGGCGTGCCGATTCTGCTGGCCGCGGCCCTGGGCGCCTTCTGGGGCTGGGTGCGTCCTTCGGAGGCTGAGCAATGACGCTGTCCCTGTGGCAATGGATTTTGCTGGCCTGTGCGCTGGCCTTTGTGACCAAGCTGCTGGGCTACAGCCTGCCCGAGCGCTGGATGCGCAGCCCGCGCATGGCCCAGATCGCGGCCTGTCTGACGGTGGCGCTGCTGGCATCGCTGACGGTGATGAACACCTTGGCCAGCGGCACGCGCATCAGCCTGGATGCGCGTCTGGGCGCCTTGCTGGTGGCGGCGCTTGCCCTGTGGCTGCGGGCACCGTTCTTGCTGGTGGTGATTCTGGGGGCGGCCGCTGCGGCGCTGCTGCGCTGGCTGGCCTGAGCTGACGGAAAGGCACTGGCCTTAGACTGCATGGCCAGCCCGGCTTGCTGCGCGAGCCGGGCTGGCTTGAGATTCCATCAACCCAAGGAGGATCCATGAAGTACGAAGACATCGCTCAGGATATGCAGGGGCTGCTTGGCGGTCGCACCGATGCCCGGCCCAGCCGCCGCGCGGCCTTGCGCACAGCCCTGGGGGCAGGTCTGGGCGTGGGCTATGCCTGCGCTGCCGGGCCGGTCATGGCACAGACGGCCATCAAGACTCCGGTCGACGGCCTGACGGCAGGTGAGGTCAGCATCGATGTCAAAGGCTTCAAGCTGCCGGTCTACCGGGCCATGCCTGCGGGCAGGCAGAATCTGCCCGTGGTGCTGGTGATCTCCGAAATCTTCGGCGTGCACGAATACATTGCCGACACCTGCCGCCGCCTGGCTCGTGCCGGCTATCTGGCGATAGCGCCCGACCTGTTTGTGCGCCAGGGCGACCCCATGGCCTATGCCGAGATGGCCAAGCTCATGAGCGAGGTGATCGCCAAGGTACCCGATGCCCAGGTCATGGGCGATCTGGACGCGGCCGTGCAATGGGCGGGTACGCAGGGCGGCGATGTGAAGAAGCTGGCCATCACCGGCTTTTGCTGGGGCGGGCGCATCACCTGGCTCTATGCGGCGCATGCCCCGCTCAAGGCCGGCGTGGCCTGGTACGGGCGTCTGCAGGGCAACAAGAACGATTTGCAGCCCAGCTATCCGCTGGATCTGGTGGGGCAGCTCAAGGCGCCGGTGCTGGGCCTGTACGGCGGCAAGGACACGGGCATTCCGCTGGAGTCGGTCGAAGCCATGAAAGCAGCTCTCAAGACCGGCTCTGCGGCCGCCAGGGCCTCGGAGTTCGTGATCTTCCCCGAGGCGCCCCATGCCTTCCATGCCGACTACCGCCCCAGCTATCGCGAGCAGGCCGCGCAGGACGGCTGGACCCGCATGCTGACCTGGTTCAACCAGCATGGCGTGGCTTGATGCCTCATACGCTGAAATTTTCGGCCCGGGGGGCTTGACAGCTTTGCTAAGGTGAAAGAAGTCCCGGCGTGCCATGCATGTCATGCGCATCCGGGGCTGACGGTATGGGGATAGTCGCAAGCGGGCCGCGTTGGGCGGCGCATTCTGCGAAAATCCTCAAGATTCGCCTGTAAAAGGTTGCGGTTAAGCCATATAAAGCTATGACATTGGTAGCAATTATTCTGGCCACCCTGGCTGCTGGTATCGGCAGTGTCTGGGTGGCCGCCTTGTTGATGAGTCTGGGAGGGGGGCGCACGCCAGGGCTGATGCCTCAGCGTTTGCTGAGCCTGGCGGCGGGAGCCTTGCTCGCCACGGCCTTTATGCATTTGCTGCCCGAGGCGTTCGAGAGCCACGGCAAGTCCCATGATCTGTTCGTGGTGCTGCTGATCGGGCTGGTGTTTTTCTTTCTGCTGTCCAAGGCCGAGCTATGGCACCACGGCCATGAGCATTCGCATGGCGACGCCCACCAGCATGTTCCCGTGCACCATGCTCACGGTCATGGCCACGATCACCAGCATGGTCACGCCCGCCATGAGCATGGCGAGCATACGCACGCTCACAGCCATGGCAAGGGCGGCTGGGCCATTCTGACGGGCGATAGCGTGCATTGCTTTGGCGATGGCGTGCTGATTGCATCGGCTTTCGTGGCCGACATCCGTCTGGGCCTGATCGCCGCGCTGTCGGTGCTGGCGCATGAGGTGCCTCATCACATGGGCGATATCGTGGTGCTGCGCCAGTCCAGCAGCAATCGCCGCGTGGCGCTGATCAAGGTGTCCATGGCAGGGGCCGTGACAACGCTGGGCGGGGTGGCTGGCTATTTCCTCATCGGACAGCTGCACGAGCTGCTGCCATATTTCCTGGTCATTGCGTCGAGCAGCTTTATCTATGTGGCGTTGGCCGACCTGATTCCCCAGCTGCAAAAGCGCCTGAGCGCCAAGGAAACCGCAGCCCAGGTCTTCTGGCTGCTGCTGGGCATCGTCATCGTGACGGTGATGAGCGGTGCGGCGCACAACCATGGACACGAGCATGAGCACGATCATGGTGCCGAGGTCGGGCATTCGCACGAGCCCGCCCCCGCGCCCGCGGCTGCTCATGAAGCGGCGCACAAGCACGAGCATTGATTGCAACTGCATTCGATAAAAAAACCGGCTTTCAGCCGGTTTTTTCATTCAGGAAATATCTTTGAGTTCGGTCTTGACCGCCGCCAGCTGGCGGCGCGAGACCGGCAGCAGCTCGCTCACACCTTGCAGGCGCAGGCCCCAGCCTTCGCCTTCCTGCGGGTCGTCATATTTCTCGAGGCCGCGCAGGGCCGCACGCAGCACCAGGGCGTTGCGGTGTATGCGCAGCAGATGCTCGCCATGGCGGGTTTCGAGATCGGCCAGTGCTCCGTCGAGGATGTAGTTGCGCTGCACGGTGCGCACGGTGATGTATTTCTGCTCTGCCTTGAGAAAACGTACTTCGGACAGCGGCAGCCGCAGCGTGCCGCCGCGCTCCTGGATCAGCAGGACGGGGCCGCTGTCCACGACGCTGCGCGTGCTCAGCGCACGTTCGGCCTTTTGCAGCGATTGCTGCAGGCGTTCCAGGCGTACGGGCTTGGTCAGATAGTCCACGGCATCGAGCTCGAAAGCCTGTAGCGCATGGCTGGCATGCGCTGTCACGAACACGATGGCGGGCGGGTTGGGCAGCTCGGCCAGAGCCGCTGCCAGTCGCAGCCCGTTGTGGCCCGGCATGTGGATGTCCAGCAGCACCAGTTGCACCGGGGCCGGCTGTGCAGCCTGCAGCATCTGCAGGGCTTGTTCGCCGTCGGCGGCTTCCTGGATATGGTGGGGGCCATGTGCGCAGTCGCCGAGCAGAGTGCGCAGTCTGGCGCGAGCCAGAGCTTCGTCATCAACGATCAGAATGTGCATGACGGGATTCTCCCGGTTTTGGCGCGGTCTGCTGCAAAGGCACGCTCAGGCGCACTACATACAGCCCGTCGCGCACCTTGGCGCTGAAACTGCCTTGCAGGTCGTGCAGCAGCGACAGCCTGGCCCTGACGTTGTCCAGGGCCATGCCATGGCCCGTGCTTTGATGCTCGGCACTGGCCGGCGGCAAGGTGTTGATGATCTGGATCAGTGCTTCGTTGCCGCGCCTTTCGGTGCGGACCTGCAGCTTGCCGCCGCGCGCATTGGGCTCCACGCCGTGACGGATGGCGTTCTCCACCAGCGGCTGCAGCAGCAGCGGCGGCAGCAGTGCTCCGTGCACGCTTTCATCGAGCTGCCACTGCATCTGCAGCCGCTTGCCAAAGCGAACCTGCTCTATGGACAGATAGCGCTGGGCCAGCTCTATCTCCTGGGCCAGCGTGGTGGTTAGATGGGGTTCGGCCAGCGCATAGCGAAACAGGTCGCTGAGGTCCTCGAGCAAGGCCTCGGCCTTGGCGGGTTCGGCACGCACCAGCGCAATCGCGCTGTTGAGGGTGTTGAACAGAAAATGCGGTCTGATGCGTGACTGCAGCTCGGTGAGACGGGCCTGGGTCTGCGCCGGCGTGTTGCCGCGCGCGCGCAGCACCAGCGCCGTCACCAGCAGCGCGGCCAGCAGGCCTCCCGTGACGGCACTGGCCAGCCAGGGGACTTTGGCTATGCCTATGAAGAACAGCATGCCGCAGGCATAAAGCCCCGCGAGGGCACCCAGCAGCACGCCGGCCAGATACTGGCCGCGCGTGCCCAGGCGCTGCAACTGGTGCTTGAGGCTGCAGGCTGCTATCAGCCAGACCAGGGTGCCGGGCAGGCAAGCCCCGGTGAGCAGGGCGGCGCTGGAAAACCATTCCCAGAGCGAGTCCGCGCCATAGATGGCGGCCGTGCTCACCACCACCTGTACAAACAGCACGGCACGCAGGACCACACCGGCATTGCAGGCGTCGAACACCAGGACCGTGCGGGCCGATGCGGGAGTGGCGGCGATGAGCGGTGAAATGGGCACAGGTGGTCTGGAGCAGGGCGGTGTCTTGGATGCAGACTGGGGCAAAAAAGCACAAAGGGCATCCCTGTCGACAGGGCAGCATGCCCGGTCCGAATTTGCGCAAGTCCTGTGATTATTGGCCAGCAGCCGCTGTGCAGCTGCAATTCGCGCGGCATCTGTCGGTTTGATGCATCAGCGTTTGTGCTGACTCAAAACTAGGCTGCAGCCCTGCCTGCGGCCTGAAAGCGTCTGAGCGACCAGACCAGGCCTGCGAGAATCAGCAGCATGGGTGCCAGCTCGCCGAGCCGTGGCAGGCGCTGCTCGTAGAGGAAGTGGTAGGCCAGGGCGAACAAGGTCTCGAATACCAGCAACTGGCCCACGAAGGTGATGGGCAGGCGCTGGCTGGCGGCATTCCACATCCAGTTGCCCAGCCAGGACGAGAGCACGGCCACGGCCAGGTTCAACAGCCAGAACAGCTGCCAGCGCTGGGCTGGAATGTCGGGGGTGTTGGCGCCGCTGGCCTCCGGCGAGACCAGCCAGAGCAGCGCCCAGAGCAAGGCGCTGATCAGCCCTACGACCAGACCCCAGAGCGTGGACCATTCCGTGCCGTTGAAGCGACTCTGCGCCAGATAGCGGGTGTTGTCCAGCGCGTAGCGGCTCCAGCAGAGCATGGCCAGCACGGCCATCAGCACGCCCAGCAGATAGCGCCCCTGGCTGCCTTCGGGCCCTGTGGTCAGCGCATGGGCGTTGACGAGCACGATGCCGGTCAGGATCAGTGCCATCGGCGCCAGCATGCGGCGCAGCGGAAGCGCGCCATGGGTGTTGCGGCCCAGCAGCGGCACGGTGACGGGAACCAGGCCCACGATCAGCGAGGTCACGGCCATGCCTATCCATTGCACGGCCGTGGCAACCAGGGCAAAGTACACCACATTGCCCGTCAGGGCCAGCCAGATCAGATGCCGGATATCGGCCGCTTGCAGCCTGGGCAGCAGCCTGGTGGCCCGAGGCAGAAAAACGCATAAGGCCACTACACCATAGAGCACGAAGCGGCCAAAGGTGATCTGCAGCGGCGAGAACTCCGGCAGCATGGCCGGCACGAGAAAAATCGCGCCCCAGAGCGCGCAGGCGGCCAGCGCAAAACCGAGGCCGGAAATCAGGGAAGAGCGGGAATGCATGCCGGGAGGCGCGTCAGCTGCTTGGGCAGCGGCCTGGGAGGGAAGTGAGCGGGGACGATGTGATTGTCCGCGCTAGCCAGAAACCGGGTGGCTGCAGCCGGATTTGTCGGCTCGGGGAAATAAGCCTTGTAGGCCTTATCCATCAAGTACATGGTGCTATTGATTAGTGAGTTTTTGGGGCGCGAATGCCGCTTTGTCGCAGTGGCCGGCAATGGCTCTGGGGTGCTCTGGCGCCGGCGCCGGGTCAGGCCGATAAAATCCCTGTTTCTGCTTTGCACAGCCGTCACGCCAAACTTCTGCATTGGGCGGCCTGTGGTTTTACGGGATTGTTGCCCTCACATGTCTACATCTGCTCCTTCGCACAACCAGCTCGATTCCAAGGCCGAAGCCTGGTCTGCCCTGTTCTCCGAACCCATGAGCGACCTGGTCAAGCGCTACACCTCCAGCGTGTTCTTTGACAAGCGCATGTGGCAGGCCGACATCCAGGGCTCTCTGGCGCATGCCGAAATGCTGTCGGCCCAGAAGATCATTGCGGCCGAAGATTTCGCTTCCATCCAGAAGGGCATGGCGCAGATCACGGCCGAAATCGAGGCCGGCACTTTCGAGTGGAAGCTGGATCTGGAGGACGTGCACCTGAATATCGAGGCGCGCCTGACCCAGCTGGTCGGCGATGCCGGCAAGCGTCTGCACACCGGCCGCAGCCGCAACGACCAGGTGGCCACCGACGTGCGCCTGTGGCTGCGCAGCGAGATCGACCTGATCGAAGGCCTGCTCAAGGAGCTGCAACGCTCGCTGGTCGACGTGGCTGCCAAGAATGTGGACGTGATCCTGCCCGGTTTCACCCATCTGCAAGTGGCCCAGCCCGTGAGCTTCGGCCACCATATGCTGGCCTATGTGGAAATGTTCAAGCGCGACGCCGAGCGCATGCTGGACGTGCGCAAGCGCGTCAACGTGCTGCCCCTGGGCTCTGCCGCCCTGGCCGGCACCACCTACCCGCTGGACCGCGAGCGCGTGGCCAGGACCCTGGGCATGGAAGGCGTGAGCCAGAACTCGCTGGACGGCGTGTCCGACCGCGACTTCGCCATCGAGTTCACCGCTGCTGCCTCGCTGTGCATGGTGCACGTGAGCCGCCTGTCGGAAGAGCTGATCATCTGGATGAGCCAGAACTTCGGCTTCATCAAGATCGCCGACCGTTTCACCACCGGCTCGTCCATCATGCCCCAGAAGAAGAACCCCGACGTGCCCGAGCTGGCACGCGGCAAGACCGGCCGCGTGGTCGGTCATCTGATGGGCCTGATCACGCTGATGAAGGGCCAGCCCCTGGCCTACAACAAGGACAACCAGGAAGACAAGGAGCCGCTGTTCGACACGGTGGATACCCTCAAGGACACGCTGCGCATCTTCGCCGAGATGATCGGCGGCCAGCTCAACCCCGCCAGCGGCGTCAAGGAAGGCGGCATCACCGTGAATGCCGAGAACATGCGCGCTGCTGCCCTGAAGGGCTATGCCACGGCCACCGACCTGGCCGACTATCTGGTCAAGAAGGGTCTGCCCTTCCGTGACGCCCACGAAACCGTGGCTCACGCCGTGAAGCTGGCCACCATGAAGGGCGTGGACCTGACCGAGCTGCCGCTGGCCGAGCTGCAGGCCTTCAACCCCAATATCGAGGCCGATGTGTTCGAGGCCCTGAGTCTGGAGGGCTCGCTCAATGCCCGCAACACGCTGGGCGGTACGGCTCCGGCGCAGGTGCGTGCGCAACTGGCCAAGCACCACGCTCGTCTGGCCTGATGGACTCAAGCACTGTGGCGTAACGTTCACGCCTTGAAAGCGCCCTTTGCCGGGCGCTTTTGTTTTGGTTAGTCTGGAAAAAGCATAAGGAGAAAACACATGACGCAATCTCGTCGTCAATTGCTGAGAGCCGGTGCGGGAGCGGTGGCAGCATCGGCCCTGGGCCCGCTGGCCTGGGCCTCGTCGGGCCAGCCCATCCGCATTCTGGTGGGCTTTCCGCCCGGCGGTGGCTCGGATGCGATTGCGCGCCTGCTGGCCGACAAGCTCAAGGACGAACTGGGCGGTGCGACAGTGCTGGTGGAGAATCGCCCCGGTGCCGGCGGCCAGATTGCCGCGCAACTGCTCAAGGCCTCGCCTGCCGATGGCCATACGCTGTTTCTCACGCATGACCACACCATCTCCATCCTGCCCAAGGTCGTGAAAAAGCCGGGCTTCGATCCGCAACAGGACTTCATTCCCGTGGCCGGGGTCGCCACTTTCGTGAATGCGCTGGCCGTGTCCAGCAACACGCCGGTGAGGAATCTGGCCGAGTACGCGGCCTGGGCCAGGGGCAGTGCCAAGAACGGAACCATCGGCATTCCGGCTCCGGCATCGACGCCCGAATTTCTGGTCAAGATCCTGGCCGACCACTACAAGCTCGATCTGGTGGCGGCACCGTATCGCGGCAGCGCTCCCTTGCTGGCCGATATGCTGGGCAATCAGATTCCTGCCGGCATTGCCTCGGTGCCCGACTTCATGGAGAACCAGAAGGCCGGCAAGTTGCGCGTGATCGGCGTGCTGGGCGCCAAGCGCCAGGCCTCCATGCCCGAAGTGCCGACCTTGCTGGAGCAGGGCATCAAGGGCTTCGAGGACATGCCTTACTACGGCATCTTTGCGCCCAAGGGCGTGCCCCAGGCCTTTGTCGAGCGCTTTTCTGCAGCTGTGGGCAATGTGCTCAAGCAGCGTGACGTCTACGCGCAGCTGACGGCGTTGGGGCTTACAGTTGGATACATGAATCCCCGCCAGTTGGGGGAGCGTGAGGCCGCCTATTCCAAGGTTTGGGCCGGTATCATTCAGCGCAGCGGTTTCCAGCCGCAGTAGTTTCGCGCGTGCGGCACCTGCTCAAGGCCCTGCTTCACTTGCGAGGCAGGGCTTTTTGCATTCTGCCGTCTCGCACTGCTGCGTCGCTGACTCCAGACTTCAGATTCAAACAGCCAGGGCCGGCCACGCCGGCCCCAAAAGGAAGTGACTGTATGACTGTGCCTTATGCAGAGGGAAGGAAGAGGGAGCAGATCGCGCCGCACTGGCGCGCGCTGCTCAAGGCAGGCCTGTTATGGGGCCTGGCGGCCACGGCGGCCCATGCCGTGGGGGTGCGCCAGTTCAGCCCGCAGGGCGATGTAAGCAAGGTGGGCCAGGTGGTGGTGCAGTTCGATGGGGCAGCCGTGCGCTTTGGCGACCCCAAGGCCGCGGCGCCGGTCAATCTGCAGTGCAGCAATGCGCAGGCCGCCAAGGGCACGGGGCGCTGGAACAGCGAAAAGGAATGGGTCTTCGACTTTGCCCAGAACCTGCCCGCCGGCGTGCGTTGCACGGCCCAGCTCAACCCGCAGTTCAAGAGCGTATCGGGCGGGGCCCTGACGGGCGCAGCCAGCTATCAGTTCCAGACCGGCGGACCGCAGGTGGCCAGCATTGCGCCCGACACCTATGAAGAGGTGGACGAGCAGCAGTACTTTGCTCTGCGCCTGACGGGCGCGGCATCCGTCGACAGCCTCAAGCAGCGCGTCTGGTGTACCTCCGAAGGTGTGGGCGAGCGCATTCCCGTGCAACTGATCGAGGGCAAGGACCGCGAGGCCGTGCTCGAGCAGCGCCACTGGGACAAGGATGCCGCCAAGAACCCGCAGAACTATGCGGTGCTGGCCTGTAACCGCCGTCTGACCTCGGGCAGCAAGATGACCCTGGTCTATGGCAAGGGCGTGGCCATGGCCAACGGCCTGGTCAGCAAGGACGAGCAGCGCTACGAGTACCAGGTGCGCCAGCCCTTCAGCGCCGACTTTAGCTGCGAGCGCGAGAACGCCAACGCCGCCTGCCTGCCGATCCGTCCCATGCGGCTGTCATTCAGCGCGCCGGTGCCGCGCAAGCTGATCGAAGGCATACGCCTCAAGAGCGGTGCCTCGGCCGTGGCACCCATCATCGAGCAGAACGGCGACAAGCTGGCCGAGGATTCGCTGGTGGACAGCGTGAGCTTTCCCGCCACCATGCAGCCAAACACCAAATATGTGGTGGAGCTGCCGCCGCAGTTCAAGGATGCAGCGGGCCGCACGCTGAGCAATGCCAATCTGTTCCCGCTGGCCACGGCCACGGGCAATATGCCGCCGCTGGTGAAGTTTGCCGCCGCGCCCTTCGGCATCGTCGAGCGCTTTGCCGAAGGCCCCAAGGGCCCGGCGCTGCTGCCCGTGACGCTGCGCAATGTGGAGCCGCAGCTTCTGGGCAAGTCGCTGGACGCCAGCGTGGTGCGCACCAAGAAGGGCGGCTCGGACGCCGACATCATCGCCTGGCTCAAAAAGGTCGAGCGCTATGACAGCTACAGCGTGGAGCGCAAGCGCGCTGCGCGCGATGTAAAGGTCTTGCCTCCTGTCATCAACGACGACAAGCACTGGGTGCAGACCCGCATGCTGTCGCTGCTGGACGGCCAGAGCCAGACCCAGACACTGGAGCTGCCCAAGGCGGCCAAGAGCGATCCGCGCCCCTTTGAGGTCGTCGGCATTCCGCTGAACCCGGGCTTTCAGGTAGTGGAGATCGCCTCGCCCATGCTGGGCCAGTCTCTGCTCGACGAAGGCTATGGAGCGGGCCGCACCATGTATGTGCGCACCTCGGTGCTGGTGACCAATCTGGCCGTGCACTTCAAGCTGGGCCGCGAGAACTCCGTGGCCTGGGTGACGACGCTGGACAAGGGCAAGGTGGTGCCGGGCGCGACGGTGCAGGTCTCGGACTGCAACGGTCAGGCGATTGCTTCGGCCGTCAGTGATGCCCAGGGTCTGGTGACCTTCAACGGCCTCAATCCCAATCCGCCTTCCTGCAGCAACGAAGACGGCTACTACCGCAGCAACTCCTATTTCGTGAGTGCGCGGGCCAAGACCGAGGCTGGCGAGGAACTGGCGTTTGTCTGGAGCAACTGGAACAAGGGCATAGAGTCCTGGCGCTTCAATGTGCCGACCAGCTCCAGCAGCAAGCGCGACGAAGTCGCGCATACGGTGTTTGACCGCATGCTGTTCCGAGCCGGCGAAACCGTGTCCATGAAGCACTTTCTGCGTGCCCTGACGGGCCCCGGCAAGAACTCCACGGGTTTTGAACAGACCCAGGACAAGCCTGACCGCCTGACCATCACCCATCTGGGCAGCGGCCAGCGCTTTACCCAGGCCCTGAGCTGGAATGCCAACGGCAGCGCGAGCAGCGAGTTCCCCATCTCCAAGGCCGCCAAGCTCGGCGAATATGCGGTGGAGCTGGGCTATACCAATGGCAGCGGCCGTCGCTCCAGTTTCAGCACGGGCATCTTCCGTGTCGAGGAGTTCCGCCTTCCCGTGATGGAGGGACGTGTGGGCCCGGCCGGCAAGGAGCAGCTCTACGCTGTCAGCAGCGTGCCTGCCGAAGTGCAGATCAACTATGTCTCGGGTGGTGCCGCCGCCAATCTGCCGGTCAAGGTGTCGGCTCTGCTGCGCTCCAAATCGCTGGATTTCGCGGGATGGGATGGCTTCAGCTTCAACCCGCCGCGCAGTGCCCAGGACGTGGGCAGCAGCGACGATGAGGAAAGCACGGCGGCCGACGACACCAAGGTCGTGGCCGACAAGCTGCCCGTGACGCTGGACAAGAACGGTCTGGGCAAGGTCAGCATCGACAAGCTGCCCAAGTCGGGTGAGCCGCGCGAGCTGCTGATGGAAGCGACCTACGCCGACCCGAACGGCGAGGTGCAGACCCTGCGCAGCACGCGCACCATCTGGCCGGCTGCCGTGGTGGCAGGCGTGCGCTCCGAGAACTGGATCTCGGTGGACCGCAAGCTGCGCTTTCAGGCGCTGACGCTGGATACGGCAGGCAAGGCCCAGGCCGGCGTGCCCGTCAAGGTCGAGGCCGTGGCGCGCATCACCACCTCCAGCCGCAAGCGACTGGTGGGCGGCTTCTACAGCTACGACAACCAGACCACGCTCAAGAATCTGGGCACCGTGTGCTCGGGCACCAGCGACAGTCATGGCCTTGTTCAATGCGAGGCCCAGCTGTCCCAGCCGGGCGAGGTGGAGCTGATCGTCAAGGCCGCCGACAAGGAAGGCCGCAGCAGCCAGGCCGCGACCTCGGTGTGGGTCACGGGCCAGGGCGAACTCTGGTTCGGCGGCGAAGACCATGACCGCATGGACGTGCTGTCCGAGCGCAAGAGCTATGAGCCCGGCGAGACCGCGCGCTTTCAGGTGCGCATGCCTTTCCGTCGCGCCACGGCGCTGGTGGCCGTGGAGCGCGAAGGCATCGTCAGCACCCAGGTGGTGGAGCTGGCGGGTGACAACCCCACGGTGGACGTCAAGATCGAAGACAACTGGGGCCCCAATGCCTATGTCAGCGTGCTGGCGCTGCGCGGCCGCCTGATGGAAGTGCCCTGGTACAGCTTCTTCACCTGGGGCTTCAAGTCGCCGCTGGAGTGGTGGCGTGCCTTCTGGAATGACGGCAAGGAATTCATCGCGCCGACTTCCATGGTGGACCTCTCCAAGCCTGCCTTCCGTTTCGGCATGTCCGAAATTCGCGTGGGCCTGAAGAGCAATACGCTGGACGTCAAGGTTTCCTCGGACAAGTCCAGCTACAAGGTGCGCGGCACGGCCAAGGTCACCGTCAAGGCCACGCTGCCCGATGGCAAGCCTGCAGCAGGTGCCCATGTGGCGCTGGCGGCCGTGGACCAGGCCTTGCTGGAGCTGATGCCCAACAGCAGCTGGAATTTGCTCGATGCCATGCTGACGCGCCGCGAATGGGGCGTGCAGACGGCAACCGCCCAAATGGAGGTGATCGGCCGTCGCCACTACGGCAAGAAGGCCGTGCCTGCGGGCGGTGGCGGTGGCCGCAGCCCCACACGCGAACTGCTCGACACCCTGCTGCTGTGGAAGCCCGATGTGGTGCTGGACGGCAACGGCATGGCGCTGATTGAGGTGCCGCTCAACGACGCCCTGACCACCTTCCAGGTGGTGGCCGTGGCCGATGCGGGCGTGAGCCTGTTCGGCACCGGCCAGGCGGCGATCCGCACCACGCAGGATCTGCAGATCATCAGCGGCCTGCCGCCCCTGGTGCGCGAGGACGATCAGTTCCGCGCCCAGGTCACGCTGCGCAACACCTCGGCCAAGGCCATGAAGGTGGAGGTCACGCCGCGCGCCACGCTGCTGGAACTCAAGGCCCAGACCGTGGAGATTCCCGCCGGCGAGGCGCGTGAAGTGGCCTGGGATGTGAAGGCTCCGGCTCAGCTCTCCGGCACGCGTGCCGAGGCGCTGATCTGGGAGATTTCTGCGCGCGACACCGCTGGTGGCGCCGATGCGGCGCAGGATGCGCTCAAGGTCAGCCAGCGCATCGTGCCCGCCGTGCCGCTGTCGGTGCAGCAGGCCACGCTGGTGCAGGTCAACGGCAGCTATAGCGTGCCCGTGAATCCGCCAGCCGATGCGCTGCCAGGCCGTGGCGGCCTGCAGATGTCGCTGGTACCCAAGCTGACCGAAGGTCTGCCCGGCGTGCGCGACTGGTGGGCCCGCTACCCCTACTCCTGCCTGGAGCAGACCACCAGCAAGGCCGTCGGCATGAACAACGCCGAGCTGTGGGGCAGCACCATGGCCCAGCTGCCCAACTATCTGGACGGTGACGGCCTGGCCAACTACTTCCCGCCGCAGGACGGCTCGGTCAGCCGCGGCAGCGATACGCTGACCGCGCATCTGCTTAATCTGTCGGCCATGGCGCAGGGCGTTGACAAGCGCTTCGTGATCCCCGGAGCCGAACGTGCGCGCATGGAGGACGGCCTGATCGCGTTTGTGGAAGGCCGCATCCAGCGCAACTTCTGGAGCCCGCGCAAGGATCTGGAAATGCGCAAGCTGGCGGCGATTGCTGCACTGGCACTGTCGGGCAAGGCCACGCCGCGCATGCTCGACAGCATCAATGCCACGCCCAACCAGTGGCCCACGCATACGGTCATCGACTGGGTGATGCTGCTGCAGCGCATGAGCGAGGCGCCCCAGCGCGATGAGCGCCTGGCTCAGGCCATGCAGATTCTGCGTGCCCGCCTGACCTACAACGGCACGCGTGCCGGCTTCTCGACCGATCAGGACGATGGCTGGTGGTGGCTGATGCAGGGCCCTGACGTGAATCTGGCGCGCCTGATCCTCGCGACCATCAACGACCCGGCATGGGCCGAAGACATGCCGCGCCTGGTCAGCGGCTTTATCGCTCGCCAGCAGGGCGGTGCCTGGAACACGACCACGGCCAACCTCTGGGGCGCTCTGGCGCTGCGCCGCTTCTCGCAGAAGTTCGAGTCCGAGCCCGTGGCCGGCAGCACCGTGGCCAGCATGAACGGCAACGAGGCCAAGGTGAACTGGGCCGAGGTCAGGCGCGCCACGTCCGAGGATGCGCAGGGCACGGCCCATTCCAACAGCGTCTTTGGTGAGCCCGTGCGCGCCGGCGGCCTGATGAACAACACCATGTTCATGCCCTGGGCCAAGGCCGGCAAGGGTCAGCTGAGCGTGACGCAGCAAGGCACGGGCAAGCCCTGGCTGACCGTGCAGTCCGTGGCGGCCGTGGCCCTGAAGGCACCGTTCAGCGCCGGCTACACCATCAAGAAGACCGTCACGCCCGTGGAGCAGGCCGACAAGGGCCTGTTCGGTGGCGGTCAGTACACGCGCGGCGATGTGCTGCGCGTGACGCTGGAGGTGCAGGCCAAGACCGATATGACCTGGGTGGCCATCACCGATCCCGTCCCCACGGGGGCGACCATTCTGGGTGGCGGGCTGGGCCGTGATTCCGAGATCGCGTCCAAGGGCGAGAAGCAGGAGGGGGCCGGCTGGCTGGCCTACGAAGAGCGCAGCTTCGAGTCCTACCGTGCCTACTACCAGTATCTGCCTGCAGGGACGACCAAGGTCGAATACACGGTGCGCCTGAACAACGCCGGTGAATTTGCCCTGCCGCCCACGCGTGCCGAAGCGCTGTATGCGCCCGAGATGTTTGGCGAGATTCCCAACGCCAAGCTCAAGGTGGTGATGCCCAAGTAAGCCTTCAGCGGTTTCCCGGCCATACGCCAAGCCCCGGTCTGCGCAAGCAGTCGGGGCTTTTTTCATGCACTGATGCTATGGATATTGAAGCTGCTTTCGCATTTAAAAAGGATGATTCAAGATCATTTCTATCTGAGATCAATAAATAGCAGGCGCCAGAAGCTCCTGTTTTTATTTGGTTGGATCTGGGTTGACACGCGGCTGTCATCCAGTCTTCCTAGACTGGCGCGATGTCTTTGATCGAGCTGGAGAACGTCGCCAAATCCTGGGGTGACGCCACGGCCCTGCATGCCGTGAATCTGCGCATTGAACCAGGCTCGTTTTGCGTCCTGCTCGGCCCTTCGGGCTGCGGCAAATCCACCACCTTGCGCATGATTGCCGGGCTGGACATTCCCACCTCGGGGTCGGTGCGCATCGATGGTCGCGACGTCACCCATCTGCCGCCCGCAGAGCGCGGCATTGCCATGGTGTTTCAGAACTATGCGCTGTTCCCGCATCTGAGCGTGGCCGACAACATCCAGTTCGGTCTGCGGGTACGCAAGCTTGGCAAGGCCGAGCGCGAGCAGCGTCTTGAGCAAACGGCCGAGCTGCTGGGACTGACGGCACTTCTGGAGCGCCGGCCTGGGCAACTCTCGGGCGGCCAGCAGCAACGCGTGGCGCTGGGCCGTGCGCTGGTGGCGCGGGCCAGGGTCTGTCTGATGGACGAGCCGCTATCCAATCTCGATGCCCAGCTGCGCCAGGAAATGCGCGCCGAGCTGCGCGAGCTGCAGCAGCGTCTGGGGCTGACAGTGGTCTATGTGACCCACGATCAGGCCGAGGCCATGAGCATGGCCGATCAGGTGGTGCTGCTCAACAAGGGCCGGGTGGAACAGGCGGCCGGGCCGCGCGAGATTTATGCCAAGCCCGCAACCACGTTTGCCGCGCGCTTTATCGGCACGCCCGCCATGAACATCGTGGCCCTGCAGGGCAACCGGATTGCAGGCAGCGATGTGGTCGTGGCCCCGGATCTGGTGGCTGGCAGCGCCTATCCGCAAACGCTGGGCGTGCGGCCCGAGGTGATTGCCGTGGCAGGTGATGCCGACGGCGGCAACGAGGGTCTGGGCAACCGCATTCCGGCCACCGTGCAGGGCTTTGAATATCTGGGTGCCGATCTGGTGCTGCGCTGCCGGGTGGGCAGTGAGCTGCTGACGGCGCGCGTGCCCGGCCATGCCCAGGCAGATCTGCGGCCTGGACAAGGCGTGATCCTGTATTGGCCGCAGCAGGCCTCGCATTGGTTCGATGCGCAGGGCGGGCGCATTCATGTGTGCGGGCAGGCGGTGGAATCCGCCCGCTCCTTGCTGGCCGCAGCCTGAGCCGCCGGCGTTTTCTATTGTCTGCAATTCCCGAGGAGAGATTCCCATGCGTCGTCAAACCTTTGTTCATGGCGTGATCGCCGCTGCCGCCGGCCTTGGCCTGGCGGGCACTGCTCTTGCGCAGTCCCCGCTGGAAGTGCCTTTCTATTACCCCGTGGCCGTGGGCGGCCCCATCACCAAGGTGGTAGACGGTTATGCGGCGGACTTCAACAAGGCGCATCCGCAATACAAGATCACGCCCATCTATGCGGGCACCTATCAGGAAACCATCGTCAAGGCGCTGACGGCGCACAAGGCCGGCAAGGCGCCTGCGACTTCGGTGCTGCTGTCCACCGATATGTTCACGCTGATGGATGAGGGCGCGATTGCGCCCATTGACGACTTCGTGAAAACCGATGCCGACAAGGCCTGGCTCAAGGGCTTTTATCCGGCCTTCATGGCCAACAGCCAGACCGGTGGCAAGACCTGGGGCGTGCCCTTTCAGCGCTCCACCGTGGTGATGTACTACAACAAGGAAGCTTTCAAGGAGGCCGGCCTGAACCCCGACAAGGCGCCCCAGAACTGGAAGGAACTCAAGGAGGCCGCCCACAAGCTGACCAAGAAGGACGCCAGCGGCAAGGTCGTGCAATACGGCATCCAGATTCCGTCCACAGGCTTTGGCTACTGGATGCTGCAGACCCTGACCACGCCCAATGATGTGCTGCTGGCCAACGAGTCCGGCACCCGCGTCATGCTCAACCACCCCAAGGTGGTGGAAGCGCTGAACTTCTGGGTCAGCCTGGTCAAGGACGGCGTGCACCCGGCAGGTGTGGTGGAGTGGGGCACGACGCCCAGGGACTTCATGGAAAAGAAGGCCGCCATCATCGTGACGACCACGGGCAATCTCACCAATATCCGCGCCAATGCCAAGTTCGACTTCGGCGTGGGCCAGATCGCCGGCAATGTCCGCAAGGGCTCGCCCACGGGCGGGGGCAATTTCTACATCTTCAAGAACGCGCCCAAGGAGCAGCAGCAGGCTGCGTTCGAGTTTGCCAAATGGGTGACCCAGCCCGAGCGTGCCGCCCAGTGGAGCATGGACAGCGGTTATGTGGCGGTCTCGCCCGCGGCTTACGAGACGCCTGCGCTCAAGAAGTACGGCCAGGAATTTCCTCAGGCCCTGGTGGCGCGTGACCAGTTGCCCGTGTCGGTGGCCGAGTATTCCACCCATGAGAACCAGCGCGTGACCAAGGTGCTCAACGATGCGATTCAGGCGGCCCTGAACGGCACCAAGACCGCAGCCCAGGCCATGGACGACGCGCAGAAGGAATCTGACCGCATTCTGCGTCGCTACAAGTAATGAGCAGTCCGGCGCTTGAACCCGGCAAGGGTGCCATGTCTGCGCCCTTGTCATCCGGGGCCGCCCGCAGGCTGGCGCAGGCCGCAGCACGAAAGCAGGCCGTGCATGCCTGGCTGCTGCTCATGCCGGCGCTGGTGCTGCTGCTGGGCTTTACACATTGGCCGGCCTTGTCCACGTTGATCGACAGCCTGCATGCCACGGGTCGTGGCGGCCAGTCCGGAGAATGGGTGGGGCTGGAAAACTATGCGCTCATGGTCGACGACCCCGTGTTCTGGCAGGCCGTGCGCAACAACCTCTGGTTTGCTGCTGCCACCATTCCGCTGTCCATGGGGCTGGCCTTGCTGATGGCGCTGTGGGTCAACGAGAAGCTCGCGGGGCGGGCCTTGCTGCGCATGGCCTATTTCACGCCCACGGTGCTGCCCATGATTGCCGTGGCCAATATTTGGCTGTTCTTCTACACGCCCCAGTACGGGCTGCTGGAGCAACTGCGCGGCGCACTGGGCCTGGACGCGCACAACTGGCTGGGCGATCCTTCCACGGCCCTGGCCTGCATCACGCTGGTGGCCGTGTGGAAGGAGGCCGGCTTTTTCATGATCTTCTATCTGGCCGCGCTGCAGACGCTCAATCCCAGCCTCAAGGAGGCAGCGGTCATCGAAGGCGCATCGCGCTGGTATTTCCTGCGCCGCGTGCAGTGGCCGCTGCTCATGCCGACCACGCTGTTCATCCTGGTCAACGCCGTGATCAATGCCTTCCGGCTCGTGGACCATGTGTTCATCCTCACACGTGGCGGACCGGACAATGCCTCCACGCTGCTGCTCTATCACCTCTACGAAGTGGGCTTCAAGTTCTGGGATACCGGCTATGCCGCGGCCATCACCGTGGTGCTGGTCGTGGTGCTGGCTGCCGTGGCGCTGTTCCAGTTCTTCGTGCTGGACAAAAAGGTGCACTATCAATGACAGCTGCTTCATTTCTGCCAGGGCGCAGGAGCGCCCGGGCAATCCAGGGCGTGAGCTTTTATGGCGCTTCATGGCTGGACACCCTGGCTGCCTGGACGCTGGCCCTGCTGTGGCTGCTGCCGCTGGCCTATGCGGTCTGGACGGCGTTTCACCCCTCCGATGCGTCCACGCGCCTGGATCTGTCCGCGCCCTGGACGCTGCAGAACTTCCGCCATGCCTGGGAAGCCGCGCCGTTTGCGCGCTATTTTCTCAACACCATCTTGCTGGTGGCCATGATTTTGGCGGTGCAGCTGCTGCTGTCCACGCTGGCTGCATTTGCCTTTGCACGCTTGCGCTTTCGCGGCAGCAATGTAGCGTTTGCGCTGGTGCTGATACAGCTGATGATCATGCCGGACATTCTGCTGGTGGCGAACTATCAGACCATGTCCGGGCTGGGGGCGATCGATACTCTGGCGGGCATAGGTCTGCCGTATTTCGCCTCGGCCTTTGCCATCTTTTTGCTGCGCCAGACCTTTATGGGCATACCCCGCGAGCTGGACGAAGCCGCGCGCGTGGAAGGTGCCAGCACGCTGCAGATTCTCTGGCGTGTCTACGTACCGCTGGCCAGGCCGGTCTACACGGCGTTTGCGCTGGTTTCGGTGAGCTTTCACTGGAATAATTTTCTCTGGCCTCTGATCATCACCAACAGCGTGCAGTCGCGTCCGCTCACCGTGGGCCTGCAGGTTTTCTCCAGCGTGGAATCGGGCGTGGAATGGTCGACCATCTGCGCCGCCACACTGATGACTTCAGGGCCGCTGCTTATTGCATTCCTGCTGTTCCAGCGCCAGTTCGTGCAAAGCTTCATGCGTGCGGGCATCAAGTGACTGGGATACAGTCAAACCATTTGAGGAGTTGACGATGCCCGGTCCCGCTGCTGCTGGTGTGCTGATTTATGCCAAGGATTTCCAGAGTCTGGCAGGCTTCTATGAGCAGGTTCTGGGCATGCGGCGACTGCATGAAGATGCGCACGTCATCGTGCTGGAGTCCGCCGTGTTGCAACTGGTGATTCACGCCCTGCCGGCCGAGATTGCGGCGCGGGTCAAGATCGGCACGCCACCGCAGCGCCGCGCCGATGTGGCACTCAAGTTCTTTGTCACCGTGCCGGCGATTGCCGACGCCGAAAGCGCAGCACAGGCGCTGGGCGGACAAGTGTTTGACGAGCGTTGGCAAGGTCCTGGCTTTGCGGCCTGCAATGCCATGGACAAGGAAGGCAATGTGTTCCAGTTGCGCGAGAACTTGGCCTGATCAGCTGCTGTAAAAATAGTGGCTGCCGGGGCTTCAGCCACTTTCAATCTGGAAAGACGCGACAAGATGAATATCCTGACCTGGAATGTGCAATGGTGCTGCGGCATGGATGGACTGGTCAGTGTGGAACGCATCGTGCGTCACGCGCTGCAAATGGGCGAGCAGTCCGGCGGTCTGGATGTGCTGTGCCTGCAGGAAATCGCCGTCAACTACCCCGATCTGCAAGGAAGGCCCGGCGACCAGTTGGCCGAGCTGAAGGCGCTGTTGCCGGGCTGGCAGATTTTCTTTGGCGCATCGGTCGATGAATTCACGTCCAGTGGCCATCAGCGTTTTGGCAATCTGATTGCCACGCGGCTGCCGGTGCTGCTGGTTCAGCACTATCTGCTGCCCATGCCGGCCCAAGCCGATATGCGCTGCATGCAGCGCATGTGTTCCGTGGTCACGGTCGATGACGCGGCGCTGGGACCGGTACGCATCATGACCACGCATCTCGAATATTTCTCGGCGCGTCAGCGCATGGCGCAGGCCGGCGCACTGCGTGCCCTGCAGATGCAGGCCTGTGCGCTGGCCGATGCCCCGCCTCAGCCGGCCAGCGATGGCTCGCCCTATCAAACCAAGCCGCATACCCGCCATGCCGTGCTTTGTGGGGATTTCAACTTCGAGCCGCACGAGCCCGAATATGCCGTTCTGTCCGCACCTTGGGTTGCCGGCGAGGAAGGCTGTCTGCAGGCCGGGCAGTGGCGCAATAGCTGGGATGTGCTGTATCCCGGGCAACCGCAGCCTCCGACCTTCAGACTGGTGGATCGAACCTGGGGGGCAGAGCCTGGGGCATGCGACTTGATATGGGTCAGCGATAGCTTGTGTCAGAGAGTGCACACTTGGAGTGTTGACAGCGCCACACAGGCGTCTGATCACCAGCCTGTGATGTTGACGCTGGGCTGAGCTTGTTGCTAGGGTCGAAGCTGGATTCGAGAGACGAGTGGCTGCACAAGTCGCACTGTTGTGAAACCCTGAGAACGTAAACACGTTCTAAAAGAGAGGAGTCTTCATGCCTGTAGAAATTCCGTCCATGTCCATCATGTTGCACCGTAGCTGGTGGGTGCTGTTGTTGCGCGGCGCCGCAGCCATCATCTTCGGCGTGCTGACCTGGATGCAGCCTGCGGCGTCCGCCGCCGCGCTGGTGCTGGTGTTTGGCGCCTATGTGTTTGTCGACGGCTTGCTAGGCATCTACACCGCCATCAAGAGCCGTCAACAGTCGCGCCACTGGTGGGTGGTTTTGCTGTGGGGGCTGACGGGTGTGGTGGTGGGGGTGCTCACGGTCATCAACCCTGCGATTACGGCGCTGGTTCTGACCATCTATATCGGCGTCTGGGCCTTGATGACCGGTGTGCTGCAGATCGTCGCGGCGCTGCGTCTGCGCAAGGAAATTCAAGGCGAATGGGTGCTGGTGCTCGGGGGGCTGCTCTCGGTGCTGTTCGGCATCTTCGTGCTGATGCAACCCGGCGCGGGCATGATGGCCATGCTGTGGGTGCTGGCGACCTATGCCGTCATCTTTGGCGTGCTGATGGTGATACTGGCGTTCAAGATCAAGAAGTTCACGGCCTGAAGAAAAGGCGGTGGTTCCGGAAAAAAGCGGCTCGCTGGAGCCGCTTTTTTATTGCCGCTTGCCTGAGCGGACAGTTTGCCATGCCATCTTTGGGACAATGCCTGCTGACTTCCAACAGCGCACAAAGACATGAAACAAGGCATGCAGCGGTATTTCCAGCCCCAGAGAATGAAGCCGTTCTGGCGAGCCGTTGGCATGACGGCCGCCTTGTGGCTGGGTCTTGCCGCCAGCAGCCAAGCCGTGCCCAGCTATGACGAGGTGCGCAGCGACCATCGCTCGTCGGAGACCCTTCTGCTTTCGCGCGAAGGCGAGGTGCTGCAGCGCTTGCGCACCGACAGCACGGTGCGCCGCGGTCCCTGGGTGGCATTGGCCGATGTTTCGCCGGCACTGCGCACGGCCCTGGTGCTCAGCGAGGACAAGCGTTTCTACGAGCACAGCGGCGTGGACTGGGCTGCCGTCACCGCAGCTGCATGGGGCAACCTCTGGAACACACGCACGCGCGGCGCGAGCACCATCACCATGCAGCTCGCCGGTCTGCTGGATGGAGACTGGCGTCAGGGACCGGGTGGGCGCAGCGTGGTGCAGAAGGTGGGGCAGGCCGTGGCGGCCCAGGTGCTGGACAGGCGCTGGCGCAAGGACCAGATTCTCGAGGCCTATCTGAACTTGGTGCCGTTCCGCGGCGAGATCGTGGGTATCGCTGCGCTGTCGCAAAGCCTGTACGGCAAGGCAGCACACGGGCTGGACGCGCGCGAGGCCGCCATTGCCGCAGCCCTGGTGCGGGCACCCAATGCCTCGGTGGAGCGGGTGGCCCAGCGTGCCTGTGGCGTGCTGCAGGTGATGGTGCCCGATGATGTGGCGGCCAGGGATTGCTCGGCCATGCAGCTCTACACCTCCAGCGTGCTGCAGCGGCGTCAATGGCTGGCCAGCGAGGGCGTGGCCCCGCATTTCGCGCGGCGCTGGCTGGCGCTGCCTCAGAACAGGGGGCAGGAGCAGGTGCGATCAACCTTGAGCGCACCCTTGCAGCGCTTTGCCGTGGCCAGCCTGCAGCAGCATCTGCGCGAGTTGCAGGGCCGCAATGTGGAAGATGGTGCGACCGTGGTGCTGGACAACCGAACAGGCGAGATTCTGGCCTGGGTGGGCTCTTCGGGCACGCTGAGCCAGGCGTCCGAGGTCGATGGCGTCACTGCGCTGCGTCAGCCCGGCTCCACGCTCAAGCCGTTTCTCTACGCCCAGGCGATTGCCGAAAAGCGCATCACGGCCGCCTCGCTGATCGAGGATTCATCGGCCCATATTCCCACGCAGAACGGCCTCTATATTCCGCAGAATTACGACCGGCGCTTCAAGGGCTGGGTATCGGCGCGCACGGCGCTGGCTTCCTCGCTCAATGTGCCTGCGGTGCGCACGCTGGTCATGGTCACGCCCGACGCCTTCTTCGAGCAGCTCAAAAAACTGGGTCTGCCGCTGCGCGAAAGCGGAGGCTATTACGGCTTCAGCCTGGCGCTGGGCAGCAGCGAGGTCGCGCTGCTCAATCTGACCAATGCCTATCGGGCACTGGGCAATAGCGGTCAATATCGTCCCGTGAGCTGGGCCTTGCCTCAGACTGAAAGCCGCAAGGCCGGCGGCAAAACCGGCGACGACGCGGTGCAGGCACTGGATGCGCGGGCAGCTTTTATCGTGGGCGACATTCTCTCCGACAATATGGCGCGGGCCCCGACGTTCGGCACGGACAGCGTGCTGGCCACGCGCTTCTGGACGGCCGTGAAAACCGGCACCAGCAAGGATATGCGCGACAACTGGGCCGTGGGCTGGTCCGAGCGCTACACCGTGGGCGTCTGGGTGGGCAATGCGGGTGGCGAGGCCATGCATTCGGTCAGCGGCACCAGCGGCGCAGCGCCCATCTGGGCCGATATCATGGGCTTTTTGCATCGCAACCTGTCCAGCCGCGCGCCCAGGGCTCCGATCGGCGTGCTGCAGCAGCAAGTGCAGTTTGGCGCGCTGGCCAGTGGCGGAACGCCCATCGAAAGCGCCCGTGGCGAATGGTTTGTGGAAGGCACGCAGCAGTCGTTGTTTGCCATGGATCACGTGGCGGGCAGTGCAGAGCAGAAAAGCCTAGCCAGGCAAAAAGGCAGCAAGTCCGGCAGCGCTGCGGCTGCGGCCGCTGTGCGTATCTCGCGTCCGGCCAATGGCACCATTTTGGCGCTGGACCCCGATATTCCGCCCGATAGCCAGCGCGTGCAGCTGGTGGCGCGCCAGGCCGGTATGGCGGCCGAGCAGGACTGGCGCGACAGCAGCTTGCGCTGGCGGCTGGTGACCCGGCAATATGGAGCGCCCGCCACAGCAGACAAGAACGCCCAACCCGTGATGCGGGAAGTGCAGCGCGAGCTGGGGCGTGGCAGTCAGCTGGGCTGGCTGCCCTGGCCGGGGCGCCACAAGCTGGAGCTGCTTGATGCCTCCGGCAAGGTGCTGGACAGCATTGCGCTGGAAGTGCGCGGTGCCGGCGCACTGGTTGCGGGCCCCGAGGACATCAAGAAAAAAAGATAGACATGAAAAAACCGCTGGTTGGGGTCAGCGGTTTGCAGACGGGGCATTACCGCCGGACATGACTGTCCTCAAGCCAAGCCATCGGGAGGCAGCAGCGCCGTCTCTCAGAGGCGCTCAGCGCACCAGCAGATCGCCAGTGATCTCCGAGACCTTCTTGACGCTGGTCAACGTCATGGCCACCCGCATTTCCTTTTCGAGCAGGTTCAGCAGGTTGGTGACGCCGGCTTCGCCTTCCGCGGCCAGCGCGTAGACGAAGGCGCGGCCTATCATGGTGCAGTCTGCGCCCAGGGCCAGCAGGCGCACGATGTCCAGGCCGTTGCGCACGCCCGAGTCGGCCAGGATCTTGATCTGGCCCTTGACGGCATCGGCAATGGCCGGCAGGGCGCGTGCCGAGGAGAGCACGCCGTCGAGCTGGCGCCCGCCGTGGTTGGAGACGATGATGCCGTCGGCCCCGAAGCGCACGGCATCCCTGGCGTCCTCGGGATCGAGAATGCCCTTGATGAGCATGGGACCCTTCCAGAAGTCACGGATCCACTCCAGGTCCGACCACGAGATCGAGGGATCGAAGTTCGCGCCCAGATAGCCCATATAGTCTTCGAGCGAGACGTTCTGACCCTTGTAGGTGGAGATATTGCCCAGCGTGTGCGGGCGCCCCATCAGGCCCACGTCCACGGCCCAGTGCGGATGGGTCACGGCCTGCAGGTAGCGGCGCATGGCGGCGTTGGGGCCGCTCATGCCCGAATGCGCATCGCGGTAGCGGGCGCCAGGCACGGGCATGTCCACGGTGAAGACCAGGGTGGAGACGCCGGCAGCCTGGGCGCGCTCCAGCGCGTTCTTCATGAAGCCCCGGTCCTTGAGCACATAGAGCTGGAACCACATCGGCCGGCCCAGCCTGGGCGCGACTTCCTCGATGGGGCAGACCGAGACGCTGGACATGGTGAAGGGGATGCCCTTTTTATCAGCGGCCATGGCGGCCTGCACTTCGCCGCGGCGGGCGAACATTCCGGTCAGCCCCACGGGAGCCAGCGCCACGGGAATCGAGAACTTCTCGCCGAACAGCTCGATGCTGGTGTCCAGCTGGCTCATGTCCTTCAGCACGCGCTGGCGCAGGGCCACGTCGGCCAGGTCATCGACATTGCGGGCCAGCGTCTTCTCGGCATAGGCACCGCCGTCGAGGTAGTGGAACAGAAAGGGCGGCAGGCGCTTTTGCGCAGCCGCGCGGTAGTCGGTGGTGGAGGAAATGATCATGAAAAAATGGCGGAGGAAGAGGAGAAACGATCCAGCCGCTTGCGTCGGGCCGTTTCGGCATCCGACTCGGACAGCTTTTCGTGAACATAGGCCAGGTGCTGGCCGATGGCGCTTCTGGCCTGCTCCGGCTCGCCGTCGACAATGGCCTGCATGAGGTTGTGGTGCTGCGCAGTCAGATGCTCCAGCGTCGAAAGATCATCATGCACGAACATCAGGCGCCGGTTCTGGGCCACGGTACCCAGCACCAGCTCGAAGAGGCTGCCCATGAGCTGCACCAGCACGGCGTTGTGCGAAGCCTCGGCAATTGCCAGATGGAACTGTGCGTCGGAGCGGGCCGCGCTGGCGGCATCGCGCGCCTGCTGGTGGCGCAGCATGTCGTCAAAGCAGCGGCGGATGCGGTCCCTGTCCTTGTCGGTGGCACGCTGGGCCGCATACCAGGCGGTGCTGAGCTCCAGCGCCTGGCGTGCTTCCAGCACGTCGTAGCGATACTGGGGGTCGTCGCGCAACAAGGACTCCAGCGGTGCGACGGCCTGCTCGTGCCACAGCGGAACGCGCGAGCCGACAAAAGTGCCGGCGCCCACGCGGCTTTCGAGCACGCCGCGGCTGGCCAGCTTCTGTATGGCCTCGCGCAGCGCCGTGCGCGAGACCCCCAGCTGCTCGGCCAGCGCCCGCTCGGTCGGCAGCTTGGCGCCGCTCTGGAGCTGGGTGCTCTGGATCAGCTCCAGCAACTGCTGGGCAACGCGGTCGGACAGGCGGATGGCGGGCATGGGGTCGGGCAGGAGTTTCAGGTGGTGGGAATCATCCACGGAAACACATAAGCCTGCAGCGTGCAGATGATGCCGATCAGCACCAGGAAGGCCAGACTGTGCTTGACGGTGAAGCGGAACAGGTCCGATTCCTTGCCGGCCAGGCCCACGGCCGCGCAGGCAATGGCGATGGACTGGGGCGAGATCATCTTGCCGGTCACACCGCCGGTGGTGTTGGCCGTCACGGCCAGAACCTCGGGCAGCCCCAGCTGGGCGGCCGTCGTGGCCTGCAGGGCGCCGAACAGCGCATTGGCCGAGGTGTCCGAGCCTGTGAGGAATACGCCGACCCAGCCCAGGAAGGGCGAGAAGAACGCAAAGGCCTTGCCCGTATGGGCCAGCGCCATGGCCAGCGTGGTGGACAGGCCGGAGTAGTTGGCGATGAAGGCAAAGGCCAGCACCATGCCGATGGAGTAGATGGGCAGGGCCAGTTCCTTGAAGGTCTCGCCCAGGGTCTGGACTGCCACGGCTGGCTTGAGGCGCAGCAAAAGAATGGCGAGCACGGCGGCGATCAGGATCGCGGTTCCAGTGGCCGACAGCCAGTTGAAGGAATAGACCGCGCCATAGGGCGTGGGCGCGGCGACGACGGGAGCCATTTTCTGCACCAGATTGTGCAGCATGGGCACGGGAATGCTGAAGACCGTGCCGGACAGTGCACCGCCCGAGGCGAACAGCGCCTTGAAGGGCTTGAGGCTCCAGATGGTCACCATGGCCGTGAGGATGATGAAGGGCGACCAGGCCTTGATCACCATGCCGGTCGTCAGTTTGGCAGGGGCTGTCGTCTGGATCTTTGCTGCGCCCGGCTCGGTGTCGAAGCGGAAGATGCGCTTGGGCTGCCAGAACTTGAGGAAAGTGGTCAGTGTCACCAGGGCGAAGATGGCCGAGGTGATGTCCGGCAGTTCGGGGCCGATGTAGTTGGCCGTCAGAAACTGTCCGAGTGCAAAGCTGCCGCCGCCGACCAGCACCGCAGGCCAGGTTTCCTTCACGCCGCGCCAGCCGTCCATGATGGCCATGAGCCAGAACAGCACGATGATGGTCATGAACGGCAGCTGGCGGCCGGCCATCTGGCTGATGGCCATGACATCGACCCCCGAGACCTGACCGGCCACGATGACGGGAATGCCCATGGCGCCGAAGGCCACGGGGGCGGTATTGCCGATCAGGCACAGGCCGGCTGCATACAGAGGCCTGAAACCCAGGCCCACCAGCAGTGCTGCCGTGATGGCCACGGGGGCGCCGAAGCCGGCGGCTCCCTCAAGGAAGGCACCGAAGCAAAAGCCCACCAGGATCAGCTGCAGGCGCTGGTCTTCTGTGACCGAGAGAATCGACGAGCGGATGATGTCGAACTGTCCGGTCTTGACCGAGACCTTGTAGAGAAACACCGCCGCGACAATGATCCAGGCAATCGGCCACAGGCCATAGAAGAAGCCGTAGACGCCTGCTGCCAGCGCATTGGCCACGGGCATGCGATAGAAGAGCAGCGCCACGGCCAGGGACAGCGCCACCGTGATGGTGCCCGCCACATAGCCCTTGAGGCGCAGTTTGGTCAGCGCGAGAAAGAAAAAAATGATGGGGATCAGCGCCACCAGCGCCGACACCCACACATTGCCTGCGGGGTCGTAGTTCTGCGACCAGATTTCTTGCATTGCCTTGATCTCCTGGATTTATGCGGGGAGGGCAACCCTCCTGAGCGTCCAGAAGCTTCCCCGTCAATTCTTTAAACAACCGTGTCACCCTGTGCCGGACGCTGTCACGCAGTTTTGTTCGGCTTCGTTTGTTAAATTGGTATGACCAATATGTGGCGATTTCGGGTAAAGAGGATTATAGAAATGAGGTTTTGCTCATGAATTAGTGGTTTTCCCTTGTTTTAAATAATTGATTGGTAGTACCAATTTTAGAATTGGCATTCCATTGAGCCCATGCAAACGGCGCAAAAAAGCCGCAGGCCCGAAGGCGCTGCGGCTGCTGGAATGCCCATCTGGTGGGTTGAGAAAAGGGACATGCGCGGCGGAAAGCCGCCGCGGCCCAGGCCAGAGATACCGAGCAAGGGCCAGTGTGGCTCTTTGAGGTGTCCCGTCAGGGCAAGCCGCAAAGCGGCTCGGGGGCTCAGTTCACCATCAGCTTGAACGGCCAGACATAGGCCTGCATGGTGACGAACAGACCCATCAGGCAGGCCAGGGCGATGGAGTGGAAGAATACGTAGCGCAGGATGTCGCCTTCGCGGTTGAACCAGCGTGTGGCGGTCGAAGCCACGACGATGGATTGCGCATCGATCATCTTGCCCATCACGCCGCCCGAGCTGTTGGCGGCGCCCATGAGGTTGGGGGACAGGCCCAGTTGGTCGGCGGCGACCTTCTGCATGCCGCCGAACAGCACGTTGGACGCCGTGTCCGAGCCTGTGAGCGCCACGCCCAGCCAGCCCATCAGCGTGCCGAAGAAGGGGTAGAGCACACCTGTGTTGGCAAAGGCCAGGCCCAGGGTGGTGTCGGTGCCCGAGTAGCGTGTCAGCGTGCCCAGGGCCAGCATCAGCACGATGGTCAGCAGCGAGTAGCGTACCAGCCAGGTGGTCTTGAAGAAGGTGCGCACTATGGTCACCGGGTTGTACTTCATGACGAAGGCACTGACGATGGCCGAGAACAGGATGGCTGTTCCGGTGGCCGACAGCAGGTTCAGCGTGTAGACCGCACCCTCCTTGGTCGGCTGGGGCACCACGGGCGGCATTTTCTCGATCAGATTGTGCAGGCCCGTCATGGGGAAGGCGGGGGCAAACAGGCTGTTGAGCCAGGCCTTGACCGGCGGCAGGCCCCAGATGAAGACAAACACCGAGAGAATGATCCAGGGTGTCCAGGCGGCGATCAGCGCGCTCTTGCTGTGCTTGGCCACGGGCTGTGGCGGCTTGACTTCGGAGGCGCTGATATCCTTGCCGCGCAGCGAGGCCGAGGTCCAGATCTTCTTGGGCTGCCAGACGCGCAGGAACAGGATCAGGCTGGCCATGGAAACAATGGCCGCGATGATGTCCACGAGTTCGGGGCCGATGAAGTTGGAGACCAGATACTGGGGAATGGCAAACGACAGGCCGGTGACCAGAATCGCGGGCCAGATCTCCATCATGCCCTTGCGACCGGCAAAGGCCCAGATCAGCCAGAACGGCACCAGCACCGAGAAGAAAGGCAGTTGGCGGCCGATCATGGCGGTCACTTCCATCAGATCGTAGCCATGGACCTTGGCCAGCGTGATGACGGGCGTGCCCAGGGCGCCAAAGGCCACGGGTGCGGTATTGGCGATCAGCGACAGACCGGATGCCGCCAGTGGAGAAAAGCCCAGGCCGATCAGGATGGCTGCCGTCACGGCCACGGGTGTCCCGAAGCCGGCAGCGCCCTCGAAAAAGGCACCGAAGGAAAAGGCAATCAGCAGCAACTGGATGCGGCGGTCTTCGGTGATCCCGGAAAGTGAATCCTGCAGCACCTTGAAGCTGCCGTTCTGCTCGGTCAGCTGATGCAGGAAGATGATGTTCAGCACAATCCAGCCAATGGGCAGCAGGCCGGTGAAGCCGCCGAACAAGGCTGCGCGCCCCGCCATTTCGCCGGGCATGTTGTAGACAAAGACTGCAATCAGCAGCGCTGCAATCAGGCCTGCTCCTGCGGCCAGGTGGGCCTTCATGTGCAGAAAACCAAGGCCCACCAGCATCACCACGACCGGAATGGCCGCCAGCAATGTGGATAGCCACATATTCGATAGAGGGTCATAGACCTGTTGCCAAACCATCTCTGTTGTCTCCTGTTTGTTGTGGTGACAAGGATGGTGGCTGTGCGAATAGGCTTGCATACCTAGCATTAGCCCTTGATTTTCCCTCGCTGAAGAAAATTTCAAAACCGGCATAAATCACTTCAAACCATAGTGAACTGCCGATGACGGCGATGAGGGCTACCATCGGGTTCAACTCCAATTACAAGGCTAGAAGTCGTGAGCGATCTTTCCAAAATCACCTGTATCGAAGACCTGCGTGTGGTGGCCAAGCGTCGTGTGCCGCGCATGTTCTATGACTACGCCGATTCGGGCTCTTACACCCAGGGCACGTATCGGGCCAACGAAGACGAGTTCCAGTCAATCAAGCTGCGTCAGCGTGTGGCCGTGAACATGGAAGGGCGCAGCACGCGCACCACCATGATCGGCGAGGAGGTCGCCATGCCGGTGGCGATTGCGCCCACGGGCCTGACCGGCATGCAGCATGCCGATGGCGAGATTCTTGGAGCCAAGGCCGCCAAGGTCTTTGGCGTGCCGTTCACGCTGTCCACCATGAGCATCTGCTCGCTGGAGGACATAGCCGAGCACACCGATCGCCATCCGTTCTGGTTCCAGCTCTATGTGATGCGCGACAAGGCCTTCATGGAGCGCCTGATCAATCGCGCCAAGGCAGCCAACTGCTCGGCGCTGGTGGTGACGCTGGACCTGCAGATCCTGGGTCAGCGCCACAAGGACATCAAGAACGGCCTGTCCACCCCGCCCAAGCCCACGCTGGCAAACCTCATCAATCTCGCGACCAAGCCGCACTGGTGCCTTGGAATGCTGGGTACCAAGCGCCGCAGCTTCGGCAATATCGTTGGCCATGTGGATGGTGTGGGCGATGTGTCCTCGCTGTCGTCCTGGACGGCAGATCAGTTCGATCCGTCACTGAACTGGAGCGATGTGGAATGGATCAAGAAGCTCTGGGGCGGCAAGATCATTCTCAAGGGCGTGATGGATGCTGAAGATGCGCGCCTGGCGGCACAAAGCGGTGCTGACGCGCTGGTGGTCAGCAACCATGGCGGTCGTCAGCTTGACGGTGCGCCTTCTTCGATTGCAGCCTTGCCATCGATTGCAGAGGCTGCGGGCAAGGACATCGAAGTCTGGATGGATGGCGGCATTCGCAGCGGTCAGGACGTGCTCAAGGCCCGCGCACTGGGTGCGCAAGGCACGATGATAGGTCGCAGCTTCCTCTATGGCCTGGGGGCTTATGGCCAGGCCGGCGTGAGCAAGGCACTGCAGATCATCCACAAGGAGCTCGACACCACCATGGCCTTCTGCGGGCACACCAATATCAACCAGGTTGGCAAAGAAATTCTGTTGCCCGGCACTTACCCGAAACCTTTCGAGCAGAGCTGATTGTTCTGCGGCATGAAAAAAGGTCAGTCCTTTGCAGGGCTGACCTTTTTGATTTTCCGGCGGTGTGTCGTGGCGTTCAGGGCTGCTCGAAACGCTTGCGCATGGCAAAGCCATAGCCCAGTCCCAGCAAGGCTGCCATGGCCGAGCCGGCCAGAATGCCCAGCTTGGCCGCGCCCAGCAGGGAAGCATCCGCAAAGGCCAGACCGCCGACAAAGATGGACATGGTAAAGCCTATGCCGGCCAGCAGGCCCACCAGCAGCACGCCGCGCCAGTTCAGGCCCTCGGGCAGGCTGCACAGCCCGCTCTTGACGGCCAGCCAGGTGCAGATGAAGACCCCCAGGGGCTTGCCCAGCACCAGGGCCACCAGCACGGCCATGGCCGTGGTCTGCGGTGCGGCAGCGCTCAGGTCTATGTCCGAGAACTGCACGCCGGCATTGGCCAGCGCAAAGATGGGCATGATGCAAAAAGCCACCCATGGATGAAGAATCATGGGCAGGCGCAGAGCAGGCGGCAGCAGGTCGCGCTGTGCGAGCTGGGCAATGCGCAACTCCTGCAGCAGGTGCTGCGGATCGGGGCGGCCGCTCAGCATCTGCTCGCCGGCCTTGCGCATGGCCGTCTGTGCCGTGATCAGCAGCGGCATGGAGGCGGGACGTACAAACACAGGCGTCATCAGACCCAGCACCACACCTGCCAGAGTGGGATGAGCGCCGGTCTTGAGCAGGCCGAACCAGAGAATGGCTCCGGGCAGCACATACAGGGGCGCGGCGGCAATGCCCATGCGGTTGAACAGCAGCACCAGCAGCACGCCGGCTGCGGCAACCACAAAGCCCATGGCCTGCAGGCCGCCCGAGTAGAAGAAGGCAATGATGAGAACGGCCACGATGTCGTCGATGATGGCAAGGGCCAACAGGAAAATACGCAGTGCACCCGGGATATTGCGGCCCAGCAGGGCCAGCACGCCCACGGCAAACGCGATGTCGGTCGCCGTCGGAATTGCCCAGCCGTTGAGCAGCGTCCTGTCGTTGCCCGCCAGGGCCACGTAGATGAGTGCGGGCACGGCCACGCCGCCGATGGCAGCGATCAGCGGCAGACTGGCCTGGCGCAGGCTGGCCAGCGCGCCGTTGTGCAGCTCGCGCCGGATCTCCATGCCCACGACCAGAAAGAACACCGTCATCAGCACATCGTTGACGATGAAATGCAGATCGGTGCTGAAGCTCCACGGGCCAAGCGTCAGCGCGACGGGGGCATGCCACAGTGCAAAGTAGCTTGGCGCCGCAGCGGAGTTGGCCCAGATCAGGGCTGCCGCAGCGGCCAGCATGAGCACCATGCCGGCAAAGGATTCGATATGCAGCAGGTGCGAGATTTGTGCCTGCACGCGCTCGGTCGCGGATTGCAGCGCGGGAACACGGGGTGAATTTTGGGATGCAAAAGGCGCAGGGGCCTGCACAAGTGTTTGTGGGTCCATGTGTCGGTAGGTGTCTGAAGTCGTACGCTGAAGGCGTGCGGCATCTGAGGCAATGCCTGCTGGTGCCGTCTGCACTGCAAACGACTGGCGCGCTGGCGGCCCGACCTGCGCATGAACATTCACCTGCCATCGCCACCTCGTGCGGCGGGCACCCAACTGAAATTGTAGCTAAAGACGCAGCAATGGTCTGGATTTGAGGTTATTTTGCCGGGGTGGAGGCTTCGTCATCAGAACGGAAGCCGTTCGCGCTTCACGTCGCCTTGGCTTGAGCGGGTGGACTGCACGAATCGCGTCAGCACCGTCCGGCAGCCGGCGCTATGCTGGCGCGCTAACAGAAAAGAAAGCATCTCATGCCGGGCATAGGAATGGAATATTTGTGGGTGGGGGTGGTGCTGTTTGCGGCGGCGGCGCAGACGGTGCGCAACACGGCCCAGCGCTCGCTGACGGTGCAGGTCGGCACCTTGCCAGCCACGCTGGTGCGCTTTCTCTATGGCCTGCCGTTTGCTGCCATCTATCTGCTGGCGCTGTACAGTCTGGGCGATCCGTCCCTGGTGCTGCCGAAGTTCAGTGCCGCGTATCTGGGCTGGATCGCGCTTGGTGCCTTCTTTCAGGTTGCGGCCACGGCTGCCTTGCTCATGGCCATGAAGGAGCGCAATTTTGCCGTGGCGGTCACGCTGTCCAAGACCGAGGTGCTGCAGGTGGCCTTGTTTGCCGCCATGTTTCTGCACGAGCTGCCGACCCGGCTGGCGCTGCTGGCCATGGTGCTTGCCACCGTGGGCGTGCTGATGCTGTCGCTGCCGCCGCGCGGGCAGCTGTTCACGCTCTCGGCTTGGACCAGCAAATCTTCGGTCTACGGGCTGATCTGCGGCGCCTGTTTTGCGCTGGCCACGGTGGGCTTTCGCGGCGGCGCGGTCGAGATCGCAACACTGGGCGTGAGCTCGCCCTGGCTGTCGGGGGCCTGGGGCGTGCTGATCGCGCAGACCATGCAGTCCGTCGTCATGAGCGCCTGGATTGTCAGAACCCATGAGCAGGGCCTGCGTCCCATCTTCAAGGCCTGGCGCATCTCGCTGCTGGCCGGCAGCATGGGCGCTGCGGCCTCGCTGGCCTGGTTCACCGCCTATGCCATGCAGGGGGCCGCTGCCGTGCGCACCCTGGGCATGGTGGAGGTGGTGTTCAGCTATATCGTCTCGCGCAAGGTGTTCAGCGAGAAGCTGTCGCTGACCGAAAAGCTGGGCATGGCGCTGATGATGCTGGGCCTGGTGCTGATCTGTCTGCAGCTCTGATTTCAAGAGCTTCCAGCGCTTGTCAGTGCTCGTTTTCAAAGCTAAAAGTCTTTGAAATGAACTATGAAAAAGCGCAAGAAGCTTCTGAATCAATAGCGTGCTGCCGCGGCTGTCGCTGTCTCAGCTGCAGCCAGGGCATCGACAGCGCGGCTGTGCTGCGCCTCAGGCGGCTTGCTGTTGCGCTTGCGCCAGGCGTTGGCGCTGCTCGGGCTTGACCGCGTAGAGCCGGTAGCCGATCGTCAGCAGCGCAAACCACAGGGGCGCGATATAGAGCGCCACGCGGGTGCTGGCATCCAGCGACAGGCAGACCAGCACCACGGCCAGAAAGGCCAGCACAAACCAGTTGGTGAACGGCGCGCCGGGCATGCGGTAGGCCACGGCTGCGGCATGACCCAGGCTGACGGCGCGGCGATAGCGCAGATGGGAGAAGACGATGATGCCCCAGGTCCAGACGGCGCCTATGGTGGCAATGCTGGTCACGTAGATGAAGGCTTCCTCGGGCACCAGATAGTTCAGCACCACGCCGACCAGCATGAAGGCTGCAGAGATCACAATGCCGGCGGCCGGCACATGGCGTGAATTGATCCGGCCCAGCCTGGCGGGCGCCTGTTTGAATTGCGCCAGCGTATAGAGCATGCGGCCCGTGCTGAAGATGCCGCTGTTGCACGAAGAGGCTGCGGCGGTGATGACCACGAAGTTGATGATGCCGGCAGCGGCGGGAATGCCCAGCTTGTCGAAGACATGGACGAAGGGGCTCATGTCGGGGCTGAGCTCGTTCCAGGGCACCAGCGACATGATGACGATCAGGGCACCGATATAGAAGATCAGAATGCGGTAGACGATGCTGTTGGTGGCGCGAGGCAGCACTTTCTCGGGCGACTCGGCCTCGCCCGCCGTCACGCCTATCAATTCCACGCCGGTATAGGCAAAGCAGGCTATCTGCAAGGTGAAGACCACGCCCACCATGCCCACGGGCGCAAAGCCGCCGTGCGACCAGAGATTGGCGAAGCTTGCCGTCTGGCCCAGCGGTCCCCAGCCCGTGGTGATGATGGCCACACCCAGCACCAGCGTGGCAACAATGGTCACGACCTTGATCAGCGCGAACCAGAATTCCAGCTCGCCGAAGACCTTGACCGCAATCAGATTCACGCCCAGCAGCACGGCCAGGGTGGCGAGCGCCGGAACCCATTGCGGAATGGCCGGAAACCAGTAATGGGTGTAGATGCCTATGGCCGTGAGCTCGGCCATGCCCGTCACCACCCAGGTGAACCAGTAGGTCCAGCCAGTGACGAATCCGGCCCAGGGGCTGACATAGGTTTCGGCATAGGTGGCAAAAGAGCCGGCCACCGGGCGGTGCACCAGCAACTCGCCCAGTGCCCGCATGATGAAGAAGATGGCCAGCCCCGCGATGGCGTAGCTGACCAGCAGCAGTGGCCCGGCCTTGTGGATCGCCTTGGCCGAGCCCAGGAACAGGCCCACGCCAATGGCACCGCCCAGGGCGATCAGCTGGATGTGCCGGTCCTTGAGGCCGCGCTCCAGCTCCCCTGTCTGCTGCAGCGACTCCCCGGCTGCGCTTGGATGATTTCGACTCATGTTGTATGTCTCCGTTTTGCCATTCACACGGCAACAGCTGCCCCTCACGGAGCGCTGCGGCTGCCGTGTCTGGCTTGTTGATGAGGTTTTCAGGTCGTGGTCAGGCGCTGGCGGTGCTCAGCGTGGCCGGTCGGGGCTGTCTGCTGGCGCTGCCCATGGACTGCAGCACGAGGTCGCCGACCATGTCGGCGGTGACGGCCGACAAGGTCCAGCCCAGATGGCCGTGGCCGGTGTTGTAGAACACGCAGGGCTTGTTGTCGGGGCCCACGCGCGGCAGCATGTCCGGCATCATGGGGCGCAGGCCAGCCCAGGGCACGACGCTGCGCGTGCTGACACCGGGGAAGCACTGCTGAACCCATTCGATGAGCGGGCGGATGCGGTCGGCGCGGATGTCCTTGTTGAAGCCGTTGAACTCCGCCGTACCGGCAACTCGGAAGCGATCGTCGCCGAGGCGGCTGGTGACCAGCTTGGTCTCGTCGTCCAGCAGACTCACCACGGGGGCTGCGGCGCGGCTGGCTTCGTCCGGCAGATTCACCGTGATGGAATAGCCCTTGACCGGATAGATGTTGACGCTGTCGCCGAGCTGGGCGGCCAGGGCGCGGCTGGCCGTGCCTGCGCAGACCACCATGGCGTCGAAAGTCGAGGTCTCGGTTTCCAGGCCCTGGCGCACGGTCACGCTGGCCTGCTTGCCATTGCTGTTCACCGACACGATTTCCTGGCCGTAGCGGCATTGCACGCCCAGTCGCTCGCAGGCGGCGGCAAGGCCGCTGGTGAACTTGTGGATGTCGCCCGTGGAGTCGCTCTCGGTGAAGTAGCCGCCGTAGAAGGTTCCGGACAGGGTCGGCTCTATGGAGCGCATCTCCTGAGGTGTCACGGCGCGGCGCTCCAGACCGCCTTTGGCCAGCAACTGGGAAACCTTGCCCGCATGTTCAAAGCCTGCTCGGTCGCGGTAGATATGCAAGATGCCTTTTTGCTTCAGATCGAAGTCAATGCCTTCGCTGGCCGCCCAGTCAAACAGGTGCTCACGTGCCGCAATCGCCAGCCTGGCGGTCTCCACGGTGTTTTTCTCGTAATGGGGGATGGCAGCGAGAAACTGGCAGAACCAGGAAATCTTGTGCCAGCTGGGCCTGGGGTTGAGCAGCAGCGGAGCATCGCTCTTGAACATCCACTTGAGGCCCTTGACGATGGTGGACCAATGGGTCCAGACCTCGGCGTTCGAGGCCGAGAGCTGGCCGCCATTGGCGAACGAGGTTTCCATGGCGGCATAGCGCTGCTTCTCGAACAGGGTGACGGAAAATCCGCGGCGTGCGAGGGCGTAGGCGGTGGTCACGCCCGTGATGCCACCGCCGATGACGGCGATTGTCTTCATGATTCAGATTCCAGAAACGTCAAGGGTGGAGCCCGTGCGCAACATGCGCAGCGAACGCCCCCTCTGTTCTGGACCTGAGAGATTCACGAGGCAGGGCCTTGCGGCGCTGCTCGCTTGCTCCTTCGGTATGCCCGGCGGACGATGACGTCCGGACATTCTTCAGAGTGTGTGAAAGCGATGCCGATCCTTTGGCCTGAGAGTTTCCGGGGCGGTTGCTCCTTCGGCGCTGCATGCGCCAAGTTTGCGCTGCAGTCTCTCTCGGCATCACCGGGCTGAGAGCCTGTGGGCAAATGTAGGAAGAATGGCGGCGCCTGGATATACGGGTTTTCTAGACTTCTGCGCCAAGGCTCAGCCATGGCTGCTCATGTCGGGTCCATGCTATTTGATAGCGCCTGCCGCTTATCCTTCAAGGGAATATTGATTATTTGTCTATGAAAATGAATTTATTAAAGCGCAGTGTGCTTCTAAATTCATAGCGATAGACGCTGTCAAGTGCCGCCGAGCAGCCCCAGAGTCAGCCCCTGCATTGGCATGGCGGGTCATGGTCGGCGGTGGATTTGGGCAAAATATCGTCTTTGCCTGTCAATGGGCCCGGCGATATCACCGCTTTGCCATTGAAGCACCCGACTGGGGTGGCTGCCGATTCAGGATGCAACTGGCCTATCCGCCATGGCGTTCTGCTGTCATGGCTTCGTTCCTTTGTCCTTGTTGCCCGCGACCGTCATGGTCGCCTTTTTGCGTTGCCTGTCGCAGCGCCTGCGGGATGGTTGGGTGTTTTGTCCGGATGGGCGCAAACCATTACAACAAGACATTTATGTCCCAACCCAACTCAAGCCAGCAGCTCGCGCCGACTGGTGATGGTGACGATAACCAGCCCCGCTTGCACCGGGTGCTCAAGCAGCGCCACCTGAGCATGATCGCCATTGGCGGCGCCATCGGAACGGGCCTGTTCGTGGCCTCCGGCTCGGCCATCGCTCAGATCGGCCCCGGCGGTGCCGTGCTCACCTATCTGCTCATCGGCATCATGGTGTACTACATCATGACCAGCCTGGGCGAGCTGGCTGCCTTCATGCCGGTGGCCGGTTCCTTCTCGACCTATGCCTCGCGCTATGTGGATCGCGGCTTCGGCTTTGCGCTGGGCTGGAACTTCTGGTTCAGCTGGGCCGTGGTGGTGGCGGTGGATCTGGTGGCCTCGCAACTGGTCATGGCCTACTGGTTTCCCGATGTGCCGGGCATCCTCTGGAGCGGCCTGTTCCTGTTACTGATGGTGGGGCTGAACGCGTTTTCCGCGCGCGGTTTTGCCGAGGCCGAGTACTGGTTCGCGCTGATCAAGGTGCTGGCCGTGGTGGCCTTTCTGATCACCGGCGTGCTGATTCTGTTCGGCATCATCAGCAACGGCCATGTACCGGGCTTCGAGAACTGGACCACGGGCGATGCGCCATTCGTCGGCAATTTCGCGACCTTTGTGGGCGTGGCCATGATCGTGGCCTATTCCTTCCAGGGCACGGAGCTGGTGGGCGTGGCGGCGGGCGAATCCGAGAATCCGCGCGAGAACGTGCCGCGTGCGATTCGCCAGGTGTTCTGGCGCATCCTGCTGTTCTATGTGCTGGCGATTGTCGTCATCGGCTTTCTGATTCCCTATACCGATCCGCAGCTGCTGCGCACCGATGTGGCCGATATCGCCGTGAGCCCGTTCACGCTGGTGTTCCAGCACGCGGGCCTGCTGTCGGCGGCCACGGTGATGAATGCGGTGATCCTGACCTCGGTGCTGTCGGCCGGTAACTCCGGCATGTATGCAGCCACGCGCATGCTCTACAACATGGCGACCGAGGGCAATGCACCGCGCATCTTCTCCCGGCTGACCCAGAACGGCGTGCCGCTGGTGGCCTTGATCGGCAGCACGCTGGTCGCCAGCCTGTGCCTCTTTTCCTCGCTCTACAGCCCGCAGGCCGTCTATATCTGGCTGCTGAATCTGGCCGGCATGACGGAGTTCATCGTCTGGCTGGGCATTGCCGTCAGCCACTACCGTTTCCGTCGCGGCTATGTCATGCATGGTCACGATGTGGGTCTGCTGCCCTACAAGGCCGGCGCCTTCCCCTTCGGCCCCATCTTTGCCTTCGTGCTGTGTCTGGTGGTGACGCTGGGCCAGAACTATCAGGCCTTCCTGGAAGATCGCATCGATTGGGGCGGCGTGGTGTCGACCTATCTGGGCATTCCGCTGTTCCTGCTGTTCTGGCTGGGTTACTGGCTGGTCAAGCGCAAGACCTGGGTCAGCTATGCCGATATGCGCTTTGACGAGCTCGAAGACATCAAGCAGGGCAAGGTTTCGTCCTGAGGCTGTTTGAGCCTTCCCCTTCTCTGTTCGGGAGGGGATGGCAGCAGGTCCGGGGGCTGGCGCTGCTTGCCGTTTCCCGGTGTCTGTGTGCCTGTTTGACGCATGACTGCCGTCTCTGGCCAGCCCAGGCAAAATCGGTGCTGTGAGCGATCTTCCCACCAGCCCCGAGCCCAGACCCAGGCGCATCGCGCATCTGGACATGGATGCGTTCTACGCCTCCGTGGAGCTGCTGCGCTACCCGCAGCTCAAGGGGCTGCCGGTGGTGATCGGTGGTGGGAGGCGCAGCTTTGACGAAGAGCTACTGGCGCGGCATGCGGGGCGGCCGCTGTCCGAGATCCCGGTGGCGGACTTTCCGCTGCTGCGCGATTACACGGGGCGCGGCGTGATCACCACGGCCACCTATCCGGCACGGCAGTTCGGCGTGGGCTCGGCCATGGGCATGATGAAGGCCGCCAGGCTGTGCCCGCAGGCGATTCTTCTGCCCGTGGACTTTGCCGAGTACAGGCGCTTTTCCCAGGCCTTCAAAGAGATCATCGTGTCGATTGCTCCGCTGATGGAGAACCGCGGCGTGGACGAGGTCTACATCGACTTCACCGACGTGCCCGGCGGCCAGCGCGAAGGCGGACGCGTGCTGGCCCGGCTGATCCAGAAATCCATCTTCGATGCCACGGGCCTGACCTGCTCGGTCGGTGTGGCTCCCAACAAGCTGCTGGCCAAGATGGCCAGCGAGTTCAACAAGCCCAACGGTATCTCCATCGTCCAGCCCGAAGATCTGCAAAGCCGGATCTGGCCGCTGGCCTGCCGCAAGGTCAACGGCATAGGGCCCAAGGCCGATGCCAAGCTCAAGAGCCTGGGCATAGAAACCATTGGTCACCTGGCCGCGCAAAGCCTGCCGCAGCTGCTGCACTGGTTTGGCAAAAGCTATGGCCATTGGCTGCACGAGTCTGCCTGGGGGCGGGACGAACGCGCCGTGGTAACCGAGAGCGAGCCGGTTTCCATGAGTCGCGAGACCACCTTCGAGCGCGATCTGCATGCCGTGCGCGACAAGGCCGAACTGGGTGCGATCTTCACGGACCTGTGCGAGCGTCTGGCCGAGGATCTGCAGCGCAAGGGCTATGTGGGGCGCACCGTGGGCATCAAGCTGCGCTATGACGATTTCAGGATCGCCACGCGGGACCAGACTTTGAACCTGCCGATACAGAATGCGGCAGCCATCCGCCTGGCCGCAGGCCAATGCCTCAAGCGCGTGCCGCTTGGCAAGCGCATCAGGCTGCTGGGGGTCAAGGTCTCGGGCCTGATTGCCGAGCAGCTCTGGCAGGCAAGTGCCGGCGATCCTGCGGCTCGCGAGCTGCTGCTCAGACCTCATGGTTTGACCTCGGTCAAGCATTCGGATCCCTATACCGCATCTCTGTTCTGAGCCTGGGGGCTCGGGAATCATCACTGTGCGATGATCCAAGTGTGAATTTGTGTATCTGGTTAACCAGCTGTCGACGGGATGCCTGATCGCTCACTCTCGAACAAAAACTAAACAGGCTTATTGGAGGAGTGCAAAGCATGCGCCTGAACCTGCCGGTATCTCAACAAAACTACGACTTTCCAGGTGACGAGCTGCTGGTCTCCAGCACCAACACCAAGGGCGAGATCACCCATTGCAATCCCGCCTTCGTGCGCGTCAGCGGCTATGGCTACGAAGAGCTGATCGGCCAGCCGCACAATCTGATTCGCCACCCCGACATGCCGGCCGCTGCCTTCAAGGATATGTGGCGCACCATTGCCCATGGCTATCCCTGGACGGCACTGGTCAAGAACCGCCGCAAGAACGGCGACCACTACTGGGTGCGCGCCAATGTCACGCCCATCATGGAAGGCGGCAAGCCAAGCGGCTATCTGTCGGTGCGTACCAAACCTTCGGCCAGGGAAGTGGCCGAAGCCGAAGCGCTGTACGCGCGCATGCGCAACGAGGAAAAGCAGGCCCAGGCCAGCTTCCGCCTGCGTGCGGGCGCGGTGCGCCGACTGGGGCTGATGGGCTGGTGGGACGGTCGCAAGGATGTGGGCCTGGTGGCGCGCATGGCCTGGCTGCTGGCCATCATGGCCTTGATCGCCATGCTGCCCGATATGCTGGGTTGGCAGGGTGCAGCGGCCTGGGGCTGGCGTGCTGCAAGCCTGGTGGCAGGCGGCGCATTCGTGCTGTGGCGCTTTCAACGGCGCTGCGTGGCGGGACTGGAGGAAGCCAGCCGCTTTGCGGCCGATGTGGCAGCCTGTAATCTGAGCACCGAATGCAGCCAGAGCTACAGCGGTGCCGTGGGGGCGCTGATGCTGAGGCTGCAGCAGATTCAGATCAATCTGCGCGCCGTGGTGGGCGATGTGCGTACCGAGGTGCAGGGCTTTGCCCAGACCGCCCATGAAATCGCCCAGAGCAGTTTCGATCTGGCAGGGCGTACCGAGTCACAGGCCACCAGCCTGCAGCAGACTGCGGCCTCGATGGAGGAAATTTCGGGCACCGTGTCGCAGACGGCCGATACGGCACAGTTCATGGCCGGTGCCAGCGACGAGAGCAGCAAGGTGGCCAGCCGCAGCGGCGCGGCCATCAGCGAAGTGGGACTGGCCATGGAGCATATCCGCGGCTCCTCCACCCGCATGAGCGAGATCATTGGCGTGATCGAGAGCATTGCCTTCCAGACCAATCTGCTGGCGCTGAACGCGGCCGTGGAAGCGGCGCGGGCCGGCGAGCAGGGTCGCGGCTTTGCCGTGGTGGCGGGCGAGGTGCGGGCACTGGCCCAGCGCAGCGCCGAAGCGGCCAAGGAGATCAGCGTGCTCATCAACCGCACGGTCGACGGCATCAATGACGGCAACGCGCGCATGCGTGCCGCGGGTCAGACCATAGACGGCATGGTGCAGGCCGTGGACAAGGTCGGCTCCCTGGTGCACCAGATCAGCATTGCCACGCGTGAGCAGTCGATAGGGATCTCCCAGGTCAACGAGGCCGTGGCCCAGCTCGACTCCGTGACCCAGCAGAATGCGGCCCTGGTGGAGCAGTCGACCAGTGCTGCGCAATCGCTGCGCCAGAGTGCCAAGACGCTGGAGCGTTCGGTGGACGTGTTCCATCTCTAGGCTTTTGTGGTCTTGCTCTGAAAAGGCAGCCTTGGAGCTGCCTTTTTCACATCGGCTTTCGGTAGGATTGCGCCATGAGTGTTGTGCTGATCCTGATCGCCATTGCGGCGCTGGCCCTGTGTTTGCTGATCTGGCTGATATCGCGTTTGCGCGCTGACGCCAGACCCGCGTCGTCTGCAACTGCCCAGCAGGAGGCCGAGCCGTCCGTGGCCCAGGCCGGAACGGCGTCGGAGGTTGCGGCGCAGACACTCTCCGATCAAGAGCTTGCGGCGCAGGCGGATACGGCGTCAGAGGCCAGCAGGGATGTGAATTTTCGCCCCCAGGGCGAGCGCGGCATGGGCGGTCCCATCTATGGCGATGTGCTGTGTGCGGACGGCGTCTACCTGCCCCATGTCTGGGAGATGGACATGCACACCTCCTATGACGGGCGCTGGCTGCGCACGGGCTTTTATGACAGCGAGGCCGCCCATCTGGTCGATCGCAAATCACGTCGCAGCTGGGTGATCAGCAAGCCGGAAGGCGAGCTGCTGGATGCCATCCACTGGCGCATGCCGCGCTGGAGTGGCGAGAGCATCAACGAAAGCGGCATTGCCGACGATGCGCATGTGATCATGTCTGATGCCAGCTTCGAGGCCTGGCTGGGCGAGCATATGGCTGCGCAGCCGCAGCCCCTGCTGCAGGTGGTGGATCTCTGGGTGCCGGCCGACTGCCTGCCTGCCGAAGTCGCCCGGCCCATGCCGACTCTGCCACAACCGGCTCAGCCCACCTCAGTGCCGCCGGTGGCGCTGCAGCGCCACTGGCCGGCTTCGCTGCGCAAGCTGCGCTATCCCATGGCTCCGCTGCAGAATCCGCACTGGCAGCTGATGCTGGGTGAGGCCGCCCAGCCCTGGGTGCTGGACGAGAGCCACAGCATGGTCTGGCGTGCCGATGCCCGGGCCTTTGCGCTCTATGCCTACCCCACCCAGGGCGATGCCAGCCAGGCCAGCCTGCGGCTGGCCGTCTGGACCATGGAGCGAGGCTGGCAGCAATGGCCGGAGTTGATGCCCGAGGATCGCAAGCCCTGGGCCCTGGCCCTGCCGGATCTTGAGCCGCCGAGCGAGCCGCAAGCGCCAGCGGTTTTGCCGCTGAGCTGGCTCAATGAACTGCTGCTGCAGAAAGTGCAGCTAGATACGCCCGAGACCGAGCGCCTGCACGATGGCACCAGCATCAGTTGCGCCATGAGCGAGGTGGATGTCTGCGCTGCCCATCAGCGCGATGGCCTGCCCATCCTCAAACCCTCGCTTCCCTTGTGTTTCGACTGGCTGCGTGATCCGGCGCAGCCCGCGCTGTGGCGCGCGCAGAGCGAGCCGCTCAAGGGGCAGCGCTTGATCTGGACCCTGTCCAAGCCTGCCAGGGAGGAGCTGGGCGAAACGGCGGCCTACAACCTGCAATGGGGCGAACGCCATCTGCCCGGCACCTGGGCGCTGGAACACGTGATCGTGCAGGGACGCTGGGCGATTCTCATGCCGCATGGGCGTGCACCGATGCGCGGTGGCAGCGGCAGCCTGCAGGTCTGGGACGGGGAGCGCCTGCAAAGCGTGGACCTGCCCTGGCCCGTGGTGCGGCTGGCCGCTGTGCCTTCGGTCAAGGGCGGCATGGCTGCCCGCCTGCGCGTGCTGGCGCTGACGGCCAGCTTGGCGGACAAGGACTGGGAACCCTCCACCGCATCCTGGCGCTGGCCTCTGCAGTCCGTATCGGCCAGCCATCTGGCAAGACCCGACTGGCGCCCGCTCTACTCAGAGCGCGAACTGGCGCCCGATGCGCAAGGGCGCTGGCAGTTGCTGCCGCGCTGGCGCGAGGTGAGACAGATTCAACACCCCTGTTCCGACGGCGACTATGTCTGGCGTGACGATGTGCGCGGAGACACCGTCTGGTGGTGGGGCGGCGTGAACGAGCGCGTCAACCACTATTGGCAGCATGATGAACCTCGCAAGGATGGCGTAATCATGACGCGCAGCGGGCTGGCGTTTTGCGGTGTCGGGCCTTGCGCCTGTCCCCATCCCTCGGGCGAAGGCTGGGCCTTGCTGGAGCCCGTGGAGACACGCTATGGCGAGCTGGGTCAATGGCAGTTGCACTGGCTCAACCCCGTGGAAAAGGAAGTACGCACGCTGACACTCAAGGCGCGCATGCCGGTGCTGCAGGGCTGGGATGCCCAGGGCCTGCATTGGCAGGATCTGCCCTTGCCTGACGAAGTGGCGCTGCAGGGCGAGGCCAGCGCGGTTCACAAGCCCCAGTCGGAGCCCGCAGCGGCGCGTCAGCTCGTGGTAGCGCAGACCTGGCAGCGTGCTGCCGTCGAGCCCCTGCGCCAGGGCATGAACGGGCTGTGGCTGCGCATTCAGGATCTGCGTTATGCCGAGGCTTTGCTGGGACAGGATGACTGCCCATGGAAGAGTTGATTCCCTTGAGCCACTCTGCGGCTTCCCCCTGGGGGGACGGCAGCTTTGCTGCGGGGCGGCCCTTGCTTGCTGCCCCTGATTGAGTCGGTGCTGGTGTTACTGGCGTGCCGTACGCACGTTGGCGGGCAGGGCACCCGGGTGGCTGGTGCGGAAGGGGTTGATGTCCAGGCCGCCGCGGCGTGTGTAGCGGGCGTAGACGGCCAGCTTGATGGGTTTGCAGCGGGTCCAGATGTCCATGAAGATGCGTTCCACGCATTGCTCATGGAATTCGTTGTGATTGCGAAAGCTCACCAGGTACTGCAGCAGACCTTCCTGCTCGATCTGCGCACCGCTGTATTGAATCTGCACGCTGCCCCAGTCGGGCTGGCCGGTGACCAGGCAGTTGCTCTTGAGCAGGTTGCTGACCAGGGTTTCGCTGACGGGGGCTTCGTCGTGGTTGGCGCGCAGCAGCTCGGGAGCCGGCGTGTACCGGGTGCACTCCACATCGAGGCGGTCCAGCAGCAGGCCGTCCAGCTCATGCACTTGCTGGGCATCGAACTGCTCTGCCTGCAGCAGCCGCACGCCCACGCTGCCCTGGGCCTCGCTGCCGCGCCAGGTGGCTTCGGACAGATCGGTGCGCAGGCGCGCCAGCACCTCGCTGGCGTCGGCAAAGCGGGTGTTGTTGAAGCTGTTCAGATACAGCTTGAAGGACTTGCTCTCGATCAGATTGGGCGTCTCGCAGGGGATGGTGAAATGCGCCAGCGCCACCTGGGGCTTGCCGCGCAGATTGAGCCAGGAAACTTCGAATGAAGTCCACAGATCGGCACCAAAGAACGGTGGGTTGATGGCGGCGCCGATTTCCTCGCGCTTGGACAGGCGTGGCAGGGGGAAGAGCAGGGACGCGTCGTACTGGTCCACATAGGCCGAGCTTTTGCCCAGCTGCGATTGTTCAGGGGTGTGCATGATTCAAAAACAAAATGGCCAGCAGTAAAAAAGATAGCTGCTGGCGCTTTGTAAGTAAGGGTTGGAGCCTGTTTTTTTTACTTGAACTCTCGTTCGCGCAGCCACTTGGTGGCAATCCATTTTTCGCCTTCCAGCACGGGAGCGCCGCCGTGCAGGGTCTTGGTGGCCGGGTCGGGCCGGTTATAGCTGAAGAATACGGCATTGCCACGGCGCGGAACGACCTGCAGCCCTACATCGGGAAAGGTGGTTGCGCCGCCGCGCGCGGGCTCGTTGAGATACATGACCAGGGTTCCCACACGCTGGCCGCCACGCTTGAGTATGGTCGGCGTGCCGGGCTCGTTGGGTGCGAAGTAATCGTAATGCGGCTTGTATTCGGCGCCAGGCCGGTAGTGCAGCACCTGCATGCCCTCGCCGTTTTCCAGCGGCCAGTTCAGCAGGCGTGCGATGCGCTGCTCGACAAGGCTGATGAGCTCGTTCTCGCCGCGCTGAAAGAACATGCCATTGCTGGTGCGGTCATCGTTGACAGCCTCGCCGCCGCTCTGGTTGTCCACGGTCAGCGAGCGCCGCATGCGCGGGCGGGCAGCTGCGATGATGGCATCGCACTCCTCGTCGGAGAGTAGATTGCCGAACACCACCACGCGCGGGTGGCGCACGCTCATCAGCACATGGACATCGCGATCGCCGGCATGGACGCAGCAGGGATCGGTCAGCAGATCAGGCTCGGGAACCCCTGACTCATGGACCTGCACTGCCACTTCGGTTTCGGGCCGGGCTGCTGCGAAAGGCAGGGGCAGTTCACCCTCTTCGGGCAGAGCCAGCGCGCGGCGCGCCAGATGCTCGGCCCAGCCAGCCTTGCGCATGGACTGCAGCAGCGATGGCAGCGATACGCCGGAGGCGCTTTGCGCGCGCACCCATTGCATCAGCTCGGGTGTCAGGCCGGGAGGTGTGACGAACTCGTCTTGGGTGGAGGTGCTCATGTCGACAATGCTAGTGTGCACTGATGCCGATTTCAATGCGCAGCGTCAGTCTTGCAGCTTGCGGCGGAACACCAGCTTGCCGGGCGTGCTGGCCTGCTCGGCCAGCGCATAGCCTTCCAGGTCGAACTTGCGCAGGTCGGCCACCTTCCTGGCCTTGTGCTGTACGGCCCAGCGCACCATCAGTCCGCGTGCGCGCTTGGCATGGAAACTGATGATCTTGTACTTGCCGCCCTTGAAGTCCTCGAAAACGCATTCGACCACGGGGGCCTTGAGCGCCTTGAGATCCACTGCCTTGAAGTATTCCTGAGACGCCAGGTTGACGACAATGCGCTCGGCCTGGGCGTCGCCGTGCTCGGCTTGCGCAGCACTGCGTTCGTTCAGGTAGTCGGCAATCTGGGTTCCCCAGAACTGATAGAGGTTGCTGCCCTTGGCGTTTTCCAGCCGGGTGCCCATCTCCAGGCGGTAGGGCTGCAGCAGATCCAGCGGGCGCAGCACGCCGTAGAGGCCGCTAAGGATCACGACATGCTCCTGGGCCCAGTCCAGCTCCCTGGGCTTGAGGCTGGCGGCATTCAGGCCTTCATAGACATCGCCATTGAAGGCCAGCACGGCCTGGCGCGAGTTCCTGGTGGTGAACTTGGCACTGAACGCTTCGTAGCGGCCCACATTGAGTACGGCCAGCTTGTCGCTGATGCTCATGAGCTCGGAAATCTGCTGGGGCGATTTCTCGCGCAGCACTTCGATCAGTTCCAGGGGCTGCTTTTTGAAAACCGGCAGCGTGTGCGGCAACTCGGCGGAAACAGGGCTTTCATAGTCCAGCGATTTGGCCGGAGAGATCAGAAACAACATGGCTTGACGTTCACTCAATCAAAGAAAGGGCGCATGAAAAAGGGCCAAGGCCCCATCCACCGAAGTGGACAGTCCCCTTGGCCCTGTGATGCCGGAAGGCAGTCTGCTTAGGCGTTGACGCCTGCAGCCTGTTCTTCCTTCTCGAACGGCAGCTGCATCAGGCTCAGATCCTTGCGGGTCTCGACCAGAATCAGCGGGCCTTCGTCGAGCACCACCACCGGTGGGCGCTCGCGCGGAATGCGCACGGGCTTGGGCTCGGCGGCAATCGCAGCCTGGACGGCGGCGATCTTTTCGGCATCGGAGTTGATCCATTCCAGACCCGATGCGGCTGCCAGGGCCTGCAGCTCGGCAATCGGCAGCGCATAGCTCTGTGCCTTCGTTGCGACTGCCGGAGCAGGAGCCTCGGTTTCAGCCACAGGCTCCACGGCGGCAGCCTGAGGCTCTGCGGTAGCAGCAGGTTCTGCTTGCACGGGCTGAGAGAGTTCTGCCACAGGGGCGACCGATGCCACCACGGCTTCTGCAGCCACGGGTGCCTGCACTTCTGCAGCAACAGGCGCTTGCTCTGCCTGAGCCTGAGGCGCAACAGCATCAAAGTAGCTGCGGCGTGCCGGCTGCTCGCCAGCGTCTGCGGCAGGCACTTCGACCGGGGCCTGGGCTTCGGCAGCCTGCTCTGCAGCCTGGCCTTCTGCCTGGGCATCGCGCGGTGCACGGTCGCGGCGGTCACGGCCGTAGCGGTCACGCGAACGGCGCTGACGGGGCTCGCGTGCGGGATCGCCTTGCGCTCCATCCTGTGCCTGCGCATCCGCAGCGTCGACCTGGGCGGTGTTCAGCACCGTTTCGTCGGCCACGGCCTGCATGGCGGGCTGGGCATCGGCGTTGCGATTCTGACGCTCGCGGCGGCCTTCACCGCGTTCACCGCGCTCATTGCGTTCTGTACGCTCACCGCGTTCCTGGCGGTTGCGCTCGGGCTTGGGAGCTGCGTTGAACTCTTCGCCGTTCAGAGCAGCTTCTGCCACCTGGGGCTGGCGCTCGTCGCGACGCTCGTTGCGTTCGCCGCCGCGGCGGTTGCCGCGCTCGGGACGGTCCTGACGCTGTTGCTGTTCGGGACGCTCGTTGCGTTGCTGCTCGTCACGACCCTGGGCATTGCGGCGGTTGTTGCGGTCGCCGCGTTCGCTGCCATTGCGCTCCGCGCTGTTGCGGTCGCTGCGCTCATTGCGGTCACCGCCACGGCGGTTGCGGTCGCCGCCACGGCCTTCGCTTCGGCGGCCGTCGCGGCTGCCTTCACGGGCGGCAGGAGCGGGAGCCTCGGCCACGGGAGCGGGCGCTGCCACGGGAGCCGGTGCGCCAAAGCCGAACAGATTCTTGAGCCAGGCAAAGAAGCCTTGCTCGCGCACCACGGGGCGGGCAGCAGCGGGAGCGGGCGTCGCAGCGGCAGCGCGAGGCTGGCGCGGTGGGCGAGGCTCGGCAATCGGCGCGGGAGCATCGGGCAGCACTCCCTTGATGACGGGAGTCTGCTTGTTGGTGGGCTCCTGCGAGCGGCGTGTGACCGTGGTCACCTCTTCGGGCTCGTCGGCCAGCTTGTAGCTGGCTTCCATGGATTCCAGGCGCGAGTCGTCGTGCTTGAGGCGCTCGAGTTTGTAGTGCGGCGTGTCCATGGACTTGTTGGGCACCATGATCACGTTGACGCGCTGCTTGAGCTCGATCTTGGTGATTTCGCTGCGCTTCTCGTTGAGCAGGAAGGAGGCCACTTCCACGGGCACCTGGCAGTGCACGGCGGCCGTGTTGTCCTTCATGGACTCTTCCTGGATGATGCGCAGAATCTGCAGCGCCGAGCTTTCCGTGTCACGGATGTGGCCGGAGCCGCCGCAGCGTGGGCAGTTGATGTGGGCGCCCTCGGACAAGGCGGGTTTGAGGCGCTGGCGGCTCATTTCCATCAGGCCGAACTTGCTGATGGTGCCGAACTGCACGCGGGCGCGGTCCTGGCGCAGGGCATCGCGCAGGCGGTTTTCCACTTCGCGGCGGTTCTTGGCCTCTTCCATGTCGATGAAGTCGATCACGATCAGGCCGCCCAGGTCGCGCAGGCGCATCTGGCGCGCCACTTCGTCGGCTGCCTCGAGGTTGGTGCGGGTCGCGGTTTCCTCGATATCGCCGCCCTTGATGGCGCGGGCCGAGTTCACGTCCACGGAGACCAGGGCTTCGGTATGGTCGATCACGATGGCGCCGCCCGAGGGCAGGGTCACGGTGCGCGAATAGGCGGACTCGATCTGGTGCTCGATCTGGAAGCGCGAGAACAGGGGGGGCGTCGTCGCGGTAGCGCTTGACGCGGGCAGCGTGCTCGGGCATCACATGTGCCATGAACTGCTGGGCCTGTTCGTAGATGTCATCGGTGTCGATCAGGATGTCGCCGATGTCATTGTTGAAATAGTCGCGGATGGCGCGGATCACCAGGCTGGATTCCTGATAGATCAGGAAGGCGCCCTTGGAGGCCTTGGCGGCGCCGTCGATGGCGCTCCACAGCTTGAGCAGATAGTTCAGGTCCCACTGCAGCTCGGGGGCCGAACGGCCGATGCCGGCAGTGCGTGCAATGATGGACATGCCCTTGGGGTACTCGAGCTGGTCCATGGCCTCCTTGAGCTCGGCGCGGTCCTCGCCCTCGATGCGGCGCGAAACGCCACCGCCACGGGGGTTGTTGGGCATCAGCACGACATAGCGACCGGCCAGCGAGATGAAGGTGGTCAGGGCTGCACCCTTGTTGCCGCGCTCCTCCTTTTCGACCTGGACGATCAGCTCCTGACCTTCGCGGATCACGTCGTTGATGCGGGCCTGGCTGGGCGAGACGCCTTCGGCAAAGTATTGCTTGGAGATTTCCTTGAAGGGCAGGAAGCCGTGACGGTCTTCGCCGTAGTCCACAAAGCAGGCTTCGAGAGATGGCTCGACGCGGGTCACGACGGCCTTGTAGATATTGCCCTTGCGTTGTTCGCGACCTTCGATCTCGATCTCGTAGTCCAGCAGCTTCTGGCCGTCCACAATGGCCAGGCGGCGTTCTTCGGACTGCGTCGCGTTAATCAGCATCCGTTTCATGATGCGTTTCCTTTATTCGTTTTATGAGGCACGTTGGTCACAGACCAACGCACCTTTGACTGGTAATCAAAGACAGGCTCAACAGGAGCCGTGATGCCAGACGAACGAGTTGAAACGGATGAGGAATCTGGGGCGGTACAGGACGGCGCTACTGGCCTGATCTCAAGTCAGTAGCGGAGGTACAGGCCGGGGGACGAGCGGGAGAGGACGCGCATGCAGACGGGGTACAAAAGAAGCCGACGCGCGTGCTAGGGAGGTGGGTGGTTTCTTTGAGACATGGCTCGTCCCGGGGGCCGGCCGTGCCTTGCCCCAGAGGTTGATCAGCAATGTCCAAAAGATCCACATGCTCGTTGAGAGAACCGACAGTTGCAGGCTGCTTTTGCCTGGACAACTGCACGGTATGAGATTCCGTATCAGTGTTTCAATTCGTCAGCCTTTGCCAGGCTCTCACAGGCTGCTGCAGCTCATCTTGACTGCAATTTGCGTGTGCAAAACTGGCGGGCATCGACCTGCCTGTGCGGTGGGAAATGATTGTTTGGACTAAACTCCATGCGAATCAATCACTTACAACTAAGCTCGGCACAGGTGAAACACATTATAGAGGGCAAACCGGCACAGGACCGGTCCCAGAATACGGCCGCGGCCTCAGTACGGCTGATCGAGGTCGATGAAGACTCCGCCGGACAGCGACTCGACAACTTTCTCATGCGCCACCTCAAAGGGGTGCCCAAGACCCATGTCTACCGCATCATCCGCAGCGGCGAGGTGCGCATCAACAAGGGGCGCGTGAGCGCCGAGACCCGGGTTCAGCCCGGCGACGTGGTGCGCCTTCCCCCGGTCCGGATTTCCGAAAAAGTCAGCGAAAAAGCAGAACGCCCAGCGCCGGCTAAGGACTTTCCCGCCCTGTTGGATGACGAACACATGCTTGCATTGTCCAAGCCTGCCGGCGTGGCCGTACATGGAGGCTCGGGCGTGAGCTTTGGCGTCATCGAGCAACTGCGCCAGGCGCGTCCTGATGCCAAGTTCCTCGAGTTGGTGCACCGGCTGGATCGCGAAACCTCGGGCATTTTGCTGGTGGCCAAGAAGCGTTCCGCGCTCATCAATCTGCAGGACCAGTTTCGCGAGCGCGAGACCGGCAAGACCTATCTGGCACTGGTGCAGGGGGCCTGGCCGGCCAACAAGAAGGTCATCGATCTGCCGCTGCACAAGTATCTGCAGGCCGACGGCGAGCGCCGCGTGCGCGTGACCACGGCCGATGACCCGGATGGAATGCGTTCCATCACCCTGGTCAAGGTCAGAAAGCTGATAGAGCCGCGTCCCCTGCAGGGACTGCCTGCGATGAGTCTTCTGGAGGTGACCATCAAGACAGGTCGTACCCACCAGATTCGCGTGCATCTGTCATCGCAGGGGCATCCCATCGTGGGCGACGACAAATATGGTGATTTTGATCTCAACCGTCGTGTGCAAAAGCAGGGCCTCAAACGCATGTTTCTGCACGCCTGGCGGCTACAGTTCAATCATCCCGCCAGCGGCGAGCGTGTCGAGCTGCGTGCCGAGCTGCCGCCGGAGCTGGCGGATTTTGTGAACTGACAGGCTTCATGACTACTGAAAACCATAGCGCCCGGCGACCACGCCGCTTCGATCTGATTGCATTCGACTGGGATGGCACGGTGGCGGACTCCACCGCCATCATCAGTCGCAGCATCCAGGAGGCGGTGCGTGATGTGGGCGGCACTGTGCCCAGCGACGAGCAGGCTGCCTATGTGATCGGCATGGCGTTGATGCCGGCCCTGGCCCGCGCGGCACCTGATGTGCCGCCCGAAAAATATCCTGAGTTGGCCAATCGCTATCGCTTTCACTTCTTCAAGCATCAGGACGATATCTGCGTGTTTGACGGCATACTGCCGCTGCTTGCCGAGCTGCGCGAGCGCGGCCACTGGCTGAGCGTGGCCACGGGCAAGAGCCGCATGGGGCTCAACCATGCGCTGCAGGATCCGCAGCTCAAGGGATTGTTCGACGGTTCGCGCACGGCCGACGAGACCGCCGGCAAGCCCAGTCCGCTGATGCTGCACGAGCTGATGGCCGAATTCGGTGTGGAACCCGAGCGAACGCTGATGATTGGCGACACCACGCACGACTTGCAGATGGCGCAGAACGCCGGCTGTGCCTGTGTGGGGGTTTCCTATGGTGCCCATGCGCCCGACGGCTTCGCCCAGTTCAATCCGCTGTTCGTGGCCGATTCGGCGATGCAGCTGCGGGCCTGGCTGCTGGCCAACGCGTGAATCCAGATATGACAGATGCCGTGGAGCTGTGTGCCAGTGCGGATCTGGTCGACGGCGGCCGGGCGATGAGCTTTGATGTGCTGTATGCCGGTCAGAGCAGCCGCGCGTTTGCGATTCGCTACCAGGGGCAGGTTCATGCCTATCTGAATCGCTGCAGCCATATCCCCATGGAAATGGACTACCAGGAAGGTCAGTTTTTTGACGATTCCGGTCGCTGGCTGTTGTGTTCTACCCACGGAGCTGCCTACGAACCTGACAGCGGCGCCTGTGCAGGCGGTCCTTGCCGCGGTGGGTTGGTAAAAATCGCCTTGAGCGAAAGCGGCGGCTTGGTGCGCTGGCATACTGGGCCACAACTGAAACCTCTGAAGTTTTGAGATGAGTACTCCTGACAACCATGATTCCCAGTCGCATGTGACGCCGGGCGCGGACCTCTGGTCCAAGGCGTCTGCTGCGTCCGCTGAGGCGCCCGCCGCTGCGGCCAAGGCCTCCGGGAACGGGGGCTGGGAGCGCGATGTGCTGGAAAAGCTGGTGTTCGCCTCCATCAAGGAGCAGCGGGCGGCAAGGCGCTGGCGCTTTTTCAGCCGTCTGCTGTGGTCCGTGGTGGTGCTGCTGGTGATGTGGGCGGTGTTCTTCAAGGATACGGCCACCAAGACCAGCACCTCGCCCCATACCGCGGTGGTGGAGATCAAGGGCGAGATCGCCTCGGGAGCGGACGCCAGTGCCGAATTCGTGGTGGCTGCCATGCGCAGCGCCTTTGAAGATTCGGGCTCGCGCGCTGTGGTGCTGCTGATTAACTCGCCCGGCGGCAGCCCCGTGCAGGCCGGCATCATCAACGACGAGATGACGCGTCTCAAGGCCAAGTACAACAAGCCTCTGTATGCGGTGGTCGAGGAATCCTGCGCCTCGGCGGCCTACTACATTGCGGCGGCGGCCGATGAGATCTTCGTCGACAAGGCCAGCATCGTGGGTAGCATCGGCGTGCTCATGGACGGCTTTGGCTTTACGGGCGTGATGGACAAGGTCGGCGTGGAGCGCCGCCTGCTGACGGCCGGTGAGAACAAGGGCTTTCTCGATCCGTTCAGCCCCATGTCGGCGCAGCAAAAGGAATTTGCGCTGCAGATGCTGGAGCAGATTCACCAGCAGTTCATCGGCGTGGTCAAGGCTGGTCGTGGCGACCGCCTGCATGAGACCCCCGAAATGTTCAGCGGACTGTTCTGGACTGGTCAGCAGGCCGTGGAGCTGGGCCTGGCCGACAAGCTGGGCAGCCTCGACTATGTGGCGCGTGAGGTGGTCAAGGCCGAGGAAGTCATAGACTACACCCGCCGCGACAACGTGGCCGAGCGCCTGGCCAAGCGCTTTGGCGCCGCCATCGGCGAGGGCTCGGTCAAAGCCATGCGTGGCCTGGTGCCCAGCATTCGCTGATAAGGCATTAAAAAGCCGCTAACCCTTTGTCAGATAAGCGCCGGTAGCTATCAAAAAAGCCTGCGGCCAATGCCGCAGGCTTTTTTTGATTTCAGGCGCTCAGCGGCCTATGGCGAACACCACCGGTGTTCGGTTGTCGGGCGGGGTATTGCGCTGGCGCCATTCGCGCACCAGATGGCTTTCGATGCGTGCTGTCTCCAGCGTCAATCCGCTGGCCAGGGCCAGTCTGGTATTGGGTTGCAAGGTTTGCAGCAATGCCTGCCAGAGGGAGGCATTGCGGTAAGGCGTCTCGATGAACTGCTGGGTCTGGCCTTGGCGCAGGGCCAGGCTCTCCAGCTCCTTGATGCGGGCCGTGCGTTCGGAGCCATCCTGAGGCACATAGCCGACAAAGGCGAAGTTCTGGCCGTTGAGGCCGCTGGCCGCCAGGCCCAGCAGCAGCGACACCGGTCCCGTCAGCGGCACGACGCGAATGCCCAGATCATGGGCGGCACGCACGATGGAGCTGCCGGGGTCGGCCACGGCGGGCATGCCCGCCTCGCTGATCAAACCCATGTCCTGTCCGGCCAGGGCCGCTGCCAGCAGGGGCTTGGGGTCGAAGACGGCCGCGCCCTTGTTGCCATGGTCGCCTTTTTTGTGGGCTTCGCGGGGCAACTCGACAATGTTCTGGGCCTGCAACGGAGCAGCCAGCGGGAACAAGGCGTCGATGCGCTTGAGATAGGCGCGTGCGGTCTTGGCGTTTTCGCTGATCCAGTGAGTCAGAGAGGCGGCGCGGCGCAGCGTGCCCTCGGGCAGTACCTCGGTCAATGCAGTCTGGCTTTCGCAGCCGAAATCAAGTGGAGCGGGTACCAGATAAAGGGTGCCTGATTTGCTTTTCGGTGTTTCGCTCATGGCAGAACCACTCCTGCGGCGCGCAGCAACTGGCAGGTGCGGATCAGCGGCAGGCCTATCAGTGCCGTGGGGTCGTCGCTGACGATGGCATCCAGCAGGGCGATGCCCAGGCCTTCGCTCTTGGCCGAGCCTGCGCAGTCATAGGGTTGCTCGGCGCGCAGATAGCGCTCGATCTCGACATCGCTCAGTTCACGAAAGCGCACTTGCACCGTGACCACGCTGGATTCCGTGAAGCCGGTTTCGGCACAGCTCACGCAGACGCCGGTGTGGAAATTCATCTGGCGGCCGCTCATCTGGCGCAACTGTTCGGTGGCGCGCTCGTGGGTGCCGGGCTTGGACAGAGGCTGGCCATCGAGCTCGGGCACCTGGTCGGAGCCGATCACGATGGCGCCGGGGTGCAACCGGGCCACGGCCTGTGCCTTGGCTATGGCCAGACGCAGACTCAGATCGTGGGGTGTTTCGCCGCCGAGCGGGGTTTCATCCACTTCAGGAGACACCGTCTCGAACGGCAGTTGCAGGCGGCTGAGCAGCTCACGGCGGTAGCGCGAGGTGGAGCCAAGAATCAATGGACGCTCAAGTCGTCCGGCAATCAATAAGTCGGGCATTGCGGGATTCTCTTACACTGGCTGCATGAGCAAGGATTTTTCTGCGACCCGGCTGGATGTGCGTGCTTTCGCGCAGGCTGAAGGTCATTTGCATGGTCAGGCACCATTGTCGGACTTCAAGCGTCTGGCGGCTGATGCGTTGGCGATTACCGGCGAGCAGCCTCTGGTGCGCTGGGAAGCCGAAGGCGAGCTGGTGGAGCAAAAAGGTGGCAGCGGCCATGTGTGGCTGCACCTGAGTGCCGAGGTGGCTTTGCCGCTGACCTGCCAGCGCTGCCTGACCGAGGCCGATATTCCCCTTTACGTGGATCGGTCATTTCGCTTCGTTCCGGACGAAGCGACGGCAGAACTGGAAGATGACGATAGCGATGAGGATGTGCTGGCATTGAGCAGCGAGTTCAATCTGCTGGAGTTGATTGAGGACGAGTTGCTGATGGAAGTGCCTGTAGTGCCTCGCCATGAGGTCTGCCCGGTACCCGTCAAGCTGGAGGTCAGCGATGACGCCTTCGAGCAGGCCAACGAGCAAAAGGAAAACCCTTTTGCCGTGCTGCAATCTCTCAATGTAGGCAAGTCTGCCGACTGATCCATCCCATGGCACGGTGGGGATTTGATTTTGCCTGGGCCGCGAAAAGCGTTTGCGCTATAATCGTGAGCTTCGCGCGAAACCCCCTCGTGTCTTTAATGGGCTGATCGCGTTTTTTTTAGGACTTGCACGGACAAGGGCGCACTCTCACTCTCGGTGGGGGCGTCGAAAGGCAGAGTTTTTTGCCCGGTCTTGCTGTGTGAGTCGTGTTACCAACCCTTTCAAGATACACAGGAGCCATCATGGCTGTTCAGCAAAACAAGAAGTCTCCCTCCAAGCGCGGCATGCACCGTTCGCACAACGCACTGAATGTGCCTGGCATCGCTGTCGAAGCCACTACCGGCGAGACACACCTGCGCCACCACATCAGCCCCAACGGCGTGTACCGTGGCCGTCAAGTGCTGAAGAACAAGTCCGAAGCCTAAGCGACGACTGCATTCGCAAAGCCTGTTGCTACATTTTTTGTAGCAACAGGCTTTTGTTTTTATGGGAGATATTTGCAAAGCCTGTCATGACGGGCGTGGCTGCAAAATCTCAATGCTGGTTTTGCAAATAGCTTCTGTTGTGGTCCTCGGATCCTTCAATTCATCATCCCAAGCCTAATTGGATTTGTCAGTCGCCCATGATTAATTTGGCTGTTGACTGCATGGGGGGCGATCATGGCCCCCGCGTCACGCTGGCCGCGTGCCGTCAGTTTCTGAATTCACACCCCGATGCGCATCTGCTGTTGGTCGGCAAGGCCGAGGAGTTGGCCGGCTTCAAGCATGAGCGCGTGACCCTTGTTCCCGCCACGGAAGTGGTGAGCATGGATGACCCCGTTGAAATAGCCCTGCGCAAGAAAAAGGACTCGTCGATGCGCGTGGCCGTGCAGCAGGTCAAGAATGGTGCGGCTCAGGCTGCAGTGTCGGCGGGCAATACCGGGGCGCTGATGGCAATCTCGCGCTATCTGCTCAAGACTCTGGAGGGCATCGATCGTCCCGCGATTGCCTTTGGTTTGCCCAACGCCAAGGGCAGTGACACCACCATGCTGGATCTGGGGGCCAATGTGGACTGCACGGCAGAACATCTGCTGCAGTTTGCGGTCATGGGCTCGGCCCTGGTGTCTGCGCTCAAGAATACGGAGGCGCCCAGTGTCGGCCTGCTCAATATCGGTGAAGAGCTGATCAAGGGCAGCGAAGTCATCAAGCGTGCCGGCGAGCTGCTGCGCACTGCAGGCGATGCGGGCAACCTCAATTTCTACGGAAATGTGGAAGGCAACGACACCTTCAAGGGTGTGGTGGACATTGTCGTGTGTGATGGTTTCGTTGGTAACGTTGCACTCAAGACCACCGAGGGGGTTGCCTCGATGATCTCGGGGATTCTCAAGGAAGAGTTCAAGCGCAACATCTTCACCAAGATTGCCGCCATCATTGCCTATCCGGTGCTATCTGCGCTTATGAAGCGTGTTGATCATCGTCGTTACAACGGTGCTGCCTTGCTGGGTCTGCGCGGGCTGGTCTTCAAAAGCCATGGCTCGGCTGATGCAATGGCATTCGAGCATGCTTTGAACCGCGCGTATGATGCGGCACGCAACAACCTGCTTGACCGTGTCCGCAGCCGTATTGCTGCTGCCGCACCTTTGCTGCTGGCAGCGCAGACGGAATCTGGAACTTCGGCGCCCTGATAGAAGACATGAGACGCTACGCACGCATCATTGGCACCGGCAGTTACCTGCCGCCCCGCCGCCTGACCAATAACGACCTCGCAGCCGAGCTGGCTCAGCGCGGCCTGGAAACCTCGGACGAGTGGATCGTCGAACGCACCGGCATTCGTGCCCGCCACTTCGCCGAGCCCGATGTGACCAGCAGCGACCTGGCTCTTGAGGCCAGCCGCAAGGCCATCGAGGCCGCAGGCATCGAGGCTTCGGACATCGATCTGATCATTGTCGCCACGTCCACTCCGGACATGGTGTTTCCCTCGACGGCCGCCATCCTGCAGCACAAGCTGGGCATCAGCAATGGCTGCCCGGCCTTCGATGTGCAGGCCGTGTGCAGCGGTTTCGTCTATGCCCTGACGGTGGCCGATTCCATGATCCAGACCGGCGCTGCCAAGCGCGTGCTGGTGGTGGGCTCCGAAGTCTTCAGCCGTATCCTGGATTTCAACGACCGCACGACCTGCGTGCTGTTCGGTGATGGCGCAGGCGCCGTGGTGCTGGAGGCTTCCGACGAGCCTGGCATTCTGGCTACCGAGCTGCATGCCGATGGCAGCCATGTGGGCATTCTCTGCGTACCGGGCAATGTCTCCGGCGGCAATGTGCTGGGCGATCCCTTGCTCAAGATGGACGGTCAGGCTGTCTTCAAGCTGGCAGTGAGCGTGCTGGACAAGGCGGCTCGCTCCGCGCTGGAAAAAGCGGGTCTGACGGATGCCGACATCGATTGGCTGATCCCGCACCAGGCCAATATCCGCATCATGCAAAGCACGGCGCGCAAGCTCAAGCTGTCCATGGACAAGGTGGTGGTGACCGTCGATCAGCATGGCAACACCTCGGCGGCTTCGATTCCTCTGGCACTCGATCATGGCGTGCGCAGCGGACAGGTCAAAAAAGGCCAGACCGTGCTGCTCGAAGGGGTGGGCGGTGGCTTCACCTGGGGTGCGGTGCTCCTCAAGATGTAGCTGTAGACGCAATATAAATAAGCGTTTCAGGCAATTTTTATACTAAGAAATATGAAGAAATTCGCATTTGTATTTCCTGGCCAGGGTTCGCAGTCCGTAGGCATGCTGGATGGCTGGGGGGATCATCCCGTCGTGGCTCAGACCGTGGCCGAAGCCTCCGAGGCTCTGGGCGAGGATGTGGGTCTGCTGATCAAGCAAGGCCCCAAGGAAGCTCTGGCGCTGACCACCAATACCCAGCCCGTGATGCTGGTTGCCGGTGTTGCGGCCTGGCGTGTCTGGCAGGCAGAAGGCGGTGCACTGCCGGATGCCGTGGCCGGTCACTCCCTGGGTGAATACTCGGCGCTGGTCGCTTCTGGCGTGCTGACGCTGGCTCAGGCCGCTCCGCTGGTGCGTCTGCGTGCCGCGGCCATGCAGGATGCCGTGCCCGTTGGCACGGGTGGCATGGCGGCCGTGCTGGCCCTGGATGCCGAAAAGGTCAAGGCGGTCTGCGCCGAAGTGACGGCCCAGCTGGGCGGTGCTGAAGTGGTGGAAGCCGTGAACTTCAACGATCCCGGTCAGACCGTGATCGCCGGCAGCAAGCTGGCCGTGGAGAAGGCCTGTGAAGCGGTCAAGGCGGCCGGTGCCAAGCGCGCCCTGCCTCTGCCGGTCTCCGCACCTTTCCACTCCAGCCTGATGAAGCCTGCTGCAGAAAAGCTCAAGGCCGCGCTGGCCGAGCTGACGCTGGCTACTCCTCTGATTCCCGTCATCAACAATATCGACGTCACCGTCCAGACGGACGCTGATGCGATTCGCGATGCCCTGTATCGTCAGGCCTTTGGTCCGGTGCGCTGGGTGGAGTGCGTGCAGGCCATCAAGGCTCGCGGCGTGACCCATATCGTGGAATGTGGACCCGGCAAGGTGCTGGCCGGAATGGTCAAGCGTATTGACGCCGACCTGACGGGTGTTCCCCTGTTTGATACAGCCACCCTGGCTGACGTGAAAGAATTGCTCGCATGACTGATAACCAGACCAAGCCCCAGGTTGCCCTGGTCACCGGTGCCACCCGTGGCATTGGTGCCGCCATCGCGCAGGAGCTGGCCTCCAAGGGCTATCAAGTGATTGGCACGGCCACATCGGATGCTGGTGCTGAAAAGATCAGCCAGGCTCTGTCCGCCTTCGGTGGCCGTGGTGTCACGCTGAACGTGACCGACGGCGCTGCCGTGGATGCCCTGATCGACTCCATCGTCAAGAATGACGGCGGCCTGCATGTGCTGGTCAATAACGCAGGCATTACCCGCGATACCCTGGCGATGCGCATGAAGGATGACGATTGGGATGCCGTCACCGACACCAATCTGAAGGCTGTTTTCCGAGTCAGCCGTGCGGCTATTCGTCCCATGATGAAGCAGCGCTTCGGCCGCATCATCAGCATCACCAGCGTGGTCGGTGCCTCGGGCAATGCAGGTCAGGCCAATTACGCTGCAGCCAAGGCTGGCGTGGCTGGCATGACCCGTGCTCTGGCCAAGGAGCTGGGCAGTCGCGGCATCACCGTGAACTGTGTAGCTCCGGGCTTCATCGCCACAGATATGACGGCAGATCTGCCAGAGGCGCAAAAGGCTGCGCTCAAGGCACAGATCGCCATGGGTGATCTGGGTCAGCCCAGCGACATCGCGCATGCCGTGGCCTATCTGGCTTCTGTCGGTGCTGGCTATGTGACGGGGCAGGAACTGCACGTCAACGGCGGCATGTACATGTAAGAAATTTCGGCAGTTTGCGCGGTGTTTGCCGCACTTGCTGCCAGAAGCTGAACACTTTTGCAAGTTCAGTGGCCGTTTCCTCGCGACGGCCAGCCGCCAAGGGGCTTCTCCCGAAACGGCTAGAATCGCGGGTTCATTCACAACCCCCTGAGGGAAACCATGAGCGATATCGAAGCACGTGTCAAAAAAAATCATTGCCGAACAACTCGGCGTTGAAGAGTCCCAAGTGACCAACGAAAAGGCCTTCGTGGCTGACCTGGGCGCTGACTCCCTGGACACAGTGGAACTGGTGATGGCCCTGGAAGATGAATTCGGCATCGAGATCCCTGACGAAGACGCAGAGAAGATCACGACGGTGCAAAACGCCATCGACTACGCCAATACCCACCAAAAGGCCTAAGGTCTTTTTTCAGCGATCAGTTAAAGGTTTGAACGCATGAGCCGTCGTCGCGTTGTCGTGACCGGTCTGGGCTGCATCTCCCCCGTGGGTAACACGGTGGGCGAAGCCTGGGCCAATCTTTTGGCCGGCCAGTCCGGTATTGACCTCATCACCAAGTTCGATGCGTCGAACTTCTCCTGCAAGATTGCAGGTGAGGTCAAGGGATTTGATGTGGAGAAATACATGAGCGCCAAAGATGCGCGCTCCATGGATACCTTCATTCATTACGGCATCGCGGCTGCGGAGCAAGCCGTTCTGGACGCAGGCCTGCCCACAGGTGAAGCCCTGTCCGAAGACCTGGCCACACGCATTGCCTGCGTGATCGGCTCGGGCATTGGCGGCCTGCCGCTGATCGAGAACACTCACGCAGAACTGGCTGCCCGCGGTCCTCGCCGCATCACGCCGTTCTTCGTGCCTGCTTCCATCATCAATATGGTGGCAGGGCATGTGTCCATGCGATTTGGCTTCAAGGGGCCGAATCTGTCGATAGTGACAGCCTGCACCACAGGCCTGCACTGCATCGGCGAAGCCGGACGCATGATCGAATACGGCGATGCAGACATCGTCGTGGCCGGTGGCACGGAAGCCACTGTTTCGCCTCTGGGTGTGGGCGGCTTTGCTGCCATGCGTGCGCTGTCAACGCGCAACGACGACCCCAAGGCTGCATCGCGCCCCTGGGACAAAGACCGTGACGGCTTTGTGCTCGGCGAAGGTGCCGGTGTGCTGGTGCTCGAAGAGTACGAACACGCCAAGGCCCGCGGCGCCAAGATTTACGCGGAGCTGGCAGGCTTTGGCATGAGTGCCGACGCCGGTCACATGACCGCACCCAATATGGACGGCCCTCGCCGTGCCATGCTCAACGCTTTGCGCAATGCCGGTGTGAACCAGGATCAGGTCAATTACCTGAATGCGCACGGCACCTCCACGCCTCTGGGCGATGCGAATGAATCCAATGCCATCAAGGCGGCCATGGGCGAGTTTGCGAAGAAGAATCTGGTGGTCAGCTCGACCAAGTCCATGACGGGTCACCTGCTGGGTGGTGCTGGTGGTATCGAGAGCGTTTTCACCGTGATGGCGCTGCACGACCAGAAGATTCCTCCGACCATCAATCTGATCAACCAGGATCCCGAGTGCGATCTGGACTATTGCGCCAATACGGCGCGTGACGCCAAGCTGGAAGTTGCCGTGAAGAACAACTTCGGTTTCGGTGGCACCAATGGCACGCTGGTCTTCAAGCGCGTCTAAGTCGCTTCGAGCAGCTTCTGCACAGCCCGCACAGGCCCTGGCCTTGCGGGCTTTGTTCTATGTGCGGCTTGATCGTGCTTTCCCTAGCTTTGCTGCAGCCGGGTTTTCGCTCATGGTCGGCCCATGAGTGCTCGCTACCATGCTCCAGCCGTTGCCTATGTCTTTGTCCGGCCTGGCTGCGCCGGAGGACTGCTGCTGCTGACCGGGATGGTCTTGCTGATGGCTCTGCTGGTCTGGTGCCTGCAAGTCCAGTCGGGCTGGTTGCAGGTGCTGCTGGCTTTGCCGGCCTTGATCCTGGCCGCAGTGCTGCTTTGCGGACAGTGGCGCAACTGGCCGCAAGGACGTCTGCTCTGGAATGGCGAGCATTGGTTGCTGGAGGCCGAAAACCCGTCAACCGCTCGGTCACTGCCTGTGCGGCTGGCGGTGGGGCTTGATGGTGGCCACTGGCTTTGGCTCAGCGTTTCGGATGTTCTGGTGTTCAGGACCAAGGGCGGCAGGCGCCGGGTGCTATGGATTTTCCTGTCTCAACGACACAGCCCCGAGCAATGGGGAGACTTGCGGCGTGCGGTATATTCCTCCATCGTGCCGCTGGCAGAGCAGGGCTAGGCCCTCGCCGGTTATGGCAGCACGCCGCTTGGCCTTTCATGACACCTCCCGATTTTCCCACTCCCTCTGCCGACAGCGATCTGGCTTTGGTCGAACGAGCCAATGCTGGCGACACACGGGCTTTTGAGCTTCTGGTCATCAAGTACCAGCGTCGCATCGAACGTCTGGTGGGCCGCATGGTGCGCGATGTCGATCTGGTGCCTGACATCACGCAGGAAACCTTCATCCGCGCCTACAAGGCCTTGCACCAGTTCCGCGGCGAGGCCCAGTTCTACACCTGGCTGTACCGCATTGCCGTTAATACGGCCAAGAAGGCCTTGATGGAAATGCATCGCTCGCCGGTGATGACCGAGAGCGCGTTACACACTGGGGACGATGAGGATGAAACTTCTGTTCACAGACAGGAACTAACGACTCAGGAAACCCCGGAAACAGTGTTGGCGGCGCGTGAAATTGCCGAAGCCGTCAACGCCGCCATGGAGGCTTTGCCCGAGGATTTGCGTCAGGCGGTCACGCTGCGCGAAATCGAGGGGCTCAGCTATGAGGAAATCGCGCAGGCGATGGACTGTCCCATAGGCACGGTGCGCTCGCGCATCTTTCGGGCACGCGAGGCGATTTCGGCCAGGGTCAAGCCCCTGCTGGAGCGCCAGGGTGGAAAGCGTTGGTAGTACAGGCAAGACGAGCAGGTGAACTTCATGAATGACGATCTGATCAAGCAGGAACAGTTGTCGGCACTGGTGGATGGCGAGGCTTCCTCGGTCCAGATGCAGGCCGTGCTCTCCTATGCGGAAAGCGACGAAGGCCAGCAGTCCTGGGCCATGTACCACCTGATTGGCGATGTGCTGCGTTCTCCGGAGCTGGCCCATCACAGTCAGCACGATATTTTGAGCGGCGTGCGCGCCCATATGGAGCGTGAGCCGATCCGTGGCATTCATCTGCCCGGTGTGACCGCAGATGCGGCCAGTTCATTGAGCTTGGGTGGTCTGGAGCAGATCACAGCTGCCGAGGAACGTGGGCAGGCGCTGGGCAATGGCGCAACCGTGGTCAGCCTGCCTGCCCGTCAGGCGGCCAATGCATCGGTCTTTCGCTGGAAAATGGCAGCCGGCTTTGCTTCGGTTGCTGCTGTGGCCGCCGTTGGCTGGGGGGTCATGCTCGCAGGTTCGGGGGGGCTGTACGGCCGCCAGGGTGGGGCGCAACTCGCTGCTCTCAGCCCGAATGCCGTGGTGGCTGCCGCGCCTGCCGCATCGCTAGGATTGAGTCAGCCCGTTTCGGGCGGTGAAGAGACGGCCATGCCCCTGGGTTCGGAAGCCCAGTCTTCCACCGTAGTGGCAGTTGCTGGCCCCAACGGCCAGACCGTGATGCTGCGTGATCCGCGTCTGGACGAGTTGTTGGCTTCTCACCCTCAGCAAAGCAGCGCGCCCAATCTGCAGATGCCTGCCAGCTTTTTGCGCAATGCAAGCTTTGCCACGGCTACCCGCCATTGATGCTTCTCCGCACAGCAGTCTTAGGCCTGAAACGCATGGTTTTCAGGTCTAAGCTTTATGCAGCTTGCGTGCGAAGCTATTGATTTAGGATCTGTTGGGCGCAGATACTGTTTGATCTGTGCCCGATTTCACGGGCCGGAGCGCTTTCAGTTGATGGCTGCTTTTGCCAGAATGCGCTTCAATGCTCTCACCTGTTTTCTCTCATGGGTCTGATTTGGCGACCCGTTCTGTCCGACGACTCGAACAAGGAATAAAAACGATGCGCACACCATCCTGGATGACGCTCAAATCCCGTGTTTCGGCTACAGCCATTGCCAGTTCGATGGCGATCGCGGCCCTGGCCGCAGGAGGCATGCTGCCGGTTACAGCTGCTCATGCCCAAAGTGCTGCAACGGCGCGCGGGCTGCCGGACTTCACGGATCTTGTCGATCAGGTCGGGCCTTCGGTGGTCAACATCCGTACGCTGGAGAAGGTCTCCAACAACAGCGCCGAAGCTCTGGGCATGGATGAAGACATGCTGGAGTTCTTCCGCCGCTTCGGCCTTCCCGTGCCCAATGTGCCGCGTCAGCGCTCGCCCAAGGGCGGTCAGTCCGAGGAAGAGCAGCCACGTGGCGTGGGATCGGGCTTCATCCTCACGGCTGACGGCTATGTGATGACCAATGCCCATGTGGTCGATGGTGCCGATGAAGTCATTGTCACGCTGACCGACAAGCGCGAGTTCAAGGCAAAAATAGTCGGCGCGGACAAGCGCACCGATGTGGCCGTGGTCAAGATCGATGCCAAAGGGCTTCCCGCAGTCAAGATCGGCGATGTGAGCAAGCTGCGCGTGGGCGAGTGGGTCATGGCGATTGGCTCGCCCTTCGGACTCGAAAATTCGGTCACAGCCGGCATTGTCTCTGCCAAGCAGCGCGATACCGGTGACTATCTGCCCTTCATCCAGACCGATGTGGCCATCAACCCCGGCAACTCGGGCGGCCCGCTGATCAATATGCGCGGCGAGGTGGTGGGGATCAACAGCCAGATCTACTCGCGCTCGGGCGGCTTCATGGGCATCAGCTTTGCAATTCCCGTGGATGAAGCGATCCGTGTCAGCGATCAGCTGCGTGCCACCGGCAAGGTCACGCGCGGCCGTATCGGCGTGCAGATCGGCCCCGTGACCAAGGACGTGGCAGAGTCCATCGGCCTTGGCAAGCCAGAAGGCGCTCTGGTGTCGGCCGTCGAGCCGGACTCTCCCGCGGCCAAGGCCGGTGTGGAGGCGGGCGACGTGATCACCAAGTTCGATGGCAAGGCCATCGAGAAGGTCTCCGATCTGCCGCGTCTCGTGGGCAATACCAAGCCCGGCACCAAGAGCACCATTACCGTGCTGCGCCGCGGCAAGCTCAAGGAGCTGAGCATGGTGATTGCCGAAGTACCTTCCGACGAATCTGCCAAGACCAAGGCAGGCAACAGTGGTGCAGGCAAGACTCCATCCGGTACGCTGGAGAACAAGGCTCTGGGCCTGACGCTGAGCGAGCTGACGTCTGCACAGAAGAAGGAGCTGGCCATCAAGGGCGGCGTGCGCGTGTCGGCTGCGGTGGATGCCGCAGCCCGTGCCGGTCTGCGTGAAGGCGATGTGATTCTGCAATTGGCGAATGCGGAAGTCTCCGATCTCAAGAGCTTCGAGGCCGCCTGGGCCAAGGCCGACAAGTCCAAGCCCGTCAATGTGCTGGTGCGCCGTGGTGACTGGGCGCAGTATGTGCTGATTCGCCCTGCCAAATAAATGTGGCGAAAAGCCTGCATGGGCTTGTTGCCATTTCGTGATCTGAAATGACAACAAGCCCTCAGCCTGTCAGTGCCCCTATGCCATTGGGTAGAATCCCACGCAAATGCATGGTGGTTGGACGCAAAAAATCACGCTGACAGGCGGTTTTCAAGCGGTGCAAAAGCCTTTGCAATCTCCGGCTGCTGATGGCTAAACGGTGTTTTCTGGTTTGTGGATAATTTGTTGATAAATGAATTCGAAAATCACAAACCGAAACTTGTCAAGCCTTGCTGGGTCTTGGCTTGCGGCCAGTTTTGCCTACAATAAAGTCCCAACTATCGCAGTTGCCAGAGATTGTTGGTTAAGGGCGCGCCGCTTGAGGGACGCGCCCTTTTTTCTTGCTGCTGCAGGCCACTTTTTTCAATTCCAAAGCTGTCTTTCTCGTTGATGAATCACATCCGTAATTTCTCCATCATTGCGCATATTGACCATGGCAAGTCCACTCTGGCGGACCGCCTGATCCAGCGCTGCGGAGGCCTTGCCGACCGCGATATGGAAGCCCAGGTGCTGGACTCGATGGACATCGAGAAAGAGCGCGGCATCACCATCAAGGCCCAGACCGCTGCCCTGCAGTACAAGGCCAAGGACGGCAAGGTCTACAACCTGAACCTGATCGACACCCCTGGCCACGTGGACTTTTCCTACGAAGTCTCGCGCTCGCTGTCGGCCTGCGAAGGCGGCCTGCTGGTGGTCGATGCCTCCCAGGGCGTGGAAGCCCAGACCGTGGCCAACTGCTACACCGCGCTGGACCTGGGCGTGGAGGTATTCGCCGTCCTCAACAAGATGGACCTGCCCCAGGCCGATCCCGAGAACGCCAAGGCCGAGATCGAGGACGTGATCGGTATCGATGCCAGCGATGCCATTCCCTGCTCGGCCAAGACCGGCATGGGCATCGACGAGATCCTGGAAGCCATCGTGGCCAAGGTGCCGGCCCCCAAGGGCAATCCCGATGGCCCGCTGCGTGCCATGATCGTGGACAGCTGGTTTGACCCCTATGTGGGCGTCGTGATGCTGGTGCGCGTGGTCGATGGCGAGCTTAAGAAGAACGAGCGCTTCAAGATGATGGCCAGCGGCGCTGCCTACGAAGCCAACAACATCGGCGTGTTCACCCCGGCCAACCAGCCGCGCGACATGCTCAGGGCCGGCGAGGTGGGTTACATCATTGCCGGCATCAAGGAGCTGAAGGCTGCCAAGGTCGGTGACACCATCACGCTGGAAAAAAAGCTGCCCAACAACCTGGGTCCTGCCGACAAGCCTCTGCCGGGCTTCAAGGAAGTCAAGCCCCAGGTTTTCGCGGGTCTGTACCCCACCGAAGCCTCTGAATACGACCAGCTGCGTGATGCGCTGGAAAAGCTGCAGCTCAACGATGCGGCGCTGCAGTTCGAGCCCGAAGTCTCGCAGGCGCTGGGCTTTGGCTTCCGCTGCGGCTTCCTGGGTCTGCTGCACATGGAAATCGTGCAGGAGCGACTGGAGCGCGAATTCGACCAGGATCTGATCACCACGGCCCCCAGCGTGGTCTACCAGGTGATCAAGGGCGATGGCGAGCTGATCGATGTGGAAAATCCTTCCAAGATGCCCGATATCGGCCGCATCCAGGAGATCCGCGAGCCCATCGTGACCGTGCACCTCTACATGCCGCAAGACTATGTGGGTCCGGTGATGACGCTGGCCAACCAGAAGCGTGGCGTGCAGATGAATATGCAATACCACGGCCGTCAGGTCATGCTGACCTACGAGATGCCTTTGGGCGAAATCGTGCTGGACTTCTTCGACAAGCTCAAGAGCGTCTCGCGCGGCTATGCCTCCATGGACTATGAGTTCAAGGAATATCGTGCTTCCGACGTGGTGAAAGTCGATATCTTGCTCAATGGCGAAAAGGTCGATGCCCTGTCCATCATCGTGCACCGCTCGCAGTCCGTTTACCGCGGCCGTGCCGTGGTGGCCAAGATGCGCGAGATCATCAGCCGCCAGATGTTCGATGTGGCCATTCAGGCCGCGATCGGCGCCAACATCATTGCGCGTGAAACCGTCAAGGCCATGCGCAAGAACGTGCTGGCCAAGTGCTATGGCGGCGACATCACGCGCAAGCGCAAGCTGCTTGAAAAGCAGAAGGCCGGCAAGAAGCGTATGAAGCAGATCGGTTCCGTGGAAGTGCCGCAGGAAGCCTTCCTGGCCATTCTGCAAGTGGAGGATTGATGCAAGTCATGCAGTGGATCACGGCCGCCATCCTGGCGGCCTTTGTAGGCTATATCGCGGCCTGGTACACCGGCTCCATCGAAGGCAACTTCGCACTGCTGCTGTTTCTGGCAACCGTGGTGACCGGGGTGTACTGGCTGGCCGAGCGCTTTTACTTCTGGCCTCGACGCCGCGCGGCTGCGGCTGCGCTGGAGCAGGCCGCGGTCGAGCGCCGCGCCGAGCTAGACCGCATGGGCATTGCCAAGACCGACATCGAAGTCTCCGAAGACGCCAAAGGTCGCATCCTCATGCAACCCTGGTGGCTGGATTGGACCGCCGGTCTGTTCCCGGTGATCGCCATCGTCTTCGTGCTGCGCTCCTTTCTGTTCGAGCCGTTCAAGATTCCCTCGGGCTCCATGATCCCGACGCTGATGGTGGGCGACCTGATCCTGGTCAACAAGTTCACCTACGGCATCCGCCTGCCCGTGATCAACAAGAAGATCACCGAAGGCAACAAGCCCCAGCGCGGCGATGTGATGGTGTTCCGCTACCCGCCCCAGCCCACGCTGGACTACATCAAGCGTGTGGTGGGCGTGCCCGGCGATGAGGTGGCCTATATCAACAAGCGCCTGAGCATCAACGGCAAGGAGCTGCCCACCCGTGAGCTACCGGACTTTCTGGACCGTGACGTGATGCGTTACTTCAAGCAGTTCGAGGAAACTCTGGGCGAGCAGCCGCACCGTGCCATCGTCAACAACGATGTGCCGGCCTTCATTCAGGGGGCGAGCAATTTCGACTTCAAGGAAAACTGCCGCTACAGCGTGGAAGGCGTGACCTGCAAGGTGCCCGAGGGCCATTACTTCATGATGGGCGACAACCGCGACAACTCGCTGGATTCGCGCTACTGGGGCTTTGTGCCCGACCAGAACATCGTGGGCAAGGCCTTTTTTTGTCTGGATGAACTTTGGTGACCTGAGCCGTATCGGCCGTTTCCACTGAGCACCAGCAATCGTTTCGTCATTTTTTCTGGGATACACGGGCAGAAACATGCCCGGCTTGAGAGGGGAAAAGCATGAAAAATCTGGCATTGCGCTCCAGGCAGCGTGGTCTGTCCTTTATCGGCCTGGTGTTTCTCGTGGCCGTCATCGTGGCGGTTGCCGCAATTGGCGCACAATCGGTGCCCGTCTTCCTGGAGTACCAGGCCATCACCAAGGCGGCCAACAAGGCCGCCGCTGAAGGCAGTACCGTTGCTGAAGTCAAGGCCAGCTTCGATCGTTCGGCCTCCATTGATGATTTCAAGTCCATCTCCGGCAACGATCTGAACGTGACCAAGGTCAACGACAAGATCGTCGTGGGCTTCGAGTATTCCCGTGAGATTCATCTGGCAGGCCCCGCCTACCTTGTTTACCGTTTCAAGAAATAGACCTTTCAGGTGGAACCTGCTCTAGTCGCTCTGCAGCAAAGGCTGCAACATCAATTTGCCAATCCGGCGCTGCTGCAGCGTGCCATCACGCACCGCAGCTTTTCGGCCGACAACAACGAGCGACTGGAGTTTCTGGGCGACTCGGTGCTCAGTCTGGCCATCTCCAGCTTGCTTTACGCCAAGCTGGCCTCCATGCCCGAAGGCGATCTCTCGCGCGTTCGGGCCAATCTCGTCAAGGAAGGCACGCTGCACAAGATTGCGCTGAAGCTGCAGCTGCCCGATCTGCTGCGCCTGGGCGAAGGTGAGGCCAAGTCCGGCGGCAAGCAGCGTCCCTCCATCCTGGCTGATGCCGTGGAGGCGCTGATCGGTGCCGTCTACCTCGATGCCGGCTTTGCCGCAGGCGAGAAAGTCGTCCACCACCTCTTCGAGGGCGTGGACATCAACCCCCATATGCGTGCGGCCGACAAAGACCCCAAGACCGCACTGCAGGAATTGCTACAGGGCAAGCGCATGAAGCTGCCGCAATACCATGTGGTGGAAATCAGTGGCGCGGCGCACAAGCAGACCTTCAAGGTCGAGTGCACGATTGCCGAATGGAATATCAGCGCCCAGGGCTCGGGAGCATCCCGTCGCATGGGCGAGCAGGCAGCCGCCGCTGCCTTGCTGGAAAAAGTGAAAGCCAAAAATCCATGACCGATGCTGCTAAGAAAAAGATAGCGGGCACCGCAGGTGCAGAAAAAGCCAAGGGCCAAAAGGGCCCCAAGTCTGTGACTACCGATATCAGCGACCCCAGCCTGGACTACATCAGCGCCATGCTGGCCGCTGCCAAGCCCGGTAGCACGCCGACTGCCATCCGCGATCAGGAGGAAGAGGCTCCGGCCCGCGTCTACGCGCCCGAAGAGCAGCGCTGCGGCCTGATCGCCATCGTCGGCAAGCCCAATGTGGGCAAGTCCACGCTGATGAACGCGCTGGTGGGCCAGAAGATCTCCATCACGTCGCGCAAGGCCCAGACCACGCGCCACCGCATCACCGGCATCCGCACCAAGGACGAGACCCAGTTCGTCTTTGTCGATACCCCCGGTTTCCAGACCAAGCATTCCACCGCTCTGAACAAGTCGCTCAACAAGACCGTGATGGGCGCGATCGGCGATGTGGACCTGATCCTGTTCGTGGTGGAGGCGGGCAGCTTCACGCTGGCCGATGCCAAGGTGCTGAGCCTGTTCAAGCCCGGCATTCCCACGCTCTTGATCGCCAACAAGCTCGACACCGTGGGTCGCCGCGCCGAGATCGCCCCCTGGCTGCGCGACATGCAGGAGCGCCATCCTTTTGCCGAGTTCGTGCCCATGTCGGCCAAGAACAAGAAGGATATCGAGCGCATGTATGGCATCTGCGCCAAATACCTGCCGCAGCAGCCCTGGTTCTACGGCGAGGACGAACTGACCGACCGCAGCGAGAAATTCCTGGCTTCCGAGACTCTGCGCGAGAAGCTGTTCCGCTTCACGGGCGACGAGCTGCCCTATACATCGACGGTGGTCATCGACAAGTTCGAGGAAGAGCCCAGCCCCAAGTTCGGTCGCTTCATGCGCATTGCCGCCACCATCGTGGTCGAGCGCGACGGTCACAAGGCCATGGTGATCGGCCAGGGCGGCGAGCGCCTCAAGCGCATCTCCACCGAAACCCGTCAGGAGCTCGAAAAGCTGCTCAATGCCAAGGTGTTCCTCGAAGTCTGGGTCAAGGTCAAGTCCGGCTGGGCCGATGACGAGGCCCGGGTCAAATCCTTCGGCTACGAGTAAAACTTTTTGACCCCCACGCTCGCTCACTGCGTGTGCTCGCTGCCCCCCGAGGGGGCCCTGACCCGGCTTAGGCCGGGTTTTGCCTTGGGGCGGCCCGGCGGCAAAACCACCCCCTTCACATTTTTGTTGTGGTACGGAGCAAGTCATGGCTAGCGCCAAACGCGTCGGCGACGAACCCGCATACATCCTGCACCAGTACGACTGGAGCGAATCCAGCCTGATCCTGGAGGTGTTCACGCGCCATCGCGGGCGCGTGGCGCTTGCGGCCAAGGGCGTCAAGCGCCATACCTCCAACTTTCGCCCCGTCCTGCTGCCGCTGCAGCCGCTCAAGCTCAGCTACACGCTGGGAGCAGAGGGTAATGCCGAGATTCATAGCCTGAAGGGGGCGGAATGGGTGGGCGGCCATGTCATGCCCCAGGGCGATGCGCTGTGGTCGGGCATGTATCTGAACGAGTTGCTGCTGCGCCTGCTGGCGCGCGATGACCCTTATACGGCGCTGTTCGATATCTATGCCGGTGTGGTGCGCGTGCTGGCTGGTCAGCATGGCGGCACGACCGAGGCCATCGAACCCGTGCTGCGCGCCTTCGAGCTGGTGCTGCTGCGCGAACTCGGCCATCTGCCCGATCTGAGGCAGGAAAGCGCAACGCTCAGCCAGCTCAACAGTGTTTTGCGTTACACCCTGGTGGCCGACGGCGGCCTGCGCCAGGCCGCCGGCTACGAGCGCGCGGCGTTGAGCGGCCAGCAGTGGCAGGCCATAGAGCTGGCGCTGCAGGCCGAGCAGCCATTTCCGAGAACCCTGAACGCGCTGGCCGAGCCGGAGGTGGCCCAGGCCCTGAAGCCGCAATTGCGCCATCTTCTGCAATACCATTGCGGCTCAACCATGCTGCGCACCCGCCAGCTGATGATGGATCTGCAATCGCTATGAATACCTCTGCCTCCCCTCGCACCGCGCTTTCGGTCAATGTCAACAAGGTGGCGCTGCTGCGCAATACCCGCCATCTGGGCATTCCCTCGGTGACGCGTGCGGCGCAGATCTGCCTGGAGGCCGGAGCGCAGGGCATCACCATCCACCCGCGTCCCGATGAGCGTCATATCCGCGCTCAGGATGTCTTCGAACTGCACGAGCTGCTCAAGAACTGGCCTGGCGCCGAGTTCAATATCGAGGGCAATCCCACGCAGAACCTGATGGACTTCATCCGCCAGACGCGCCCGCATCAGGCCACGTTCGTGCCCGACAGCGAAGACCAGTTCACCAGTGACCATGGCTGGAGCTTTCCCCAGGATGCCGAACGCCTCAAGCCGCTGATTGCCGAATGCAAGGCTCTGGGCGTGCGCGTGAGCCTGTTCATGGACCCCATCCCCGAGCAGATGGCGGCGGCCAAGGCTGTAGGTGCCGACCGCGTGGAGCTCTACACCGAGCCTTTTGCCGCCAACTGGGGCAAGGCCGAGCAGGAGCAACAACTGCAGACCTATGCCAGGGCCGCGCAGGCGGCGCTGGATGCCGGGCTGGGCATCAATGCCGGCCATGACCTTAATCGCGACAATCTGGCCGCCTTTGTGGCCCGGGTGCCGGGTCTGGCCGAAGTCTCCATCGGCCACGCCCTGATTGCCGATGCACTGGAGCTGGGCTATGCCGAGACCGTCAAGGCCTATCAGGCCTGCATCGACGCTGGCATGGCAGGCAAGAATTCCTGAAAAGATAGCTGCCAGCGCTTTGTGGGTAAGCGTTTAAGGCCTTTTTCTCTATAAGGAGCCATGGATGATTTACGGCATCGGCACCGATATCTGCGATGTGCGCCGCATACGCGCCAGCCTGGAAAAGCATGGCGAGCGCTTTGCCCGCAAGGTTCTGGCCGATGGCGAACTGGCGACCTGGAAGGCGCGCAGCGAGCGCTGGCCCGAGCGCGGCATCCGCTATATGGCCACGCGCTTTTCGGCCAAGGAGGCGTTCAGCAAGGCCGTGGGAATGGGCATGGTCATGCCCATGACCTGGCGCCATTGCGAAGTCATCAAGCTGCCCAGCGGCCAGCCTGCGATTCGTCTGCATGGCGAACTCAAGGAGTGGTTCGAGAAAAACAATCTGACGGCGCACCTGTCCGTCACCGATGAGTCCGACTACGCAGCCAGCTTTTGTGTCGTCGAAAGAAAAGAATGAAATATGGCGCTGGCACTTAATGGATAAGCGCTAGCAGCTATCAAAAACAAGTACTTCATGAGTATGCACGCCCCTCTCATCATTGATATTGCAGGTACATCGCTGACCGATGTGGACCGCGCGCGCCTTTCCCATCCTCTGGTGGGCGGCATCATTCTCTTCAAGCGCAACTGGGAGGACCGCAGCGCGCTGGTCCAGCTGTGCGCCGATATCAAGGCCGTCAAGCCCGATCTGCTGATCAGCGTGGACCACGAGGGCGGCCGCGTGCAGCGCTTTCGCACCGATGGCTTCACGCATATTCCGCCGATGCGTGCCTTTGGCGAGATGTGGATGGACGACGGCGTGCGCAGCGGCAAAGGTAAAAAATACCGCGAAGGCAGCGGCGCCATGCGGGCCATGAACGCCGCCACGGCCGCCGGCTATGTGCTGGGCACGGAGCTGCGTGCCTGCGGCGTGGACTTCAGCTTCACGCCCGTGCTGGACCTGGATTATGGCGAATCCTCGGTCATCGGCGATCGCAGCTTTCACCGCGACCCGCGCGTGGTGGCCGCTCTTGCCAGGAGCCTGATGCAGGGTCTGCTGCAGGCCGGCATGGGCAACTGCGGCAAGCATTTTCCCGGTCACGGCTTTGTGAAGGCCGACTCGCATGTGGACATTCCCGTCGACAAGCGCAGCCTGACGGCCATCCTCGACGAAGACGCCGCTCCCTATCCCTGGCTGTCCAGCGTGCTCACGGCCGTCATGCCCGCTCATGTGATCTACCCCAAGGTGGACAAGCGCCCGGCGGGCTTCAGCGAGAAATGGCTCAAGGATATTCTGCGCGCCCGTCTGCGCTATGACGGAGCCATCTTCAGCGACGATCTGAGCATGGAGGGCGCGCGCCGCATCGACGGCGCACTCATCAGCTACACCGATGCCGCGTTGACGGCCCTGAATGCGGGCTGCGACATGGTGCTGCTGTGCAACCAGAGCCTGGGTCTGGGCGAGCATGTGGACGAGTTGCTGGACGGCATGGATGCCGCGCTGCGCGACGGCCGCTGGGTGCCCGATATCGACTCCGAGTCGCGCCGTGTCTCGCTGCTGCCCGACACGGAACCTCAGGCCTGGGACGATCTGATGCGCCAGCCTGCCTATCTGCAGGCGCTGGATCTGTTGCCCTAGGCGGCACTGAGCCGGCCCGCCATCCGCTGCCTTTGACGCAAGGGCAGCGGATTTTTTTTATGCCTTTCGAAGGCTGGGCAGGTCGGCTGCTGAAATTTAAGTCTGGCCTCAGTTAGCCGGCTTAGGGTGTGCTCAGAAGCCTGGCAGCGGCATCGCCGTGGCGCCAGCGGTTCATGAATCACCGAAAGCCTGCATGACTTCCAAGAGCCCGGGACCTGAGTCCCGCAAAAACCGGTCGGGCGTGCTGCGCCAGGCCTTTTCGCTGACCCGGCCCTATTTTCAGTCCGAGGAGAAATGGAAGGCCTGGGGGCTGCTGGCCGCCATCGTGGGCCTCAATCTCGCGGCGGTGTTCATGCTGGTGCAGATCAATGAATGGAACCGGGTGTTCTATGACGCATTGCAGAACAAGCAGGCCGAGGTGTTCTGGCAGCAGCTATGGCGCTTTCTCTGGCTGGCCCTGGTGTACATCGTCATCGCGGTCTACAAGTTCTATCTGACGCAGTTGCTGCAGCTCAACTGGCGGCGCTGGCTGACCGAGCACATGTTGCAGCGCTGGCTGTCGGCCAAGGCATTCTACCGGCTGGAGCTGGGGCGCTATGGCGTGGACGGCAATGCCAAGGCCCCCGACAACCCCGATCAGCGGATTCAGGAGGACTTGAATCTGTTCACCACCTATACCGTGTCGCTTTCCATGGGGCTGCTGAATGCGGTCGTCACCTTTGTGAGCTTCGTCGGCATTCTGTGGAGCCTGAGCTCCGTCGTCGATGTCAGTTTGCCGGCCATGTTCGGCGGCGGGCAGCTGCAGGTTTCCGGTTTCATGGTCTGGATGGCCGTGCTGTATTGTCTGGTCGGCAGCGCGATCACCTTCTGGATCGGCAAGCCCCAGGTCCGACTCAACAACCGCCAGCAGCAACTGGAGGCCAACTTCCGCCATCACATGATCCGTGTGCGCGAGCATGCCGAGGCGATCGCCCTGGACGGTGGCGAGCGCGTGGAGGGTGCTCAGATCGGCCTGCGTTTCGGCGACGCCCTGGGCAACTATCTGGACCTGATCAAGAAGCAGAAGAGTCTGGGTTGGTTTACCAATTTCTTCGGCCAGGCAGCCGTGGTCTTTCCCTTCATCATTGCCGCACCGCGTTTTTTCAGCGGCGCCATCCAGCTGGGTCAGCTCATGCAGATAGGCTCGGCCTTCAATCAGGTGCAGGACTCGCTGAGCTGGATCGTCAACAACTACTCCGATATCGCTGCCTGGAGGGCCACGACTGCGCGCCTGGCCGGTTTCGACGAGAGCCTGCGCGAGCAGGAGGAGCATCCGGTCGGCGTTCAGCTTGCAGCGTCGAACCAGTTGCAGACCCGGAATCTCGATGTATCCCTGCCCGCAGGAAGCCCCATCGTGGCGGACGCCAGGCTGCAGATATGCCCGGGCCAGAGGCTGTTGATCAGCGGGCCTTCTGGCAGCGGTAAGTCCACCTTGCTGCGGGCGTTTGCTGGTATCTGGCCCTATGCGCGAGGTCGGGTGGAGCGGCCTCTGGACGTAATGTTCATTCCTCAGCGCCCTTATTTTCCCGACGGCAGCCTGCGCGATGCCCTGGCCTATCCGGAGCCGGCGGCAAGCTACAGCGACGCTGAGCTCAAACAGGTCTTGCGCGAAGCGCAGTTGCCGCAGCTGCAGGAGCGGCTGGACAGCCAGGCGGCCTGGAACAGCAGCCTGTCGGGAGGCGAGCAGCAGCGGCTGTCCGTGGCGCGGGTCTTGCTCAAGCGTCCGGCCTGGGTGTTTGCGGACGAGGCCACGAGCGCGCTGGACAATGCCGCCGAAGCGCAGATCTACAGCCGGCTGGTGCAACTGGTGCAGGGCAGAGGCGGGGCACTGGTCTCGGTGGCGCACCGCGACAGTGTGACGGAGTTCCACACGGCCCGCTGGCTGCTGCAGCCGCAGCAAGGGATCCGGGAGGCCGACCTGCCCGGGAGCCGCTGAGGCAGGCAGGTTCGGGGACAAGCAGTCTCAACCACGGTGCAGGCATGGGAGGCTCTGGCAGCGACTTTCTCGTGGGATGATGTGCATTCGAGAATCTTTGGAGAACGAGCCCATGCGCGTTGGTGTGCTGACCGGTGGCGGCGACTGCCCCGGCCTCAATGCGGTGATCCGTGCGGTCACCAAGTCCCTGATCAACCATGGCCAGTGCGAGGTACTGGGCATTGCCGACGGCTTTGAAGGGTTGATGGATGCAAGTCCGCGCGTCAGAGCGCTGAGCTGGGACGAGGTCAGCGGCATTCTGCATATCGGCGGCACCATCCTGGGCACCAGCAACAGCGCCAACCCGCTGCGCGATGCGGCCACGCTGGCCCAGGTGGGGCGCAATGTCAAGGCGCTGGCACTGGATGTGGTGGTCGCCATCGGCGGCGACGGCACCATGAGCCTGGCCCATGGCCTGGCGCAGGTGGGACTGCAATGCGTGGGCGTGCCCAAGACCATCGATAACGACATTGCCAACTGCGAGCGCAGCTTCGGCTTCGACACGGCCGTGGCCACGGTGACCGAAAGCCTGCGCCGCATCGAGAGCACGGCCATGAGTCACCACCGCGTGATGATCGTGGAGACCATGGGGCGCCACGCAGGCTGGCTGGCGCTGGAGTCCGGCATCGCTGGTGCTGCCGACATCATTTTGCTGCCCGAGATCGATTACGACCTGCAGTCCATCATCAAGGTCTGTCAGGAGCGCGAGCGGCGTCAGCGCTACACCATCATCTGCATCGGCGAGGGTGCCAAGGAAAGCGGCCAGAGCCTGACGGTGCGCGAGCGGATTGCGCACAGTCCCGACCCCGTGCGTCTGGGCGGCGTCGGCCATGTGCTGCGCGAGCGGCTGCAACCCCATCTCCAGAGCGAGGTGCGCACCACGGTGTTGGGGCATGTGCAGCGCGGCGGCGATCCGACGCCGTTTGACCGGGTACTGGCCACGCAGTTCGGCCACCATGCGGCGCAACTGGTGCTGGGCGGCCAGCTGGGCCATATGGTCACGCTGCAGAACGGCCGCATCGGCAGTGTGGCGATTGCCGATGTGGCCAATACCCAGCGCACCGTGCCGCTGGACAGCCCGCTGCTGACCATGGCGCGCGATATCGGAATTTGCTTTGGCGAGGCCTGAGCTGAGCTAAGGTGTGAGCCTGCGCGCACTTTCGGCGCGCCGGAGAAATTCAGCATGGACCGACATGAAGAAGCCGTGATGCAGCTGCTCACGGCCAACGGTGAGACTTTTGTGGCCCCCAAGTACGAGGTGGCCGATGGCTGGCAATGCCCGGCTTTCGTGGCACTGCGCCCGGCTCGTCGCCAGGTCTATGTGGTCGAGGTATCGGCTTCCGGCTATCCGCTGGCGCTGGTCAACCGTCTCAACGAGCGGGTCGAGAAATGGTATGCCCCGCTGCTGTCGCAGCTGCACGGCCTGGGCATCACGCAGCCCGACTGGGAGATTGCCTGCCTGGTGTTTGTGCGCAGCGATCAGATCGACTGGCTCAAGGAACGCATCAAGGACCTGAGCGGCGTGCATGTGCTGGGTCTGGAGCAGGCCAGCAGCCCCTGGGTCTGGGACGATGCGGTCTGGACTTCCGAGATGCGATTCGACGCGGGAAGCATTCCGCAGCGTGGCGGCAAGGCTGTCGGTCTGACGCACTGATACCCACCGAAAAATTTCAAGATATTGGCCTCAATCCCTTTGTCTTGAAGCGATTGAAGCTATCTATTTGGTAGAGATGCTGGCCCATGAACACCACTCACTCGCAGGTAGGCAGATGACTCTTTTCCGAATTCTGATCGCGGCGGCTTTGACCGCCTGCGCCGCTGCCGCCCAGGCTGCAGACTGGCAGATCTGCGATCTCAAGGTGCAGGTGCGAGAAAAGCAAAGCGGTGGCCGCGCGCTGCAGACCCGCGTGCTCGAAGCCAAGGCCAGCGGCGATGCCGAATGCCCGCAACCGGGCACGGCGCTGAGCTTCAGGCCCGAAACGGCAGACTATCAAAGCGAGCTGCCGCGCAGGCAATGGCCCAGTCCCGGTACTGCCGTGACGGTACGCTTTCGCTATCTGGACGGGCAATGCAAGAATCGCGGCGCCTGCCGCATCGAGCATTACTCGCCAATGCCGCACTGAATCTTCAGTCAGCCGCGCCATGCGCTTCATAGCTCGGCGCTGAAAGCGGCCGAATTGCCAAGCTGCAGTCACGAGAGGCTTGCCTGCTCGCCTATGATCGGGGGCTTGGCCCCATATATGCAGGATGCAACCATGACCACCCTAGGAACCCCTCTCTCCCCCAATGCCACCAAAGTCATGCTGCTGGGCAGCGGCGAGCTGGGCAAGGAAGTGCTGATTGCCCTGCAGCGCCTGGGCGTGGAAACCATTGCCGTGGACCGCTATGAAAACGCGCCTGGCCAGCAGGTGGCCCACCATGCGCGCACCATCACCATGAGCGATGCGGCCCAGCTCAAGGCGCTGATCGAAGAGGTCAAGCCCGATCTGGTCGTGCCCGAGATAGAGGCCATTGCCACGCCCATGCTGGAAGAGCTGGAGGCCGCAGGCGTCATCACCTGCATTCCCACGGCCCGCGCCGCGCGTCTGACCATGGACCGTGAAGGTATTCGCCGTCTGGCCGCTGAAACCCTGGGCCTGCCCACCAGCCCCTACCGTTTCTGTGACTCTCTGGCCGAGCTGCAAGCCGCGATCGACGGCAGCGACGGCCAGCCTGCCATCGGCTACCCCTGTGTGGTCAAGCCCGTGATGAGCAGCTCGGGCAAGGGCCAGAGCAAGATCGACGGCCCTGCCGATGTGGCCAAGGCCTGGGATTACGCCATGGCCGGCGGCCGTGTGGCCAAGGGGCGCGTGATCGTCGAAGGCTTTATCGACTTCGATTACGAAATCACCCAGCTGACCGTGCGCGCCAAGGGGGCGGATGGCCAGATCGAAACCCATTTCTGCGATCCCGTGGGTCATATCCAGCAGGCCGGCGACTATGTGGAGAGCTGGCAGCCTCACCCCATGCATCCTGCCGCGCTCGAGAAATCGCGCCAGATTGCCAAGGCCGTCACCGACGACCTGGGTGGTCTGGGCCTGTTTGGCGTGGAACTGTTTGTGAAGGGCGAGCAGGTCTGGTTCAGCGAAGTCTCGCCACGTCCTCATGACACAGGTCTGGTGACGCTGTGCACGCAATGGCAAAGCGAGTTCGAGTTGCATGCCCGCGCGATTCTGGGTCTGCCCGTGGATGCCAGCCTGCGCAACCCTGGTGCCAGTGCCGTGATTTATGGCGGTCAGGATGCCGAAGGCCTGGTGTTTGATGGTGTGGAGCAAGCCCTGGCAGTGCCCGGCACCGATTTGCGCCTCTTCGGCAAGCCCGAGAGTTTCGTCAAGCGTCGCATGGGCGTGGCCCTGGCGCGCGCTGGCGATGTGGAGCAGGCACGTGTGAATGCCAAGCTGGCCGCCAGCAAGGTCAAGCCGCGCCTGCCTTGAGGTAATCAAAAAGGGCTTCTCAGGAAGCCCTTTTGCATGGAGGCCGGGTATCAGCCGATATCAGCCGGTCTCAGCCCGAGGCAGCGGCGCTGCCGCCAGGAGTCGTGATGGCCACCGCGCACGCTTCTTCCTGGCTGGTGGCCGGCGTGTTCTCCGTCACCACCGGCATGCCGCCTTTCCAGCGGCGAATGACGCGCTGGAAGATCAGTGAGTTGGGAATCTGCAGCAGATTGGGCATGCCTGCCGGTGCGCTGTCATCCTGCAAGGTGATGTAGAGCATATTGAGGTCGATCACGCGGCCCTTGGCCCCAGGCTTCTCGGCAGTGTCGAGCACCTCGATATAGTCGCCCAGACGGAAGGGGCCGACGGTGACGATCAGCAGCGCGCAAAACAGATTGGAGAGCACGCTCCAGGCTGCGAAGAAGGCAACGGCACCCACTGTGGCAAAGCCGGTGAAAGCCGTCCAGAGCACGGTAGCCGACATGCCCAGGCGCTCCAGAATCGCCAGTATGGCGGCGGCGATGATGATCCAGCGAAACACGCCGCGCAGCGGCATGAGCAGTTCATGAGGCAGGTCATAGGCCTTGCCTGCACGCGAGATGATGCGCTTGATGAGCCAGTTGATCAGCCAGGCCACCAGGATGATGAGAAAGATCTGAACCCCGGGAATCAGGATTTCAAGCCAGTCCTGCATCCAATCGGGCAGGTGCATTTGAAGACGACGCATAACCAGTCACTCTAGAAAAACGGCAGAGGTCAGCCCAGAAGGGCTGACAGGACAATGCGCCAATCCTAGCGTCTCTTGAGAGCGGAGCTGATAAGTGTCGAATGGGCAGGCAGTGCCGCAACGCTGCTTGGCGGACTGCTAGATCTGTCTCTGCTCTATGGTGTCCATCTGCATCTCGAAGCTGAAGAAGCGGTTGCGCCCTTGAGACTTGGCGGCATACAGGGCTTCGTCGGCTCGCATCAGCATGGATTCGGCGCTGGTGTGCTCGTCGGGAATGCAGGTGGTAATCCCGCCGGAGAGGGTCAGCGGAATATCCTCGGCGGCTCCTGGCGGGCGAATCTTGAGGAACTTGAGCATTTGGCCGAGAGCACGTGCGAACGTCATCGAGCCGGAACGCGGGGTATTGGGCAGGATCATGGCAAACTCTTCACCGCCATAACGTGCGGCGATGTCGCGCGGGCGCACGCAGACTTCGCGTAGCAGACGCCCGACCTGCTTGAGGCATTCGTCACCCTGGACATGGCCGTAGGTATCGTTGAAGTGCTTGAAGTGATCGAGGTCGCAAAGCATCAGCGTCAGCGGCCTGCTCTCGCGCCTTGCCGCAGCAATTTCGGCATGTAGCATGCGATCGAGGCCTCGACGATTGACCAGACCCGTGAGCGCATCGAGCTCCACCATTTCGTTGAGCTTTTGATTCGCCAGATGCAGCTCTGCAGAGACCGTGACCAGGCGACGGCGCATGTCCAGCAGGCGGCGCATGGCGCGCAGCTTGGCGACCAGCACAATGGGTTTGACGGGTTTGACCAGGTAGTCGTCGCCCCCCGCCTCAATACCGCGCCAGACGTCCAGATCGTTGTCCAGGCCGGAGAGAAAGATGATGGGTGTCCACTCGCCGGGCTCGGCCTCGCGCAGCTGACGCGCGACCCAATAGCCGTCTTCGCCGGGGAGGCGGATGTCCAGCAGCACCAGATCAGGTCTTTCGCTGCGAAACAGTGCCAGCGCGGTGCGGCCGTTTTCGGCTTCCAGCACCTGTGTCACACCGGCCTGGCGAAGTTCCGTCACCAGAGCAGCTCGCATGACTGCCTGATCCTCGACGACCAGTACGGAGAACGGCGTCGCAGAATCGGGTGACGAGAACCGTGCCCCGCTGGATTCGATGGCAGACAAAGCTGATGCAGAAGATGGCAGAGCTGTCATGAGAGGAAGGTCAGGGTCAGACTCATCGGTAGTTCAGGCATGGTCTGGGAAATATATTGTTACTTTATACGCCGGTTTCAAGCAACAGGCTTTGTGAATGGTCACGGACATGCTCAGGCCAATGCCAGAGAGGAGTGCGCTTTGCTGCGTTCATCGTGCCAGATGACGAAAGTCTGTGCCGCTGAACACAGCGTCGTCGCGCCCAGTTGATCGATAAAGCGGCAGGCCGCGAACTGCGTCGATCTTGTTTCATAAACCGACACCCACTGCTGGCGTGCAGTCTGAGAGGCGGCAGACAGGGGCCAGCGCCTTTCCTGGCCCGACAGACCGTTCAGGCCCATGCGCCATGGTTTGCCGCTGACTCGGGCGCGAAAGCACTGCTGCTGGTTGCACAGCATGGCGTAGAGCGGATCAACCTCCAGTTGCTGGAACAGCCCCTGGACCTCGGGCGAGGAGGGGGCGAGTGCGGCGTGGGTGACAATGACGCGCAGTCCTTTGGGCGTTTCGTAGACGCGCAAGCCCCAGTCCGGGTGCCTGGCTGAGAACGCCCGAACTTTTGCCAGTGCAATATCCACAGGCGGTGGCAGGCGGGCATTGTTGCGCTGCGTCTGGCGGGCATGCAGCCATTGCTTCAGGCCTGACCAGAAGACCAGGCCGATGCTGGCCACCAACAGCATCAACATCGCCACACCGAGACTCCAGGTCAGCGGGGTCATCCACAGCCAGGGCAGGGCCAGAGCCAGCAGCAGCGACGAAATGACAGGGAAGCGGGCAGGCTTTTTCTGATGTGGAAAGTCGATATCGGCAATGGCCACGTTCTCTGTATTCAGGCAGTGTGCGCCATAGCTGTTGCGCGTCATGACGGATTCATCACGCCGCTCCAACACCTCTTCGCGAATGGGTGTGCCGCCGTCCAGCCCGTATTCGGTGCGCCATTCCATGCGCTCGAAGTATTCGGGCAGGTTGCGCTTGGCAGCGGCAGCGAGAGCTGTCTCCAGTGCCTGCTGTGCTCTTTGCTGAGCATGAGCCTGGGCATCGGACTCGCTGTTGTCAGACCAGCCCCAGCGTTGAACGGTGACGCCATGGCGTACGCCGGTCTGATGACGTAGTCTTGCCTGAGCCCAGTATTGGGGAATCTGCATGTCAAGCAGTATAGCCAGCCAGTATTGCGACAGCCTATTTTGAATCATGGCCGGTGCGCAATCTGGCTGTGCCGGTGGCTATTGGTGTCTCAGTCGCGGATCGTCCTCGGCTCGTCAGGCCATGTTGTTCCGCAACGCCCGAGCCGGGCGCACAGCCGCTTCTCAGACCTCGCGGCGCAATGCCGGGAACAGAATCACGTCGCGGATGCTGGCGCTGTCGGTCAGCAGCATCATGAAGCGGTCGATACCGATGCCGCAGCCGCCGGTGGGAGGCATGCCGTATTCCAGGGCGCGCACAAAGTCGTGGTCGAAGTACATGGCTTCGTCGTCGCCTCCGTCCTTGGCTTCCACCTGGGCATTGAAGCGGGCGGCCTGGTCTTCGGCGTCATTGAGCTCGGAGAAGCCGTTGCCGAATTCGCGGCCCGTGATGTAGAGCTCGAAGCGCTCGGTCACTTCGGGGCGCTCGTCGTTGGCGCGCGCCAGCGGCGAGATCTCGGTGGGGTGTTCCATGATGAAGGTGGGGTTCCACAGCTTATCTTCCACCACCTCTTCGAAGTACAGCACCTGCAGGCTGGCCAGGGTGCGGGTGGACAGCTTGTCCTTGTCTTCCTTCATGCCCAACTTCTTCAGGGCATTGGTCAGCCATTCGCGGTTGCCCACGTTGTCGCCGGCTTCGGTGTATTTGACGATGGCTTCGGGGATGGTCAGGCGTTCGAAGGGCTTGGCCAGGTCCACGGGCTTGCCGCCATAGCTCAGCTCCAGCGTGCCAACGGCCTTCATGGCCGCGTCGCGGATCAGCTTTTCGGTGTAGTCCATCAGATCCTGGTAGTTCCAGTAGGCCGCGTAGAACTCCATCATGGTGAACTCGGGGTTGTGGCGCACCGAGATACCTTCGTTGCGGAAGTTGCGGTTGATCTCGAACACGCGCTCGAAACCGCCGACGATCAGGCGCTTGAGGTAGAGCTCGGGCGCGATGCGCAGGTACATCTCCTGGTCCAGCGCATTGTGGTGGGTGATGAAGGGCTTGGCATTGGCACCGCCGGGGATGGGGTGCAGCATGGGTGTCTCGACTTCCAGGAAGCCGTGTTCGACCATGAAGTCGCGGATGCCGGCCACAGCCTTGCTGCGGGCCACGAAGCGCTTGCGGGCTTCTTCGTCGGTCATCAGGTCCACATAGCGCTGGCGCACCTTCTGCTCCAGGTCGGCCATGCCGTGGAACTTGTCGGGCATGGGGCGCAGGCTCTTGGTGAGCAGGCGGATCTTCGTGGCCTTGATCGACAGCTCGCCGGTCTTGGTCTTCATGAGCTGACCTTCGACGGAGATGATGTCGCCCAGATCCCATTTCTTGAAGTCGGCGTAGACCTCTTCACCCACGGCATCGCGGGTGACATAGGCCTGGATACGACCCGTGGCGTCCTGTACGGTGGCAAAGCTGGCCTTGCCCATCACGCGCTTGAGCATCATGCGGCCAGCCACGCTGACGGCGACGGCTGCAGCGTCCAGGGCTTCGGCATCCTTGTCGCTGTGCTCGGCGATCAGGGCTGCTGCGCGATGCTCGGGCTTGAAGTCGTTGGGAAAGGCAACGCCGCCGTTGGCCTTGGAAGACTCGCGCAGGGCTTTGAGTTTTTCGCGGCGCTCGGCGATGAGTTTGTTTTCGTCCTGAGGGGCGGTGTTTTCTGCCGCAGAAGAGATGTTTTGTTCAGTCATGAAAAGAGAGCGCCAGCGACAAGCGCCGGTTGGAGGCCAGGAATGGGGGCACGGCAAGGATAGCCGCTGCCCGAAACCGGTGATTTTAAGTTTTTTGCCGAGTCAGCGGTAAGCGACCGGGCAAAGCGCTCGCAGGAACTGCGGAATGTCGCCTCTATGGCCCAGACTGCAGCCGAGCCAGCCAGCTGAATGCTGCCGAAAAAGTAGTGTTTCTACACCGCCGTTAAAGGGAGGAGTCAAATTCAGGCTTCCTCCTGTGGGCCTGATCCGGTAATGCCGCTTTGCTCCAGCACATCGGCAATCAGCTCCAGTCGCAGCAGCGGGGCATCCAGTGTCATGAGCTGCTGCTTGACCCGCACCGGCAGGGGCAGCATCTCGGCCCAGCGATTGGCAACCCAGGCGCAGTCGTGCATCTGCGTCGGAGTGGGCAGTTGCGCGTGGTCGGGGTCGTGGCTGCGCAAGTTCAGCAAGGCCTGAGCCAGTGCATAGGAGGTGCTGAGCAAATGCTTGGGGACAGTGACCTTGGGGTCGTCGGGCAGCATGGCGACATCGGCTACCCACAGGCCATGCGGCAGTTGCCAGCAGCGCTGGATGTGAAAGCGCTGGACGCCCTTGCATTGCAGGTGCAGCAGTCCGGGCTGAGGGGAATCGAGCCGGGCGATATGGGCCAGCACGCCCTCCGAGTGCAGGCGCTCGGTCTGGGCGCCGGCCTTGCGCACCTCCTGTCCCGACTGCAGCGCAACCACGCCGAAAGGGGCGTCGGCATGCTGGCATTTGCGGATCATGTCCAGATAACGCACCTCGAAGACCTGCAGGCTCAGCAGGCCTTCAGGAAACAGCACCGTGTTCAGCGGGAACAGGGGCAGGGAATGCAGACTTTGTGTATCAGTCATGGTGCCCGGCTATCATCCCACGAATGGGTGAGTTGCTCACTGTTTTCTGAATTGGGTCACATGCTGTTTGAAATCGTTTTGTTTCTGCTGGATGTCGTTGTCGGGTTGATCAGCGGGGCCTGCCTGCTGCGCATGTACATGCAGGCGCAGCGTGTGCCTTTTGGCAATCCCGTGGGACAACTGGTCTTTGCGCTGAGCGACTGGATCGTCATGCCGTTGCGCAAAGTCGTTCCCGCCAAGGGGCGCTGGGACAAATCCAGCCTGATTGCTGCCTTGCTGCTGCAGCTGGCGCAGGTGCTGCTGATCTGGCTGCTGCTGGGTGGCAAGGGATCGGTTCTGGCGTTGCCATGGCTGGCGCTGTGCGGGCTGATCAAGGTCATTCTGTCCGGCATGATGGGCATCTTGCTGATCTACGCCATCCTGTCCTGGGTGCAGCCCTATTCGCCGATCTACGGTGTGCTGCAGCGTCTGGCCGATCCGCTGGTAGCACCTATCCGCAAGGTGGTGCCCCTGATAGGCAATGTGGACTTTTCGGCGTTGATTGCCCTGATTGGCCTGCAGGTGCTGCTGATGGTGCTCAACTATGTGCAGGCTGGCGGCCTGTCCATGATTGCCGGTGTGCGCTAGGGGGCTGCCCGGGCCGGGAAAGCCGTATCGCCTTGAGGTTTGCGGATGAAACCTCGTCAATTCCAAAGCATGCTGTACGGTGTGTTTTGGATGTTCCGAGGCGCTAAAACCGACAAAAAAAAAGGCTGACGCAGATGAATGCTGCGTCAGCCTTTTTGCTTTTGGTCGGCCGGTGCTTATTCCACGGCGTCCGCAGGCAGGCGTTGCAGCATGGCCAGAGAGCTGGAGACGCGATCACGCAGCTCGCGGCGGTCCACGATCATGTCCACGGCACCTTTGTCCTGCAGGAACTCGGCGCGCTGGAAGCCTTCGGGCAGTTTCACACGCACGGTGGTTTCGATCACGCGGGGGCCGGCAAAGCCGATCAGGGCCTTGGGCTCGGCGATCACGATATCGCCCACGAAGGCGAAGCCGGCGGACACACCGCCCATGGTCGGGTCGGTCAGCACGGAGATATAGGGCAGACCCTTCTTGGCCAGACGTGTCAGCGCGGCATTGGTCTTGGCCATTTGCATCAGCGACAGCAGACCTTCCTGCATGCGGGCACCACCGGTGGCGGTGAAGCAGATGAAAGGCACTTTCTGCTCGATGGCGGTTTCCACGCCGCGCACAAAGCGTTCGCCGACCACGGAACCCATGGAGCCGCCCATGAAGTCGAACTCGAAGCAGGCCACGACCACATTGATGCTCTTGACGGAGCCGCCCATGACGATCAGTGCATCGGTCTCGCCGGTGTTCTCCAGCGCTTCCTTCAGACGCTCGGGGTACTTGCGGCTGTCCTTGAATTTCAGCGGGTCGACAGGAATGACTTCCTGAGCGATTTCATAGCGGCCTTCGGCATCGAGGAAATGGTTCAGACGCGCGCGCGCGCCGATGCGGTGGTGGTGGCCGCAGGTCGGGCAGACGTTCTGGTTCTTTTCCAGATCGGTCTTGTACAGAACGGTTTCGCAGCTGGGGCACTTGATCCACAGACCTTCGGGAATCTGCTGGTGGCGTTCCGTCGGATTGGTCTGCTGGATTTTTGCAGGCAGAAGTTTTTCAAGCCAGGACATGGTTATTTCCTTTTCAGTTTCCACTGCACTGCGCGCCACCCGCAACCCATGAGGGCGGCGCGGCGCAGGCACTGGCGCAATCCCGGTCAGGGACAGCGAGCAAGGGCCGCCCCGCTGCGAGGCTGTCGTCCCCCTTCAAGGGGGAAGCAGCGAAGCCGCTCAGGGGGTGGCTGATTTCAGGGCAGCATTATGCGTCGAGAGCCTTTCGCACACCACGCAGAAAGTCTATTGCCAAAGGAACGATCTTCTCGTGGGGCTGGTTGTCGAGCAGGTCAATGATGCGGCTGCCGATGATGACGGCGTCGGCAACCTGGCCCACGGTCTGTGCGGTTTGGGCATCGCGAATGCCGAAACCCACGCCCACGGGCACGCTGACATGCTGGCGAATGCGCGGCAGCATGGCCTCCACGGCCGAAGTGTCCAGTGCGCCCGAACCGGTCACGCCCTTGAGCGAGACATAGTAGACATAGCCGCTGGCCACGCGCGCCACCTGCTGCATGCGCTCCTCGGTGCTGGTGGGAGCCAGCAGGAAGATCAGGTCCATGTCGCGGGCCTTGAGCTTGGCTGCAAACTCTTCGCACTCCTCGGGCGGATAGTCCACGATCAGCACGCCATCGACGCCGGCAGCCGCCGCATGGTTGACGAAGGCATCCTCGCCATGGATCTGGTCGTAGCGTTCCACGGGGTTGGCATAGCCCATCAGCACCACGGGCGTGGTCTGATCCTTTTTGCGGAACTCGGCCACATAGGCCAGTACCTGGCTCAGGCCCACGCCGTTGGCGATGGCTTTGTCGCCCGCGCGCTGGATGGTGGGGCCGTCGGCCATGGGGTCCGAGAAGGGCACGCCCAGCTCAATCACGTCGGCACCGGCTTCCACCATGCCGTGCATGAGGGAGGGGGTGATGGCGGCAAATGGAAAGCCTGCAGTCACATAGGGAATCAGGGCCTTGCGGCCTTCTTCCTTGAGCTTGCTGAAAGTGGCGGTAATTCGGCTCATAACTTGTTGCCCCCTGCGGCAGTCTTGGCTGCATCATGTCCGGGAGCGCCCTTGACGGTGAGACCGCGCATGGAGGGGCGGTCGAAATATTCGGCACCCGAGAGGTCGGCCACGGTGCCGATGTCCTTGTCGCCACGGCCCGATAGGCTGACGAGAATCGACTGGTCGGCGCGCATGGTCTTGGCCAGCTTCATGGCATAGGCCACGGCGTGGCTGGACTCGAGAGCCGGGATGATGCCTTCGGCGCGGCACAGATAGTGGAAGGCGTCCAGCGCCTCCTGATCGGTGATGCCCACATACTGGGCACGGCCGATTTCCTGCAACCATGCATGTTCAGGGCCCACGCCGGGGTAATCCAGGCCGGCGCTCACCGAGTGCGTCTCGGTGATCTGGCCGTTTTCGTCCTGCAGGATGAAGGTGCGGTTGCCGTGCAGCACGCCCGAGCTGCCTTTTTGCAGCGAGGCCGAGTGCTTGCCGGACTCCAGGCCTTCGCCCGCCGCTTCCACGCCGAACAGCTGGGTGTTCTCGTAGGGGATATAGGGGTAGAAGATGCCCATGGCATTGCTGCCGCCGCCCACGCAGGCGACTACCGCGTCGGGCTGCTTGTCGGCGCCCAGGAACTCGGGCATCTGCGTCAGGCACTCGTCGCCGATGACTTTCTGGAAGTCGCGCACCATCATGGGATAGGGATGGGGGCCGGCCACGGTGCCGATGATGTAGAAGGTGTTGTCCACATTGGCCACCCAGTCGCGCATGGCTTCGTTGAGCGCATCCTTGAGCGTTCTGGAGCCCGATTCCACGGGCACCACGGTGGCGCCCAGCAGCTTCATGCGGTAGACATTGGGGCTTTGACGCTTCACGTCCTCGGCGCCCATGTAGACGATGCATTCAAGGCCGTAACGCGCGCAGATGGTGGCCGTGGCCACGCCGTGCTGGCCGGCACCTGTCTCGGCAATGATGCGCGGCTTGCCCATGCGCTTGGCGAGCATGGCCTGGCCGATCACATTGTTGATCTTGTGTGCGCCCGTGTGGTTGAGGTCCTCGCGCTTCAGATAGATCTGCGCGCCGCCCATTTCACGGCTCATGCGCGAGGCGTGATAGACGGGCGAGGGACGGCCTACATAGTGTGCCAGCTCGGACTGGAATTCGGCGATGAATTCGGGGTCGTTCTGATACTTTGCGTAGGCCTCACGCAGCTCGGTGAGCGCGTGGGTCAGGGTTTCGCTGGCGAAGCTGCCGCCGTAGCGGCCGAAATGGCCGTGGACGTCGGGATACTGGTATTCAAACATGTGTCAGTCTGCAAAATTTGGGCATCAGCTGCACGTACGGCAGCAATGAAGCGATGAATCTTGTGGGCATCCTTGATGCCTTTGAGGGGCTTGCCGTCGGGGCCTTCGGCCTCGACTCCAGAGCTCACATCAACGGCCAGAGACAACCCGCGAGGGCGCACTTGCAAGATGCCATCGGTCACGTTTGCAGGCGTGAGTCCACCAGACAAAACGAGGTGAGAGTCGACGCTTGTTGGCAGAAGTGACCAATTGAATGCCTTGCCGCCGCCACCATAACCATCGACATGGGCGTCGAGCAGGATGGCTTGGGCCTTTGAATAACGTTGGGCATATTCTACGAGGTCAAATCGCGCCGCATCGTCTCCAAGGGGTATGCGCGCGGCGCGCAACCAGGGCTGGACGCCCCGGGTGGCGGCCTCGCAATCTGCTGCCGATTCATCACCATGAAATTGCACGCAGGCGTTGGGTATTAGGGCGCAAGCAGCTATCACATTGGTAGCTGTTTCATTCACAAAAAGCAAAACAGGTGTGACAAAGGGCGGCAGCCGCCGGGCCAGCTCGGCCGCGCGCTGCAGCGTCACGGCGCGCGGGCTTGGCGCATAGAGCACAAAGCCGACGGCATCGGCACCGGCGGCCACTGCAGCGTCGACATCCTGCTCGCGGGTCAGGCCGCAGATCTTGATGCGGGTGCGGGGGGCAATGGAAGACATGGCAAATCTCTGGCGTTGCAGCAATCGTTGGCCGCTGGCCGCTCAGGGCAGCCAGGCAAACGGGGGGGGTGTCTACAGGCAGGCCCCAGCGCGTATCGTAAATGGGGCCGAGAAAGTACAGACCGTCAGGGGAGAAGGTGGGGGCTGCCACTTCGCGCGAGCGTGCCTCCAGCACTTGCTGCATCCATTCCACGGGCTTGGAGCCCTGGCCCACGTAGATCAGGCAGCCCATGATGTTGCGGATCATGTGGTGCAGAAAAGCGCTGCCCTCGAACTCGAAACGCCAGTAGCCGCATTCCATCTGTCCGTCGCGCATGGGTGCCTGGCCTGCGGGACGGTAGTGGATGTCGATGCGGCGCAGGGTCTTGACCGGGCTCTTGGCCTGGCAGCCTGCCGCGCGAAAGGACGAAAAATCATGCTCGCCCAGCAGCAGGTCGGCGGCTGCACGCATGCGCTGCGCATCCAGGGCCTGAAACACCCAGCCCACGCGGCCATGGTCGACGCTGGGGCGCACGGGTGACTGCAGCAGCACATAGGCATAGCGGCGTGCAGTGGCACAGGCCCGGGAATGGAAGCCATTCGGGCCGTCGGCGACCTCGGCCGCCCATTGCACGGCGATGTCCTTGGGCAGGAAAGTGTTGGTGCCGCGCACCCAGGAGTTGGGCGTGCGCTGCAACTCGGTGTCAAAGTGCACGACCTGCATCAGGCCGTGCACACCGGAATCGGTGCGACCGGCGCAGATGGTGGAGACTTCTTGAGCAGCAAAGCGGCCCAGGGCCGCTTCGAGTTTGTCTTGTACGGTGTTGCCATCGGGTTGGCTTTGCCAGCCGCGATAGGCCTGACCGTTGTAGCTGACGCCAAGAGCTATGCGCATGGCATGGCTCCCGGCGCGGGGTCTGAATGCATCAAATCAATCAACCAATCTGAGAGAGAAGGCTGTGAGCCTTGGCCTTGAGATCGCCATGGGCTTCGGCGATCACTTCCTCGATCAGTGTACGCGCTCCGTCGCTGTCGCCGATGGCATTGAACTCTTCGGCCAGGGCCAGTTTGGTGGCCAGCGGGTCTTCGGGTTCGGAGGGCGCTGGCACGGCATCGATTGACGCAGCGATATCGGATGTGCCCAGGTCCAGCGACAGGCCGCTGAGGTCGAAGGTCACATCGGCTTGCGCAGGGGAGGCGGCAGGGCTGGCGGCCTCTTCACCCGGTTGCTGCAAGGTCAGGGCTTCGATGTCCTGCTCTGTGTCCAGGCGCTCCTGGCTGGAAGATAGTTCCAGCGGCGCAGTTTCCTGTCCGCTCTCGGCCTCGGGCTGTGCCTGCGAAGGCAGTGTGAAGCTGTCGAGGTCGAACTCGAGCGCATTCAGGGAGCTTTGCTCGGCGGGCGCGGGAGCTGCGACAGGGGCCGGGGCTTGAGATGCCGTGGCGGGCAGGCTGAACGAGGCCAGATCGTCGAGGTTCAGGTTCAGGCCATTGTCTGCTGCGGGTGCTGGCTCGGATGCGGTGACAGGGATGTCCCACTGTGCCAGTGCCGCGAAATCCTGCTCGTTGGGCAAGGAGACGGGCTCGGAGGCCACAGGCGCTGCGCTGGCTGCGGTGTCAGGCAGGTCCGCCGGCAGCTCCAGATCCATGTCGAAGTCCATGCCGGCGGGCTCTGTGGGTGGCCCTTCGTGGCTGGCAGCGGCTTCCGCAGCCTGTGCAGCAGCCAGTGCCGAGCCGAAGCCCACGGCGGCGGCCACGCCGCCTTGCAGGGCGCTTGAGGGATCGGTGGGGCTGAAGGCGCTTGGGGTCGCAGCTGCCGCTGCATGAGCCTGGGGAGCTCCGCCCAGCTGGTAAGTCAGATTTTCCGGATCCAGGATACGGCCCTGATCGGCCAGCCGCTGCCATTCGGGCCCCTTGCCCTGGGTCAGGGCAAAGACGTTGTTGGCTACAGATGCGTAGGCCATGCGGTCATGGCGCTTGGCATAGATTTCAGCCAGCTTCTGGTGCAGCACCAGGCGGTTGGGGTCGCTGCGCAGCGCTTCCTTGAGGATTTCCTCGGCCTGCAGGTCGCGGCCGTAAGCCAGGTACACATCGGCTTCGGCCAGCGGGTCCACATCGCCGGCGTCGAGCTGGCTGGGAGAGTACTGCATGGACTGGCCCGACATCTGGCTGCTGCTGGTCGTGGTGTCCACGCGCTGGCCGCCGCTGGCGCCGAAGAAGGAGTCCGCCGACAGCTGGCTGTCGCCCAGTGTGCTGTCCGCGCCTGCCGCAGCGGCTTTGCGACGCTGAGAAACACGGTAGCCGCCATAGCCCAGAAGCAGGGCCAGCAGTGCTGCGCCAGCCAGCGGGATGGTCGGGTCTTCCATCAGGCTGTCGATAAAGCTGGGCTCTTCGGGAATGGGGACCGGTGCTGCCATAGGCTTGGGAGGTGCAACCGGTGCCGGTGCGGGCGCTGCAGGCTCGGCTGCGGCCTGTGCCGGTTCGCCTTCGGCCGGAGCTGGTGCAGGCGCGGTGTCGCCTGGCTTGCCGGCATCGGCTGCAGCCGCCTCGGGTGTGGCTGGGGGCGCAGACGTTGCAGCCGCATCAGCAGCCGGTGCGAGGGCAGGCGCTGCAGCATTGGCGGCGCTGGCCGCGGGTACGGTGACTGCAGGGCTTGCCGCTGGTGCAGCTGCAGCCGGGGCGCTTGCTGCGGGAGCTGCGGCCGTACCTGCAGGTTTGGTGGCTGCCGCAATCTGGCTTAGCTCGGCCATATTGCGCTTGAGCTCATCGGCACGCGCAGACTGGTCTGCTGCCTGTTTTTGCTGGGCCACTTGCTCATCGGCGGCCATGCCCTTGACGGAGCCCTTGGACAGGGTTAGCTTGTCGGGGGCTGCGGTGGCGGCCTTGGCATCGGCGACATGGGCCTGAACCTGGCCGGAAGCGCTGCGCGATGCAGCTTCCACAGGAGCCACAGGTGCCACGCCAGCCAGTTGACGGCGGAACTGGTTGAAATCCTGAGACTGGGCCGCCATGATCTGGCGGGCTTCCTTGGCCGAGGTGGCCTGGGCAGCCGCCTGATCGGGCAACTGAATCACCGCGCCGCTGCGCATGCGGTTGATATTGCCATTGACAAAGGCCTGCGGGTTGCTGCGCAGCATGGCGACCAGCATCTGATCAAGCGAGACGCCTGCTGGCTTGTGCGCTGCAGCAATGCGACCTGCGGTGTCGCCTGTCCTGACGCGAACTTCATCGCTGCTGCCAGCCGGTGCTGCAGTGCCGGCCTGGCGTTTTCGCTGAGGCTTGGTTGCAGCTTCGTCCTGATCGCGGTCATTGCGCAGGTCCCGGCCGGCCGTGTTGACAGGGCTGGACGCCGGGCGTGCAGTCACGGCGGGACGCGCAGGCGCAGGCACCACGGCAGGCGTGGCCTGGGCAGCGGTGGTGGGCGCAGGAGCAGGGCGGCGCGTTGCAGGAGGGTCGAGCAGCAAGGTGTAGTTGCGCTGCAGCTTGCCCGATGCCCAGTTGGCATCGATCACCAGGTCGACAAAGGGATCATTGACTGGCTGAAAGCTGCTGAGCTTGAGCACGGCCGAGCCGTTGGCACGTTTTTGCACCTGCACGCGCACCGAGTTGGCCGTGCCCGTGAATTCCATGCCCTGGGCACGGAATGCAGCTGGCGATGCGATAGCTGCCTGCAGGCTGTCGGCCTCGGCTGCGCTGAGTTGAGGGATCTCGACCTCGGCACGCAAGGGCTCGCCCAGAGCCGACTGCACCGTGATGCGACCCAGCGCCAATGCCCATGCATCGGTGGCCGGGAGGCTTGACAGTGCGAGGGTGGCTGCGGCGAGCGCAGATAGTTTCCAGCGTTGCATAGGGCTCAGACTTGATTCGTGCAGCCTACAGCCCTCTTGTTCTTGATCGGGTTTGTGGCTGCGGTGCACATAAAAATTGGAAATTCCAGCAGGCGGCAAAGGTCTCTCGGCCCGGCGGACACAGTTTGCATTGTCAACGACGCTATTGCAATGTGAGCAAAAGCATGGCTGGCAAGGCTCTCAATTGTTGTCGATTGGCAACGAGATGAAACTTAATGTAGGTTGCTGACGGTTTGCATTCGCCCGAATAAGCGGGCAATTGTCGCCCAAGCCTGGAGCTTGGACATGAAAAAAGCGCCGGCCATCACGAGGATGACTGGCGCTTTGCTGTGCTGGATCAAGCCATTCGCAGGCTTGATGGTGGACGGGATCAGGCAGCCAGCAGGATGCGCAGCATGCGACGCAGCGGCTCGGCAGCGCCCCACAGCAGCTGGTCACCGATCACGAAGGCCGAAACGTACTCGGGGCCCATGTTGAGCTTGCGCACGCGGCCCACGGCCACTTCCAGACCGCCGGTGGTGGCAGCAGGAGTCAGCTCCTTGACGGTCAGTGCGCGGTCGTTGGCCACGAACTTGACCCAGGGATTGCCGCCCTTGATCAGGGCCTCGATCTCTTCCAGGGGCAGGTCCTTCTTGAGCTTCAGGGTCAGGGCCAGAGAGTGGCAGCGCATGGCGCCGATGCGCACGCACAGGCCGTCGACGGGGATGGCGGCTTCGGTGCCGAGAATCTTGTTGACCTCGGCCTGGCCCTTCCATTCTTCCTTGGACTGGCCGTTGGGCAGCTGCACATCGATCCAGGGGATCAGGCCGCCGGCTAGAGGCGCGCCGAAGAATTCGGTGGGCACATCTTCGCGGATGGTCTGGGCCACCTTGCGGTCGATTTCCAAAATCGCCGAAGCAGGAGTCGCCAGCTCGTCGGCGACGGCGGCGTGCACCACGCCCATGCCCTTGAGCAGCTCGCGCATGTGGTTGGCGCCACCGCCCGATGCGGCCTGGTAGGTCATGGAGGAGACCCATTCCACCAGACCGGCCTTGAACAGACCGCCCAGACCCATCAGCAAGATGGAGTTGGTGCAGTTGCCGCCAATCCAGTTCTTGCCGCCGGCGGCCAGCTTTTGCTGGATCAGGTCGTCGTTGACGGGGTCGAGCACGATGACGGCGTCGTTCTCCATGCGTAGCGAGGAGGCGGCGTCAATCCAGTGGCCGTTCCAGCCGGCGGCGCGGATCTTGGGGAAGACTTCCTTGGTGTAGTCGCCGCCCTGGCAGGTGATGATGATGTCGCACTTGGACAGCTCGGCGATGTCGTTGGCGTCCTTCAGCTCGGTGTGCACTGTGGCCATGGCCGGGGCCTTGCCGCCGGCATTGGAGGTGGAGAAGAACACGGGCTGGATCAGCGCGAAGTCGCCTTCGGCCTGCATACGATCCATCAGCACGGAGCCGACCATGCCGCGCCAGCCCACCAAACCTACCAATTGCTTGCTCATTTGAAACGCCCTTTCAGTTTTGAAAACAGTAGCTTGAGACTGATTCGTCCGGCTCGTCAGGGCCGGAAGGGGCGCGCGACGAACCGGGCTGGGTCAGCCTGTAATCGTCTTAATGGTGATTGCGCGCGCATTCACACCGGCAGTCTTTGCGGGTGTGACGATTTCGGGAGCGAAGGTGCGTGCGGCAAACATAAGAGTTGTCATTCTAGCGACTAGAGCCAAAGCTTGAAGAACTAAAAGTGCTTGAAACTCTAGTCAAAACGTCGAAATAAATGATTTATTTTTGACGTTTTGTTTTATTTGGTGCCGAATTTTGCGTCAAACCCAAAGCCGCCGCTTACGGCGGCGGCTGGGCTTCAGCGGTTTCGGTGCCTCAGACGCCGGCCAGCGCCTTGACCACGGCATCACCCATTTCACGGGTGCTGACCTTGGTCGTGCCTTCGCTGTAGATGTCGGCAGTGCGCAGGCCGTCGGCCAGCACCTTTTGCACGGCGGCTTCGATCTTCAGGGCGGCTGCTTCCTGGCCCAGGCTGAAGCGCAGCATCATGGCGGCCGACAGAATGGTGGCCAGGGGGTTGGCAATGCCCTTGCCGGCGATGTCGGGAGCCGAGCCGTGGCTGGGTTCGTACAGGCCTTGTTTCTTGTCGTTGAGGCTGGCGCTGGGCAGCATGCCGATGGAGCCGGTCAGCATCGAGGCTTCGTCGGAGAGGATGTCGCCGAACATATTGCCGGTCACCACCACGTCGAAGCGCTTGGGTTCCTTGACCAGCTGCATGGCGGCGTTGTCCACATACATATGGTCCAGGGCCACGTCGGGGTACTGCTTGGCGACTTCGGTGACCACGTCCTTCCAGAGCTGGAAGGTTTCCAGCACATTGGCCTTGTCCACGCTGGTCACGCGCTTGCTGCGCTTTTGGGCGGCCTGGAAGGCGACATGGGCGATGCGCTCGATCTCGGGGCGCGAATAACGCATGGTGTCGAAGGCTTCCTCGGCGCCGGGGAAATGGCCGTCGGGAGCCACACGGCGGCCGCGCGGTTGGCCGAAGTAGATGTCGCCGGTCAGTTCGCGGATGATGAGGATATCGAGGCCCGCCACCAGCTCGGGCTTGAGGCTGGAAGCATGGGTCAGTTCCTTGTAGCAGATGGCGGGGCGGAAGTTGGCGAACAGACCCAGGGCCTTGCGCAGGCCCAGAATGGCCTGCTCGGGACGCAGGGGGCGGTCCAGCGTGTCGTACTTCCAGTCGCCCACGGCACCGAACAGGATCGCATCGGCTTCCTGTGCCAGCTTCAGCGTGGCAGGAGGCAGGGGGTGGCCGGCAGCTTCATAGCCGGCACCGCCCACGGGAGCGGTTTCCATCTCCAGACCCAGATTCAGGGCCTCGAGCACCTTGACGGCTTCCGCGACGATTTCGGGACCGATGCCATCACCGGGCAAAACTGCAATCTTCATGATGTTCCTTTGATTAATTTGATAGCTGCTTGCACTTGTTATTCATAGACTTCAGATTGAATTAATGCTGATGTTCATGAATAGAAGGCGCAAGCAGCTCATTTATGGGTAGCAACCTAAAAACAAGCACGCCCCAAACAAGGGGCATCAAGCAAGGGCCGCCCCGCAGCGAAGATGCCGTCCCCCTTCCGATGCAACGCATCGAGAAAGAGGGAAGCCGCGGGGCCGCCTAGGCAAAGCGGCTCAGGGGGTTACTTCTGAATCAATGTATGCGCCAGCCAGGGCTTTTGCGCCAGACGCTCGGCTTCGAAGGCCTTGATCTTGTCGGCATGGCGCATGGTCAGGCCGATATCGTCGAAGCCGTTGAGCAGGCAGTACTTGCGAAAGGCGATGACGTCGAAGGCAATTTCTTCGCCTTGGGGCCTTAGGATCACCTGGCGCTCCAGGTCGATGGTCAGCTCGTAGCCGGGGAAGGCCGCGACGTCGTTGAACAGCTGGTCGATCGTGGCCTCGGGCAGCACGATGGGCAGCAGGCCGTTCTTGAAGCTGTTGTTGAAGAAGATGTCGGCAAAGCTGGGGGCCAGGATGGCGCGGAAGCCGTACTGGTCCAGGGCCCAGGGCGCGTGCTCGCGGCTGGAGCCGCAGCCGAAGTTCTTGCGCGCGATCAGGATGCTGGCGCCCTTGAAGCGGGGCTGGTTGAGCACGAAGTCGGGATTGGGCTTGCGGTCGGCTTCGGGCACGCCGGGCTGGCCGGGCTGGTCCAGATAGCGCCACTCGTCAAACAGATTGGGGCCGAAGCCGGTCTTCTTGATGGACTTGAGGAACTGCTTGGGGATGATGGCGTCGGTGTCGACGTTCTCGCGGTCCATGGGGGCGACGAGGCCCTTGTGCACGGTGAATTTTTGCATGGTGTGATTCCAGAATCTTTGGTCTTGGCGACGTTCGCGTCTTGCATCAGAGACGGCCAGCAAGGGCCGCCCCGCAGCAAAGGCCGTCGTCCCCCTTGGGGGAAGACGCGCAGCGACTCAGGGGGTTACGCAAATTTACGGATGTCGACAAAGTGGCCGTGGATGGCTGCCGCAGCGGCCATGGCGGGGCTGACCAGATGAGTGCGGCCGCCGGCGCCCTGACGGCCTTCGAAGTTGCGGTTCGAGGTCGATGCGCAGCGCTCGCCGGGCTCCAGGCGGTCGGCGTTCATGGCCAGGCACATGGAGCAGCCGGGTTCGCGCCATTCAAAGCCGGCGGCCTTGAAGATCTGGTCCAGGCCTTCGCGCTCGGCCTGTTCCTTGACCAGACCGGAGCCGGGCACGACCATGGCCAGCTTGATGTTCTTGGCGACCTTCTGGCCCAGCTTCTTGACCACGGCGGCGGCTTCGCGCATGTCCTCGATGCGGCTGTTGGTGCAGGAGCCAATGAACACCTTGTCGACAAAGATGTCGTTGATGGGCTTGCCGGGTTCCAGTGCCATATAGGTCAGCGCACGTTCGATGGCGCCGCGCTTGTTCGAGTCTTTTTCCTTGTCGGGATCGGGGACGGCGGCATCGATGCCCAGCACCATCTCGGGGCTGGTGCCCCAGGTCACCTGCGGCACGATGTCGGCGGCGTTCAGCTCCACCACTCGGTCGAACTTCGCATCGGCGTCGGAATGCAGCGTCTTCCAGTAAGTGACGGCGGCATCCCATTCGCCACCCGTGGGCGCCAGGGGGCGGCCCTTGATGTAGTTGATGGTCTTGTCGTCCACGGCCACGAGACCTGCGCGGGCGCCGCCTTCGATGGCCATGTTGCAGACCGTCATGCGGCCTTCCACGCTGAGGTCGCGGATGGCTTCGCCGGCAAACTCTATGGTGTAGCCCGTGCCGCCGGCGGTGCCGATCTTGCCGATGATGGCCAGCACGATGTCCTTGGCGGTGATGCCGGGTGCGACCTTGCCGTTGACCTGCACCAGCATGTTCTTGGCCTTCTTGGCCAGCAGGGTCTGGGTGGCCATCACATGCTCGACCTCGGAGGTGCCGATGCCGTGGGCCAGCGCGCCGAAAGCGCCGTGGGTGGAGGTGTGGCTGTCGCCGCAGACCACGGTCATGCCGGGCAGGGTCGCGCCTTGCTCGGGGCCCATGACGTGAACAATGCCCTGGCCCTTGTCCATGAAGGGGAAGAAGGCGGCCGAGCCGAACTCGGCGATATTGCTGTTCAGCGTGGTGATCTGTTCCTTGCTGATGGGGTCGGCAATGCCGTCATAGCCGCGCTCCCAGCCGTCGGTGGGGGTGTTGTGGTCGGCCGTGGCCACGACCGAGCTGACGCGCCACAGCTTGCGGCCGGCCATGCGCAGGCCTTCGAAGGCCTGGGGGCTGGTGACTTCGTGCACCAGATGGCGGTCGATATAGAGGACGGAGGTGCCGTCTTCCTCGGTGTGAACGACGTGCTCGTCAAAAATCTTGTCGTAGAGGGTGCGTCCCATGGTGGTCTCGTGAGGTTGGTTTGTTGGGAGGATTCTGTTGTGGCTTGATGCGATGTTTCAAGCCTTGGCGCTGGCGGGGCAGAGGTGATCGACCAGCAGGCGGGTGGTCACCGGCAGCGCTTCGAAGTCGCGGGCCACCACGCAGAGTTCGCGGTGCGCCCAGTCGTCGGTGAGCTGCACGGCGCGCAGATGGCCCACGCCATGCATCAGCTCGAATGCGCGGTCGGGCAGCAGGCCCAGTCCCAGGCCGTTGTCGATCATGCGGCACATGGCGTCCAGGCTGGTGACCTGGATGCGCTGGTGCAGCGGGTGGCCAGCCTGGGCTGCGGCAGCGCGCATGGCCAGGCTGATCGAGGAGCCGGCATGCAGGCTGACGATGTCCCATTCCAGCACTTCCGTGAAGGCGACGCTTTCGCGGTCGGCCAGGGCATGGCGCTCGGGCACGACGACGACCAATCGGTCTTTGCGATAGCTACGGTACTGCAGCGGCACATTGCCCTGGGTCAGCTGAACGGTGGCCTGATTGCCTTCGCTGCTCCTAATATTGCCCAGCGTGCAGATGCCGATATCGGCTGTGCCCTCGGCCACGGCGCTCAGCACGTCGGGGCTCAGGTGCTCCTGCAGATCGATCTTGATCTGGCTGTGTTCGCGCGCAAAGGCTCCCAGGTCTTCGGGCAGAAACTGCACGATGGCCGACATATTGGCGTGCATGCGCACATGGCCGCGCACGCCGTCGGCGTATTCGGAGAGCTCGCCCTGCATGCGCTCCAGCCCGTAGAGCACATTGCGCGCATGGTGCAGCAGGCTCTCGCCGGCCGGCGTCAGCGTCACGCCGCGGCTGTGGCGATAGAGCAGGGCGGTGTCCACCGTCGCTTCCAGGTCGGACAGCCGCTTGCTGACGGCCGAGGCTGCAATGAACTCGCGTTCAGCGGCGCGGCCAATGCTGCCCAGTTCGCACACGGCGACGAACAGCTGAAGCGAGGTGAGATCGATGCGGCGCGCAAAACTGCGCTCTGAATTCTTCATGGGGTAGGCTCAAGTCTTCTCGTTTCGAGAAGTTTTCAGCATTTTTACCGATTAATCTAGCTGCATCCATCTTTGAATGAGATGTCTTGCTTGGCGATGGGTAAATTTTGGAGATGGGTGATTTCTTACTTTGCGATGACTTGGCAAGACCTTGGAAAGCGATGTTGCATTTGTCAGTCTTGTGTACTTGCATTTTCATAGCGAAGACTCTAGATGCCAGAATCGTTCAAGCATGATCCGGCCTGAGGTGCGGAAGTCTTCCTGCTGCCTGAGTTCCGGTGTTTTTTTACAAAGTAAATCGTCAGTAAAGCAGCCTGGAATCGACGCTATTCGCTGCAAAAATGTGAGTCATGAGAGTTCCCAACCATCCGATGTCCGACAGTGAGCCTTCCGAGTTGCCAGCTATGGCTTCGGGGTCGCCCCTCTTGCGCCGCAGCCGTTGCTGGGGTCAGGTCTGCCTGCTGACGGCTGCGCTGGCGCTGGGCGGCACTGCCTTGCCAGCTGTGGCCAAAGGCAAGCCCCCGGCCAAATCCAGTGCGGCCGCGCCAGCCAAATCGTCCAAGTCCACCAAGAGCACGACTGCAGGTGCTGCCAAATCTTCATCGGCCAAGTCCGCCGGCAAGGCCGGTAAAAAAGGGCGCACCGGCCGCAATGCAGCGATCGCTGGTGCTGCGGCAGCAGGTGCGGCAGCGGCAGCTCCGCTGGGTCGTGAGCATTGGACGCCGGAGGCCAGGAACAATCAGGCCGAAGATGCCAAGGAGCTGGCCGCCATGCGTGCAGCAGCACAGGCGGGTGACGCCAAGGCCCAGTATCTGCTGGGCTCGCGCTACCGTTTTGGCAAGGGTGTGAATCAGGACCTGGCACAGGCCGTGCACTGGTATCGCCAGTCGGCCGACCAGGGCTATGCACCTGCGCAATCCGACCTGGGAGTGCTCTACGCCAACGGGCGGGGCGTGACTCTGGACGAAGTGCAGGCCGTGAACTGGTACCGCAAGGCGGCAGAGCAGGGCGACGGCATTGCGCAGAACAATCTGGGTCTGATGTATGCCGAGGGGCGCGGCGTGGCGGCCGATGATGCGCAGGCCGTGCAATGGTTCGAGCGTTCGGCCAAAAGTGGCGAGGCTGCAGGCCAGTACAGCCTGGGAGTGATGCTCTCCAGCGGCAGGGGCGTCAAGGAGGATGGCCGGGCCGCCCTGCAGTGGTTTGAACAGGCGGCCGAGAAAGGCCATGCCGACGCCCAGTACAACACCGGCATGATCTATGCCGTAGGTGCGCTGGTGCCGCAGGATCTGACGCGCGCGGCGCGGTGGCTGGAGAAGTCCGCCGGTCAGGGCAATGCGGCGGCTCAGTCGTCTCTGGGTTTTCTCTATGCCAACGGCCAGGGCGTGTCGCAGGATGCAGGCCAGGCGGCGCGCTGGTTCGATCGCGCCGCCAAGCAGGGCTACACCCTGGCACAGTCGAATCTGGCGGCCATGTATGTCAGCGGTCAGGGTGTGCAGAAAGACATGGGCAAGGCCTATTTCTGGCTGGCTATCGCTCATGCCAAGGATCCCTCGCTGCAAAGCCGCATGCAGACGGCCGAGCAGGCATTGGGCCCCGCAGAGCGGCTGAAGGTGCAGCGCGAGGTGCGCAACTGGAAGCCCGCCAAGGAGTGATCGGCGAGCCATGAAAAAAGCCCATCAGGCATTGCCGATGGGCTTTTTGTGGGGTGCAGGGGCCTAGCTGAAGAAACTCTTCAGGCGGTCCGTCCAGCTTTCGCCGCTGGGCGAATGTTTGGAGCCACCCTTCTTGAGCGATTCGTCCAGGTCCTTGAGCAGCTTGCGCTGGTACTCGGTGAGCTTGACTGGAGTCTCCACCACGATGTGGCAGTACAGATCGCCAGGGTAGCTGGAGCGGATGCCCTTGATGCCCTTGCCGCGCAGGCGGAACTGCTTGCCGGCTTGCGTGCCTTCAGGGATGTCGATCGCCGCCTTGCCTTGCAGCGTGGGCACTTCGATCTCGCCGCCCAGAGCGGCGGTGATGAAGCTCACGGGCACATTGCAGTGCAGATCGTCACCGTCGCGCTCGAAGATGTCGTGGTCCTTGACGCGAATCTCGATATAGAGGTCGCCTGCCGGGCCGCCATTGGTGCCGGGCTCTCCGTTGCCGGCCGAGCGGATGCGCATGCCGTCGTCGATGCCGGCGGGAATCTTCACTTCCAGCGTCTTCTGGCGCTTGACCTTGCCCTGGCCGCCGCAGGACGTGCAGGGCTCGGGGATGATCTTGCCTGTGCCGCGGCAGTGCGGGCAGGTCTGCTGCACGCTGAAAAAGCCCTGGCGCATCTGTACCGTGCCCATGCCGTTGCAGGTGGTGCAGGTCTTGGTGCTGGTGCCGGGCTTGGCGCCGCTGCCGCTGCAGGTGTCGCAGCTGTCCCAGCTTGGAATGCGGATCTGGGCATCCTTGCCCTTGGCAGCCTCTTCCAGGGTAATTTCCATGGAATAGCTGAGGTCGTTGCCGCGGTAGACCTGACGGCCGCCGCGACCGCCGCGGCCGCCACCGTTGAACATATCGCCAAAGATATCGCCAAAGGCCTCGGCAAAGCCGCCAAAGCCCTCGCCGCCGCCCATGCCGCGATTGGGATCCACGCCGGCATGGCCGTACTGGTCGTAGGCCGCGCGCTTCTGGCTGTCGGAAAGCATCTCGTAGGCCTCTTTGACCTCCTTGAACTTTTCCTCGGCTTCCTTGGCCTTCTCGCCCTGATTGCGGTCAGGGTGGAACTTCATCGCCAGCTTGCGATAGGCCTTCTTGATGTCATCGTCCGAGGCGCTTTTGGCAACGCCCAGAACTTCATAGTAGTCACGTTTGGACATGTGAGTTTTCGGTCGGATGGAACAGGAACGCCGCGCCAGCTCCAGGGAGCTCGGCGCGGCGGCAAGCGGTCAATGGTTTGAGGCCAGGACCTGCCCGCGCTTAGTCCTTCTTGACTTCCTTGACTTCGGCGTCAACCACGTTGTCGTCAGCGGCAGCCGAGGCGCCGGCACCGGCGGAGGCACCTGCTGCGGCAGCAGCAGCTTCGGCACCGCCAGCGGCCTGTGCGTCGGCGTACATCTTCTCGCCCAGCTTCTGGCTGGCTGTCATCAGGGCCGTTGTCTTGGCGTCGATGGCGTCCTTGTCCTCGCCCTTGAGCACTTCTTCCAGCTCCTTGACGGCAGTTTCGATGGCGCTCTTTTCGGCGGCATCCAGCTTGTCGCCATGCTCGGCCAGGCTCTTGTTGACGCTGTGAACAGCGGCTTCGCCCTGGTTCTTTGCAGTCACCAGCTCCAGCTTCTTCTTGTCGTCGGCTGCGTTCAGCTCAGCATCCTTGACCATGTTCTGGATTTCTTCTTCCGACAGGCCGGAGTTCGCCTTGATGGTGATCTTGTTTTCCTTGCCGGAAGCCTTGTCCTTGGCGGACACGTTCAGGATGCCGTTGGCGTCGATGTCGAAGGTCACTTCGATCTGGGGCACGCCACGACCTGCGGGCGGAATGCCTTCCAGGTTGAACTCGCCCAGCATCTTGTTGGCGCTGGCGATCTCGCGCTCGCCCTGGAACACCTTGATGGTCACGGCAGGCTGGTTGTCTTCAGCCGTGGAGAAGGTCTGCGCGAACTTGGTGGGAATGGTCGTGTTCTTGCTGATCATCTTGGTCATGACGCCGCCCAGGGTTTCGATACCCAGAGACAGGGGAGTCACGTCCAGCAGCAGCACGTCGGAGCGCTCGCCACCCAGCACCTGGCCCTGCACGGCAGCGCCCACGGCCACGGCTTCGTCGGGATTCACATCCTTGCGGGGATCCTTGCCGAAGAATTCCTTGACCTTTTCCTGCACCTTGGGCATGCGGCTCATGCCGCCGACCAGGATCACGTCGTGGATGTCGGAGACCGAGATGCCTGCATCCTTGATGGCGGTGCGGCAAGGTGCAATCGTGCGCTCGATCAGATCGTCCACCAGCGATTCCAGCTTGGCGCGGGTCAGCTTGATGTTCAGGTGCTTGGGGCCTGTGGCATCGGCGGTGATGTAGGGCAGGTTGATGTCGGTCTGTGCGGAGTTCGACAGCTCGATCTTGGCCTTTTCGGCAGCTTCCTTCAGGCGCTGCAGGGCCAGCACGTCCTTGGACAGGTCGACGCCTTGTTCCTTCTTGAACTCGTCGATGATGTAGTTGATGATGCGCTGGTCGAAATCTTCGCCGCCCAGGAAGGTGTCGCCGTTGGTCGACAGCACTTCGAACTGCTTTTCGCCGTCCACGTCGGCGATTTCGATGATGGAGACGTCGAACGTACCACCGCCCAGGTCATACACGGCCACCTTGCGGTCGCCCTTGCCCACCTTGTCCAGGCCGAAGGCCAGGGCAGCAGCGGTAGGTTCGTTGATGATGCGCTTGACTTCCAGGCCTGCGATGCGGCCGGCGTCCTTGGTGGCCTGGCGCTGTGCGTCGTTGAAGTAGGCGGGCACGGTGATGACGGCCTCGGTCACGGCTTCGCCCAGGAAGTCCTCGGCGGTCTTCTTCATCTTGCGCAGCACTTCGGCGCTGATCTGGGGAGGAGCCAGCTTCTGGTCGCGCACTTGCACCCAGGCGTCGCCGTTGTCGGCCTTGACGATCTGGAAGGGCATCAGGTCGATGTCCTTTTGCACCTCGGCTTCGGCGAACTTGCGGCCGATCAGGCGCTTGGCAGCGTAGATGGTGTTCTTGGGGTTGGTGACGGCCTGGCGCTTGGCGGATGCACCGACCAGGATTTCGCCGTCTTCTTGATAGGCAACGATGGAGGGGGTGGTGCGGGCACCTTCGCTGTTCTCGATCACGCGGGTGTTGTTACCCTCCATGATGGCGACGCAGCTGTTGGTGGTACCCAGGTCAATACCGATGATTTTTCCCATAATTCTCTCCGTAATCTGTTGAATGTTTGCTTGATTCGTCACTTGTGGGCGTAGTGGCCGGCTTCAAGAGCCGTCACTTACTATTTTTTGCCCTGACGGTTGTTTTTTTTGGGGTGTCTAGCCAGCTCAGCCCTGGGCCACGGTCACCAGCGCGGGGCGCAGGATGCGGTCGGCGATCACATAGCCCTTTTGCAGCACGGCAACCACGGTGTTGGCGGGCTGGTCGGCGGGAACCATGGAGATGGCCTGGTGGTGGTGAGGGTCGAACTTCTCGCCCGCAGCGGGATTGATGGCGAGTACCTTGTTGCGCTCCAGGGCCGAATTCAGCTGGCGCAGCGTGGCGTCCGAGCCTTCGCGCAGCTGTTCGGGCGTGGCGTTCTGGATGGCCAGGGCCGCGTCCAGGCTGTCGATCACGGGCAGCAGGCTTTCTGCAAAGCTCTCGATGCCGAACTTGCGTGCCTTGGCGACCTCTTCTTCGGCGCGACGGCGCATGTTTTCGGCGTCGGCCTTGGCACGCAGGTATTGGTCGGCCAGATCGGCGCTCTTGGCCTTGAGTTCTTCCAGCTCGGCCTGCAGACGTCCCAGTTCGTCCGACGCATTGGCTGCCAGGGCCGCTTCCAGTTCCTCGGGGCTGGCGTCGTTGATGGTGTTGGGGTTGTGGTTCTCGGTCATAGTTGGTGAAGGTTTCTCAAAACTTAAGACAATCTGTCTGCCAGATGCGCTCCGCCAGGTCTATTTCAAGACCCGTGCCGCCCAACAAAGGGCGGCGGGCGCAGCGGCTGGGGTGAGCCTGCGGGATTTGCGGGGCATTCCAGGAGAGTGAGTACTTGTGATTTCAAGACATCTCGCCTTGATTGACCAATGGTAATCGCAGGTTTATAGGCCCCAGAGTGTACAGATAGTCTGCTACTCGGCTAGAATCTCACGTTTTGCCTTGCCGCACCGCTACAGACGCAGTGGGCGGCGTTTACCCAAAAGGAGTCGTTATGCGTCATTACGAAATCATTTTGTTGATCCATCCGGATCAAAGCGAACAAGTTCCCGCGATGCTGGAGCGCTACAAGGGCATGATTGCCGCTGGTGGCGGCAAGGTGCATCGCGAAGAAGATTGGGGCCGTCGTCAGCTGGCTTACATGATCAACAAGCTCGCTAAGGCTCACTACCTGTGCCTGAACATCGAAGCCGACCAGGCTGTGATGGCTGAACTGGAACACGCCTTCAAGTTCAACGATGCCGTGCTGCGTCACCTGACTGTGCAGAAGAAGAAGGCTGAAACAGCTGCTTCCGCCATGATGAAGAGCGTTGAGCGCGAAGAAGCCCGCAAGGCCAACCAGGCTGAGCACGCTTAATAGCATCAGACACTGAAGGAGTGGAAAACCGCGTTGTATTGACGGGCCTTCTCGTAGAGCAAGCTGCTTTGCGCTACACGCCCGCCGGATTGCCGGCCCTGGATTTGCGAATTGAACACAGTTCGCAGCAGCAAGAGCTGGGCAGTGCGCGCAACGTGAATGCATCTGTCAAGGCTGTTGCCTTTGGCGCCCTGGCTGAAAAGCTGGCCCGCCAAGCACCCGGTAGCCAATGGACCTTTCAAGGTTTTCTGGCCACGGCGCGCAATAGCAAGATGCTGGTTTTGCACATTCAGGATATTCAACAAAATTAATTTTCAAGAGGTCCAGCAATGGCCACGTTCAAGAAATTCAACAAGGACAAGCGTCCTAAGCGCAACACCCAGTCGCTGCTGTTCAAGCGCAAGCGTTTCTGCCGCTTCACAGTCGCCGGCGTCGAAGAAATCGACTACAAGGATGTCGACACCCTGCGTGACTTCATCGCCGAAAACGGCAAGATTGTGCCCGCACGCCTGACCGGCACGCGCGCCATCTACCAGCGTCAGCTGAACACAGCCATCAAGCGCGCTCGCTTCCTGGCTATGCTGCCCTACTCTGACCAGCACAAGATCTAAGGAGCACGACTATGCAAATCATTCTGCTCGAAAAGGTTGTGAACCTGGGTAACCTGGGCGATATCGTCAAGGTCAAGGACGGTTACGCTCGTAACTTCCTGATCCCCTCCGGCGCTGCACGTCGTGCAACAGCTGCTGCCAAGGCTGAATTCGAAGCCAAGCGCGCTGAGCTGGAAAAGGCTGCCGCCGAGAAACTGGCTGCCGCTCAAGAACTGAGCGAAAAGCTCAACGGCGTGAACGTGAAGATCACTCAGAAGGCTGGCGTTGACGGTCGTCTGTTTGGTTCCATCACCAACGCCGACATCGCTGAAGAACTGGTCAAGGCCGGTTTCGCAGTGAACAAGTCGCAAGTGCGCATGCCCAACGGGCCCATCAAGACCGTTGGCGACGCCACTGTGGTGGTGGCTCTGCACACCGACGTGGCTGCAGAAGTGGCCGTCTCCGTGTACGGCGACCACTCCTAATTCAGGCTCTGTTCTGAATTGGCAAAAAGCCGCCTTCGGGCGGTTTTTTGCTTTCTGGTAATTGTTTGTCTCGCCAGCGTTTTTATCGTCACCCGCCGTGACGTCGCCACCGCCTCCCGCTACGATGGAGGACTTGTCTCTAGGAGTCTCATGTCGTCAGTAATGCCCCCGCTTGATCTGCAAGATGATGCATTCGCCCCGGTTCCCACTGCCGATCAGCAGGTGGCGCAACTGCGTGTGCCGCCGCACTCCATGGAGTCGGAATCTTCGGTGCTCGGCGGTCTGCTGCTGGACAACAATGCCTGGGAGCGCGTTGGTGATCTGCTTGGCGACGGCGACTTCTACCGACACGAGCACAAGCTGATCTACGAAGCCATCGGCAAGCTGATCAACGCCAGCAAGCCGGCCGACGTGATCACGGTTTATGAGCATCTGCAGGGCATGGGCAAAGCCGAGGAAATCGGCGGCCTGATGTACCTGAACCAGCTGGCGCAGTATGTGCCCAGTGCCAGCAATATCCGCCGCTATGCAGAAATCGTGCGCGAGCGCGCCATCTTGCGCAAACTGGTCACGGCCAGCGACGACATCGCGACCAATGCCTTCAATCCGCAGGGCAAGACCGTGGAGCGCATCCTCGACGAAGCCGAGCAGAAGATCATGGCGATCGGCGAGGAGGGGGCGCGCAACAAGCAGGGTTTCCAGTCGCTGGATTCGCTGGTGGTGGATCTGCTGGACCGGGTCCAGGAGATGGCCGACAACCCCATGGATGTGACCGGCGTGCCCACGGGCTTTGTCGATCTGGATCGCATGACCTCGGGCCTGCAGGCCGGCGACATGGTGGTGCTGGCGGCGCGTCCCTCCATGGGCAAGACCTCGTTTGCCGTGAATATTGCCGAGCATGTGGCGCTCAATGAGGGCTTGCCGGTCGCCATCTTCTCCATGGAAATGGGTGCGGCCCAGCTGGCGGTTCGTATCGTCGGCTCCATCGGCCGCGTCAACCAGGGTAATCTGCGTACCGGCAAGCTCAGCGACGACGAGTGGCCGCGTCTGACCGAGGCCATCGAGCGTCTGCGCACCGTGTCGCTGCATATCGACGAAACGCCGGGCCTGTCTCCAACCGAGCTGCGTGCCAATGCGCGTCGTCTGGCGCGCCAGTGCGGCAAGCTGGGCCTGATCGTGGTTGACTACCTGCAGCTGATGAGCGGATCGGGATCTGCCGCCAGTTCCGACAACCGTGCCACCGAGCTGGGCGAAATCTCGCGGGGTTTGAAGATGCTGGCCAAGGAGCTGCAATGCCCGGTGATCGCGCTGTCCCAGCTCAACCGCTCGGTGGAGCAGCGTACCGACAAGCGTCCCATGATGTCCGACCTGCGCGAATCGGGCGCCATCGAGCAGGATGCGGACATCATCATGTTCATCTACCGCGACGATTACTACAACAAAGAGAGCAAGGAGCCCAATATTGCCGAGGTCATCATCGGCAAGCAGCGTAACGGGCCGACGGGAACGGTGAAGCTCTTCTTCCAGAAGAACCAGACGCGTTTCGAGAACCTGGCGCAGGGCTACGGCACGGACGAATACTAAAAATCATAGCTGTTAGCGCTTGTTGGGTATGGATTTCGTAACTCTATGAATATGCAAGCTATGAATATCAAGCGCTGCAAGCTATCAAATTGAAGGACATAAGAAAAGCCCGCAAGGCACAGACCTTGCGGGCTTTGTTTTTTTGAGCAGCTGCGGGGTTAGCGGCTGAACAGGTAGACGCCAAGACCGATCACGCACAGTCCCAGTACGCCGCAGGCCCAGGCCAGGCGCTGTGCACCTATGCGCAGCGCGCCCACGGTTGCGACGATCTGGGCATTTTGCTGGGCCAGTTTCTCGATGATCTCCAGCGACTGGCGCTGCGATTGCTCGAGCTGGGCGATGCGCTCCTCCTGCTGCTGGATCAGCAACAGCGCCTGCTCGCCGGCGGAGGCCGGTGGCGAGATGCGCTGCGCAGCGCTTTGCGCGCTGGCGTCCTGCTCGCGCGCCTCGGCCTGGGCTTCTTTCTTCTTGAGCATGCCCTGGGCGGCCTTCACCACCTGAGGCGTGGCCTTGATGACCTCGCCCCAGGGCACGAGCTTGAGTGCCGCGATCCAGCTCGCCACTTACAGCACCTCGCTGGCGAAGTCCGCCAGGCGCGAGCGTTCGCCGCGCGCCAGGGTGATGTGGCCGCTATGGGGCCAACCCTTGAAGCGGTCCACCACATAGGTCAGGCCCGAGCTGCCTTCCGTCAGGTAGGGCGTGTCGATCTGGGCCAGATTGCCCATGCAGATGATCTTGGTGCCGGGGCCGGCACGGGTGATCAGGGTCTTCATCTGCTTGGGCGTCAGGTTCTGGGCCTCGTCAATGATGACGTATTTGTTCAGAAAGGTGCGACCGCGCATGAAGTTCATGCTCTTGATCTTGATGCGGCTGCGGATCAGCTCGTTGGTGGCGGCGCGTCCCCACTCGCCGGCATTGCCGCCGTCGCCCTTGGCCAGGAACTCCAGGTTGTCGTCCAGGGCGCCCATCCAGGGGCCCATTTTTTCCTCTTCGGTGCCGGGCAGGAAGCCGATGTCCTCACCCACGCTCACCGTGGCGCGGGTCATGATGATCTCGGTATAGCGGCGCTCGTCCAGCACCTGGGCCAGGCCGGCGGCCAGGGCCAGCAGGGTCTTGCCGGTGCCGGCCGTGCCTGTCAGCGTGACAAAGTCGACTTCGGGGTTGACCAGCAGGTTCATGGCGAAGTTCTGCTCGCGATTGCGTGTGGACACGCCCCAGACGGCATTCTTGGGGTTGCCGAAGTCGCGCAGCGTCTTGAGCACGGCCGTCTTGTCGCGGATCTCGGTCACGCGCATATAGAGGCTGGGCTCGCCCGGTGCTTCGTAGTAGACGAACTGGTTGATCATCAACTGGTCGACGATGGCGCCGCTGACGCGGTAGTAGGTGATGGCGCCTTCCTGCCAGCTCTCCACATTCTTGCCGGCCTTGGCCCAGAAGTCGTGGGGCAGGGCCAGTGCGCCCGAGTACAGCAGATCGCCGTCTTCCAGCACCTTGTCGTTCTGGTAGTCCTCGGCGGCCAGGCCCAGGGCGCGCGCCTTCACGCGCATATTGATGTCCTTGGACACCAGCACGACTTCGCGATCCTTGTGCTGCTCGCGCAGGGCGGCGACCACACCCAGAATCTGGTTGTCGGCCTTGCCCTGGGGCAGGCTCTCGGGCAGGGATGCATCCAGAGGGTTGGTCTGGAAGTACAGCGTGCCGGTGGCGCTGCGCTGGCCTGTGGCATTGAGCGGCAGACCTTTTTCCAGACCGTCGGCGGGCTGGGAGGCAACCAGGGAGTCCAGCGTGCGGCTGACCTGGCGGCCGTTGCGCGCCACTTCGGTCATGCCCTTTTTGTGGTTGTCCAGTTCTTCCAGTACCACCATGGGCAGGAAGATGTCGTGCTCTTCAAAGCGGAACAGGCTGCTGGGGTCGTGCAGCAGCACATTGGTGTCCAGCACGAACAGCGTGGTCGGGCCGGTGCGCGTATTGCGGGCGCGGCGGGCAGGCTTGGCAGCTGCGTCGGCAGGTTTTGCAGGTACTGCGGCAGTGGATGCTGCTGTCGTCGGCGCTACGCCAACCGTTGTGGCGGTCTTGCGCGGCTTGGCGGTTGCGTTGGGCTTGCTGCTGCTGCGGCGCGGCTTGGTGACCGCGGGCGCGGTCTCTGGAGCCGCATTCAGGGCGGCTCCGTCGGAGGGGTTCAGATCCTCGTCAAGTTCTGCAGTCTGCTTGGCAGTCTTGCGGATGGACGAAAAGGCTTCTGCGGAAAGCTTTGCGGCGCGGTGGCCGGGTGCGGGGGGCAGGGGCATAGTGGACGAACCGTTCTCAACAAGATTCAAAAAGCACAAAGCCGCCTGGAAACCGAGGCGGCTTTGGTGGGGTGAACAGAGAATACTGCGTAGCACTGAGGCATGCCCCATTATGCATAGGCTCCGAGGGCCTAAAGCAGTATTTCCTGTTTTGCCTTGTTTAAAGACTTTGAAATACTTTGCGTGTAGATGATTGCAAGGTTTTCAGTCCCGGGCGGGGCTCAGGCCACCTTCTTGTCTTGGGTCTTCAGGCTTTTGACGGCCTTGAGTACTTCGTCCACATGGCCGGGAACCTTCAGGCCGCGCCATTCCTGCATCAGGATGCCGTCGGCGCCGATCAGGAAGGTGGAGCGCTCGATGCCCTTGACCTTCTTGCCGTACATGATCTTGTTCTTGACTACGCCAAACATGTGGCACATCTTTTCTTCGGTGTCGGCAATCAGCTCGAACGGCAGTTCCAGCTTTTCCTTGAAGTCGTTGTGCGAGTTCATGTTGTCGCGCGACACGCCGAACACGGTGGCGCCAGCCTTCACGAAATCCTTGTACTTATCGCGGAATTGCATTGCTTCCGTGGTACAACCCGGCGTGTTGTCCTTGGGGTAGAAATACAGGATCAGAATCTGGCCGTTGTGCGAGGTGTTGGACACCTTGACGCCGCCGGTGGCGTTGGCTTCAAATTCTGGGAGTGGTTTGTTGACAACGATCGCCATGCGCTTGTATCTCTCGGGTGTGTTCGTTGAAATGCCGAGGGCGTCGGTGGTATTTTTGTTTTTATCAATCGATCGCCCCCAACCGCAACCTGCGATTTTACCCTGAAATACGTATTTCTCTCAATGTAAGCTCAGAAGTCTATGCTAGCAGCAGGGCTGCGACCACGTTGCGGCCTTCGCTGGCCAGAACGTTATAGGTACGGCAGGCCGAGGCGGTGTCCATGCTCTCCAGGCCAATGCGTTTGGCGATCAGCGGCTTGAGCCAGGCCACGGGTGGAAAGCGGTTCTTGCTGCCGCTGCCAAAGAGGACGACTTCCGCATCCAGCTTGGCGAGCTCCTCGAAATGCTCGGCCGTCAGGTCTTCGAAACGGGCGCAGTTCCACTCGGTCAGCAGGCCGCGGGCTCCGACCAGCAGACTGGTTTCGTGGTTTTGCTTGTCAACCGCGATCCAGCCCGGGCCATAGCCGGTGATGGTTTGCGCATCGGATTTGTCTGCCTGAAATTTCATGATGGAGAGTGTGCGCAATCGGCGCGCTGGACGGGGGCGATGGCTGCTGTCTCCATACAGAGAGGGTGGGGACATTGCTGCAGCGCGGAACTGTGCTTAAATTATAGGTTTCACCATGGCGTTTAATGCGCCCTGGCGTGCCTGAAATCCTTTTGCATTGATTCGCATGAAAACCGTTCAAAAATCCGCCAAATTAGCAAACGTCTGTTACGACATCCGCGGGCCGATCATGGACGCGGCGAAGAAGATGGAGGACGACGGCCAGAAGATCATCAAGCTCAATATCGGCAATCTGGCCGTGTTCGGCTTCGATGCTCCCGAGGAAGTGCAGCAGGACATGATCCGCAATTTGCCCAACTCGGCCGGCTATTCCGACAGCAAGGGCATCTTCGCGGCGCGCAAGGCCGTGATGCACGAAACCCAGCGCCAGGGCATCAAGGGCGTGACGCTGGACGACATCTATCTGGGCAACGGCGCTTCGGAGCTGATCAGCCTGGCCACCAACGCGCTGCTGGACAACGGTGACGAGATGCTGCTGCCTGCGCCCGACTACCCGCTGTGGACGGCTGCCACCAGCCTGTCCGGCGGCACGCCCGTGCATTACATGTGCGACGAGTCCAATGGCTGGATGCCCAATATGGACGACATCCGCGCCAAGATCACGCCGCGCACCAAGGGCATCGTCGTCATCAACCCCAACAACCCTACGGGTGCGCTGTACTCCAGGGAGCTGCTGCTGCAGATCGTGGAGCTGGCGCGCGAGCATGGCCTGGTCATCTTCGCGGACGAGGTCTACGACAAGGTGCTGTACGAGGATGCCAAGCACACGCCGCTGGGCAGCCTGTCCATCGATGTGCTGACCATCACCTTCAATTCCCTCTCCAAGGCCTACCGCTCCTGCGGCTACCGTGCTGGCTGGATGGTGATTTCGGGCGACAAAAAGCCCGCCAAGGATTACATCGAGGGCCTGAACATGCTCTCCAACATGCGCTTGTGCGCCAATGTGCCCGGCCAGTGGGCCGTGCAGACGGCGCTTGGCGGCCACCAGAGCATCGACGCCCTGGTGCAGGAGGGCGGTCGCCTGCGTGTGCAGCGCGATCTGGCCTGGGAGCTGATCAACGCCATTCCCGGCGTGAGCTGCGTCAAGCCTCAGGGCGCGCTGTACATGTTTCCGCGCCTCGATCCCGCCGTCTACCCCATCCAGGACGACCAGGAGTTCTTCCTCGAAGTGCTGCAGGAAACCAAGGTCATGCTGGTGCAGGGTACGGGCTTCAACTGGCCCGAGCCTGATCACTTCCGCATCGTGTTCCTGCCGCATGAGGCAGATCTGCGCGAGGCCATCAACCGCTTGGCAGCCTTCCTCGAGAAGTACCGCAAGCGCCATGGCACGGACAAGCCCAAGGCAGTGCCGGCAGAAAAGGCACTCAAGCCTGCCAAGGCTGAGAAAGCCGCGTAACTCATCTTTTTGATAGCTGGTGGCGCTTGATTTTCAAGCGCTTCAGCGCTTTTTTGACCTTAGAACTTATGAAACCCATCCAAGTAGGCCTGTTGGGCATTGGCACCGTAGGCAGCGGTACTTTCAATGTGCTGGAACGCAACCAAGACGAGATTCGCCGTCGTGCGGGTCGTGGCATTGAAATTACCATGGTCGCCGACTTGGATACCGAACGCGCCAAGAGCGTGGTGGGTGACAAGGTCAAGGTGGTCGGCGATGCACGTGAAGTCATCGCCAACCCCGATATCGATGTGGTGGTCGAGCTGATCGGCGGCTACGGCATTGCCAAGGCCCTGGTGCTGGAAGCCATCGCGGCCGGCAAGCATGTGGTGACCGCCAACAAGGCCCTGCTGGCCGTGCACGGCACGGAAATCTTCAAGGCCGCAGCCGAGAAGGGCGTGATGGTGGCCTATGAAGCTGCCGTGGCCGGTGGCATTCCCATCATCAAGGCCTTGCGCGAAGGCCTGACCGCCAACTCCATCCAGTGGGTGGCCGGCATCATCAACGGCACGACCAACTTCATCCTGTCCGAAATGCGCGACAAGGGCCTGGACTTCGACGTGGTGCTCAAGGAAGCGCAGCGTCTGGGCTATGCCGAAGCCGATCCCACCTTCGACATCGAGGGTGTGGATGCGGCCCACAAGGCCACGCTGATGAGCGCGATTGCCTTCGGCATTCCCGTGCAGTTCGACAAGGCCTATGTGGAAGGCATCACCAAGCTGGCCGGAGCCGATATCCGCTACGCCGAGCAACTGGGCTATCGCATCAAGCTGCTGGGCATCACCAAGCGCACGGACAAGGGCATCGAGCTGCGCGTGCACCCCTCGCTGGTGCCTTCCAAGCGTCTGATCGCCAATGTGGAAGGCGCGATGAATGCCGTGGTGGTGAACGGCGATGCCGTGGGCACCACGCTGTACTACGGCAAGGGTGCCGGGTCCGAGCCCACCGCTTCCGCCGTGGTGGCCGACCTGGTGGATATCGCTCGCATGGACGGGTCCGATCCTGCCCACCGCGTGCCAGCCCTGGCCTTCCAGAGCAGCAGCCTGGCTGCCGCTGGCAGCGAGCTGCCCGTGCTGCCCATGGCCGAGGTCGTGACCAGCTACTACCTGCGCATCCGCGTGGCCGATGAAGCCGGAGTGCTGGCCAAGATCACCGGCCTGCTGGCGGGTGCCGGCATCAGCATCGACGCCGTGCTGCAGCGCGAAGCCGATGAAGTGGGCGGCGAAGGCTCGACCCAGACCGACCTGATCATTCTCACGCACGATACCCGCGAAGGGGATATGGACAAGGCCCTGGCCGAAATCCAGGGGCTGCCCACGGTGCTGGCTCCCATCACCCGCATCCGCAAGGAAGAGCTGAACTAAGGACTTGAGCATGTACCGTCGCACTCAAACCGGCTTATTCCCTGTTCAGTGCGGTGTCGGTATTGCAAACTCCTTCAAAGGCTGGTGCCCTATGGCGTCAGCCTTTTTGTTTTTGGTGGCGGCGGGTGCGCAAGCGGCGCCCGTCGATGTCTATCGTGGCACGCTGGGCGGCTCGGCGGTGGTGATGGAGCTGGGCAAGCCGGGTGAGGATGGTGAACGCCAGGGGCGCTATTTCTATCTGCGGCATGGAGTGGATATTCCGCTCCGGGGCTCGCTGAATGCGCTGTCTGAGGCACGTCCTTTGAATAACGACTGGGCGCGTGAAAGCGGTGGCGAGCCTCCCGTGTTGACCGACTCCCAACAGCGCCGCATCGTCTGGCAACTGCGCCAGCAAGGCAGTGCTTTGGCAGGTGAATGGGTGGATGATATTCACGGTAAAAAACTGCCGCTAGCCCTTACCCATATTGCGCAGTACGACCCTGAAAAGATAGCGCCATTCGGTGTGGAGGCCGTGACGTTGGCGATTGTGCAAGGTGCGGGCAGCGGTATTGCATCGGGCGTTGCCATTTCGGCACAGGCCACGCCCTACGACTATCTGAAAGTGGCCGAGCAAAAGCTGGAGCAGGGCAAGGAAGTGGTGGTCAGCCCCACGCTGGCCTGGAGGCCGGTGCGCGATGCGCGTACCCAGTTCTGGTATCCGCGCCTCACGCGTCATCCGGATCCCAAAATTCTGGCGCAGACCAATACCGTTCTGGAGCAGCGCCACTGGGGCATGAGTCTGGAGGCGCTGGCCTGTGTGGGCTCGATCTACCAGAACGCTGGCCCGGCGGCAGGCTCACTGGGGGATTTCAATAACGAGTCGATCAAGGTGACCTACCTCTCAAGTGCCTTGATGAGTGTGGTGGAGTCCGGTTCAACCGGTTGCGGCGGGGCCCATCCCAACAATCATTACGACCCCTTTGTGCTGGACTTGCTCAAGGGCGGCTATATGGACTTCACCCGCCTGCTCAAGGACGTGAAATATGGCGAGTACAAGCTGGAGTATGGTGATCGGCTGTCGCGTTTTCTGAGCAAGGCCGTGAACCGGCATTCCGAGGATGACAAGGAGTGCACCGAGCTGCTGCCCCAGTACATGGCGCTGATGCTCGACAAGCCCGACAAGATGAGCTTTGTGATCTCGGGCATAGGTCATGCCATGGGTGTGTGCCTGGGCAGCGGCGTCAGTGTCCCGTTCAAGGAACTCAAGCCCTATATCAAGCCGGGGGCGCAGCGCTATTTCCAGCCCTGAGTCCCGTCCGGCGCGATATGAGGCAATGGCGTTGGCCGGTCTCTGCATTCGCGCACAGTCAAATCGGGCTTGCTGACCGATAATGGTCGGCTTGGCGGCATGACTTCTGTCCGTTTGGCTGTCCGTTCCGAATTTTAGTTTTTGGCGAGTTTGAGATGCTGTATCTGTCCACCCGCGGCCATGCTGACCGCAAGCGTTTTTGCGACATTTTGCTCGAAGGCCTGGCTCCCGATGGCGGCCTGTACCTGCCCGTCGAGTACCCCCAGATCGACGATGCCAAGCTGAGCCAGTTGCGCGAGACGCTGGCCGCCAAGGGCTATGCAGCCCTGGCCTTCGAGATTCTGTCGCTCTATATCGACGACATTCCAGCCGAGGATCTGCGCGCCCTGTGTGCCAAGACCTATACCAGGGAAATCTTTGGCAGCGACGCCATCGTGCCCGTGCGTCAGCTCGACGGCGTGCTGCACATCGAAGCCCTGTCCAACGGCCCCACGTTGGCCTTCAAGGACATGGCCATGCAGCTGCTGGGCAATCTGTTCGAGTACGAACTGGCCCGCCGCAACGAGGAACTGAATATCCTTGGCGCCACCAGCGGGGACACCGGCAGCGCGGCCGAATACGCCATGCGCGGCAAAAAGGGCGTGCGCGTCTTCATGACCAGCCCACACGGCCGCATGAGCCCTTTCCAGCAGGCGCAGATGTTCAGCCTGCAGGACGAGAACATCCACAACATCGCCATCGAAGGCGTGTTCGACGACTGCCAGGACATCGTCAAGGCCGTCTCCAACGACCACGCCTTCAAGGCCCAGTACAAGATCGGCACCGTCAACTCCATCAACTGGGCACGTCTGCTGGCCCAGGTGGTCTATTACTTTGCCGGCTATCTGCAGGCCACCCGCTCCAATGACCAGAAGGTGAGCTTCACCGTGCCTTCCGGCAACTTCGGCAATATCTGCGCAGGCCATGTGGCGCGCCAGATGGGTCTGCCCATTGCCAAGCTGGTGGTGGCCACCAATGAGAACGATGTGCTGGACGAGTTCTTCCGCACCGGCGTCTACCAGGTGCGAGGCTCGGCCAATACCTACGAGACATCGAGCCCCTCGATGGACATCTCCAAGGCCAGCAATTTCGAGCGCTTTGTGTTCGACTTGGTGGGGCGCGACGGCGTGCGCACCAGGCAACTGTTCGCCGAAGGCGTGGCCAAGGCCGGCAAGTTCGATCTGAGCACAGATCCCGCCTTCAAGGATGCGGCCGGCAAGTACGGTTTTGTGAGCGGCAAGAGCACACACGCCGACCGTCTGGCCACCATCAAGGACACCTTCGAGCGCTTTGATCAGATGATCGACACGCATACCGCCGACGGCGTGAAGGTGGCGCGAGAGCATCTGGGCGCCGAGCCCATGCTGGTGCTGGAAACCGCTCTGCCCATCAAGTTTGCGGCGACGATCGAAGAAGCGTTGGGCCGCCAGCCCGACCGTCCCGCCAAGTTCAACGGCATCGAAGACCTGCCCAAGCATGTGGTCGTCATGGCCTCCGACGTGGACCAGGTCAAGGCCTTTATCGCCGAAAACTGCAGATAAAGTCCTGCGGCGTTAAGCTTGAAAAGCATCTGTGGCTTGGCGACAGGTGCTTTTTTTTCTTTGGATGAAATTGGTATTTTGCGCTTGCCCATAGAGCGCTGGTAGCTATCAAAAACATATTGAAATCAAGATGAAGGTCATAGGCTTTGCCGGATATTCGGGCGCGGGCAAGACCGCCCTGGTCGAGGCGCTGGTGATGCTGATGAAGCAGCGCGGACTCAGGGTCTCGGTCATCAAGCATGCCCACCATGACTTTGATGTGGATCGCGAGGGCAAGGACAGCTGGCGTCACCGCAAGGCTGGCGCTTATGAAGTGCTGCTCGCATCCGATAGACGCATGGCGCTGATGCGCGAATACGAGCACCCTGCTCAGCTGAGCATGCACCATATGCTGGCGCAGCTGGACCCCAGCGTGGACTGGGTGCTGGTCGAAGGCTTCAAGCATGGCGAGCTGCCCAAGATAGAGGTCTGGCGGCAGCAGCAGGACAGGCTGGACAAGGGCAAGAGCCTGGAGCCGCTGTTTGCGCATGACCCTAGGGTGCTGGCAGTTGCCACCGACGCTGCCCATGACCTGCCTCAAGTGCCTGTCCAGCCCGTGCTGGATCTCAACCAGCCCCAGCTTGTGCTGCAATGGCTGCTGGCTCATTCGGACTCCCTGCAATACAAGAACTAAGGAAAGACACAGCAATGCAAGCACCACAGACGCCTCGCAAGCCGCTCAAGCCTCTGGATGAAGCCCTGCAGGAGCTGCTGGCCCATGCCCAGCCCCAGGCCGGCGCACAAATGGTGGACACCTTTGATGCCGATGGCCGCGTGCTGCTGCAGGCCGCCGTTTCGCCGCTGCAGGTGCCGCCTCAGGACAACTCGGCCATGGATGGCTATGCGGTGCGCACCGTCGAATGTGCCGACGGCGCTGCAGTGCTGCCGGTGTCGCAGCGCATCCCTGCCGGCACCTCGCCCGATGCGCTGGCTGCCGGCTCCGTCGCCCGCATCTTCACGGGGGCGCCCGTGCCGGCCGGGGCCGATGCCATCGTCATGCAGGAGGACTGCGAATTGCTCGAGGACGGCCGCGTGCGCATCAAGGCCGAGCCCTGTACCGGCCAGTGGATTCGCCGTGCTGGCGAAGATATCAGGCAGGGCGCGACCGTGATCGAGGCCGGCACCCGCCTCACGCCGGCCCACCTGGGTCTGGCCGCCAGCATGGGCTTTGCCAGCCTGCAGGTGGCACGCAAGCCGCGTGTGGCCCTGTTCTCCACCGGCGACGAACTGGTCATGCCCGGTACCGTGGCGCCGCAGGACATGCCAGCGGGCAGCATCTACAACAGCAATCGCTTCTTCCTGCGTGCATTGCTGCTGCGCATGGGCTGCGAGGTCACGGATCTGGGCATTGTTCCCGACGACCGCGAGGCCACGATTGCCGCGCTGGCCGATGCCGCCATGGACCACGACGTGATCGTCACCAGCGGCGGCGTCTCCGTGGGCGAGGAAGACCATATCAAGCCTGCCGTGCAGGAGCTGGGTCAGCTGGACCTCTGGCAGATCAACATCAAGCCCGGCAAGCCTTTTGCCTACGGCCGCGTCAATCGCGAGTCCGGCACGGGCTTTGCGCATTTCATCGGTCTGCCGGGCAACCCGGTCTCCAGCTTTGTCACCTTCCAGGTGCTGGTGCGCCCGTTCCTGCTGCGTCTGCAGGGCGTGCAGCATGTGCTGCCGCGAGCCATCGAAGCGCGCGCCGATTTCGTCTGGCCAAAGGGCGACAAGCGCAGAGAGTTTTTGCGGGTGCGCTACAACGAGCGTGGCGGGCTGGAGTTGTTCAGAAACCAGAGCTCGGGCGTGCTGACTTCCACGGCTTGGGGCGACGGCGTGGTGGACAACCCTGCCGGCACCACGGTTGCCATGGGCGACAGTGTGCGCTTTATCCCGTTTACCGAGCTCATGGCCTGATGGAGTTGGAGATGAAGACCGTTACGATTCGATATTTCGCCTCTATCCGGGAAGCCTTGGGTACGGGCAGCGAAAGCCTGCAGACCCCGGCAGCCACCGTGGGAGCATTGCGCGAGCAACTGATGAGCCGCAGCGATGCGGCTGCCCAGGTGCTGGCTGCCAGCAAGGCTGTGCGCATGGCGCTGAACCAGGATATCTGCGATGCCGATGCCGTGCTCAGCAATGGCGACGAAGTGGCATTTTTTCCGCCAGTGACGGGGGGCTGATGAGTCTCTGAGCGCTTGTGAGCCTCTAAAAACGGTTTCTGAAGAAGCCTGAAGTCCACAGAAGGCCTGTGCAAACCGCTTGCACAGGCCTTTTTGCTGTTTGTCGGTTTCCAGGTGCCAGCCTTGATCGTGAGATTGCTTACTAGGGTTTTCCTGGGCGTATTTTCGTGAATCTGACGAGATTCATTTTGGAGAATCCGCGCTTTCTACAAGAAAGACAGAAAGCACTTACTCATGACAACTCACGTCAATATGGAGGAGACCCGCTCTGCGCGCTTTGCCATGCGCTGCGCCAGCTGGGCGGAGAAGTGGTTCCCGGATTCCTGGGTGTTTGCCGTGGTCGGCATCTTCATCGTGGTGCTGGCAGCGTTTGCCATTGGTGCGCCGGTGCAGGAAACCAGCAAGGCCTTCGGCAAGGGCTTCTGGAGTCTGATCCCCTTCACCATGCAAATGGCTTTTGTGGTGATTGGCGGTTATGTGGTGGCCAGCTCCAAGCCTGCATCTGCACTCATCAAGGCGCTGGCCCGCGTGCCCAAGACCGGCCGTGGCGCCGTGGCCTGGGTGGCGTTTGTGGCGCTGAGCGCCTCGCTGCTGAACTGGGGGCTGAGCCTGGTGTTCGGTGGTCTGCTGGTCAAGGAACTGGCACGCCGCACCGACATCAAGATGGACTACCGCGCCGCCGGTGCCGCCGTCTATCTGGGTCTGGGTGCCGTGTGGGCGCTGGGCATTTCGTCTTCGGCAGCGCAGCTGCAGGCCAACCCAGCCAGCCTGCCTCCCGGCATTCTGGCCATTACCGGCGTGATTCCGTTCACGCAGACTATTTTCCTCTGGCAGTCCGGCGTAATGCTGGGCGTGCTGATGGTGATCTCCATTGTCGTGGCTTACATGACTGCACCCGGTGAGAAGACCGCGCGTGATGCGGCCCAATGCCAGGTCGATCTGGGCACAGAAGTCGTGCAGGAAGTCAAAAAGCCCAGCCGCCCCGGTGAATGGCTGGAATACAGCCCCATTCTCATCATCTTGCTGGTGGCGCTGACCGTGGGCTGGATGGTGGAGGAGTTCTCGAGCAAGCCTTTCATTCAGGCAATCTCTGGGCTGAACACCTACAACCTGCTGTTTCTCATGGCCGGTGCGCTGTTGCACTGGCGCCCCCGCAGCTTTCTCGATGCCGTGGCACGTGCCGTGCCCACTACGACCGGCGTGCTGATCCAGTTCCCTCTGTACGGCGCGATTGCGGCCATCATGACGGACGTCAAGGGTGACGGCGGTGCCAGCATTGCCCACCATATCTCCACCTTCTTCACCAGCTTTGCCACACATGACACCTATGCACTGCTGATGGGCACCTACTCGGCCGTGCTGGGCTTCTTCCTGCCCTCGGGCGGTGGCAAGTGGATTGTGGAGGCCCCCTATGTGATGCAGGTGGCCAATGATCTGCAGTACCACCTGGGTTGGGCCGTGCAGATCTACAACGCTGCTGAGGCTCTACCTAATCTGATCAACCCCTTCTACATGCTGCCGCTGTTGGGCGTGCTGGGCCTCAAGGCGCGTGATCTGATCGGCTTCAACTTTGTGCAGTTGCTGGTTCATGCGCCCGTGGTGCTGTTCCTGTTATGGTTCCTGGGTCAGACCCTGAGCTATATCCCCCCCTGTAATGCCATGACCGAAACCGCCGATTTGCCATCTACCGAAGTGAACCCAGAGATCAGCGCCCGTACCCGCAAGGCTCTGGCTGAAGCGCGTGAGCGCGGAGTCAAGCTGGGCACGGCCGGCGCGGCCAATATCCGCGCCACGGTGGAAAAGCGTAAATCGGCGGCCGATGCCTTTGCCAGGCAGCACGAAGCGCTGTTCGCCGAATTGCTGCAACAAGGTCTGACCCACCGTGCCATGGCGGCTGAACTCAATGCGCGGGGCATTGCGGCCGCCAAGGGCGGTGAGTGGACCCATGGGCAAGTGCAGCGCATACTGAACCGCTACGCGGACTGGAAGGCTGCCGAGTCGATCCAGGCCTGAGGCCGTCATGCCGATCAAAAAGCCGTGCTGCGTTTGCTGCACGGCTTTTTTGATGGAGGTCGGGGACGAATGAGCCAGGCAATGTAGAGCAAGACCGCAACGCACAGCTTATGCACCATGCCGGGTGACCGCTTTCTGCCTTGTGGCAGCCAGTGCCAGCAAGCCAAGCACAATCAGCATCAGACCATAGCCATAGGTGGTGGGCACCAGCCCCAGGCTCTGGGTCAGCAGGCCTGCGGCGATGGCCGGCAGGCTGAAGGCCAGATAGCTCAGCACATAGATGGTGGACAGCAGGCCGCCGCGTTCATGTGACTCGGCCAGCGGCAGCACGCTGCGCAGCGCCCCTTGAAAGCCCACGCCAAAGCCCGCACCGGCAATGATGGAGGCGGCCACCATCAGCATCAGGCTGTGGCTGGCCACGCCCAGCAGAAGAATCACGATGCCCAGCGGCAGAACCGAGCCACCGAAGCGCAGCATGCGCTGGGCCGTCCAGTGGCGCAGCAGCCAGATGGCCGCTGCGGCGCTCAGGGTGTTGATGCACACGGCCAGGCCTGCCATCAGGGTGGAGCCGGTGATCACACGCAGCAGGGTGGGGCCTAGCGACAGATAAAAGCCCGCCAGCGCCCAGGCGGCGATATCCAGCGGTGCCATGCGCAGGAAGGCCGGGCGGGTATGCGCGGGAAGGCGGATGCGAGGGCGCATGGAGGCCAGGGCTCCGCTGCGGCGGCTGACGGTTTCAGGCATCACGGCAATGGCCCAGGCCGATGCCGCAAAGACCAGCAGCAGCCACCAGTAGATCTGGTGCAAGCCGTCATGGCCATGGCTGGCCAGCTGGTTGGCGCCGAACACGCCGGCTGCCATACCCAGCATGGGAGACAGCGTATTGATCAACGCACCGCGTTCACGGTCCAGATCGAGCAGGGCCGCGCCCAGGGCTGCGCTCGCCATGCCGGTGGCAAAACCCTGCACCACACGCGACCAGAGTAGAGCCTGCGCATCCTGTGCATGGGTGAACATCAGCATGGAGACCGCCTCCAGTCCCAGGGCCGCAAGAATGACGGGGCGTCGGCCCAGGTAATCGGACAGTGCGCCCATGGTGAGCAGGGCGACGAGCAGACTGAAGGCATAGACCGCGAAGATCAGGGTCAGCATGCCCGAGGAAAAGCCCCAGGCCTGCTGGTAGAGCCTATACAAGGGCGTGGGAGCGCTGGATGCCGCCAGAAAGCTGGCCAGGGTCAGGGCGACAGCAGCCATATTGCGGGTGCTGGATACCGCAGTCAGGGATACAGAGGATGTGGGCATGGAAAAGCAGGCTCCGCTACCATAAAAGCAAATTTTTTGCGTTTGCGTATTCTGCGTTAATTCATCATTAACGCAAATATTTAGCTTTAATGACCATGATTGCAAAAGACCCAGTCCAATCCCGGCCGGGCGGGCGCAGCTCCCGTGTACAGGCCAGCGTGCATCAGGCGGTGAGGAAACTGCTGGAGCACATGCCGCGCGAGGAGCTGACCTTTCCCCTGATCGCCACCGAGGCCGGCGTGACGCCTTCCACGCTGTATCGCCGCTGGGGCGATCTGCCGCAGTTGCTGGCCGATGTGGCGCTGGAGCGCATCCGTCCCATTGCCGAGCCTGCGGACACGGGCAGCCTGCATGGCGATCTGCAGGCCTGGACCGAGCAATACATCGAGGAAATGGGCTCTCCCCTGGGACGAACCTTGCTGCGCGATACCTTGGTGGCAACCCAGGAAGACCAGGTGACCTGCGCCTGCGTGGACATCATTCGCGACCAGCTTGGCATTGTGCTGGGCCGGGCCCGCGCGCGTGGCGAAGAGGTGCCCGATGTGGAAGCCATGCTGGACCAGTTGGTGGCACCCATCGTCTATCGCATTCTGTATGGTCTGCAGCCCGATGTGGCGTTCGGGCGCAAGCTGGTCGAACAACTGGTGCCTGAGCAGGTCTGAGGCTCTTGCCCTAGAATCGCGGCTCACAGGTGCCAAGGGGCGCCTGCCCGCACAAGAGGCTCTCACCCTTGCTTTCGACAGCGTGTTCACGCTCGATTTCGATGTTCTGTCAGACCATGGTTGTTCTAGGGGCCCAGCGCGGGAGGCTCCGATGCAACCTGGAGCACTGTCATGACTTCATCTCTCCATCCCCAGGCGCGGCGCGCGCTGACGCGGGACTACAAACAGGCTTTTCCCGCCATGGGTATCTACGCGGTGCGCTGCGATGCCGCTGACTTGTTGCGCCTGGGGGCCAGCCGTAACGTGGACGCAATACTCAACCGCCTGCGGTTCGAGCTGAGCAATGGCTCCCGGCGCGATGCGGCACTGGCCCAGGCCTGGGCTTGCCATGGCGCACAGGCATTTCGTTTTGAGGTACTGGACCGCGTGAAGGAGCGCGACGATCCTTTGTTCGACTATGACGCCGAACTTCAGGCCCTGCTTTCCCTGTGGCAGCAAGAGCTGCAAGGGGTACAGCCATGAGCAGTGAAACCGTGAATGCCATGAGCTCAGGCCAAGCGCTGCTCGGTGGTGCAGCAGCCATTGATCCGTCGGGTTCAGCCACGGGGGCCGGTTCTGTTTCCGGATTCGTTTCGCCGCAGGCCCTGGTCGACGAACTCAAGGTGCGCGCCCGCGTGCGCCTGAACCGTGCGCGGCGCGAGGGGGCTGCGGGCTCGGCCACATTGCGCGACCATTTGCATCAGGCGGCGCGCGAGGTCGGCTTTGCCGGCTGGGAGCAGGCGCGTCGGGTGCTGGGAGTGCTGGCAGCACCGGGTGATGACATGGGCAGCTTCTGGCATGTGCCGCGTAGCGGCATTCTTCTGCACATCTGGTTCAGCGAGTACGCACAGGCGCGAAGCGTGCTTGCACAGCAGGCGGATGGTTTTTTGCTGCCTTATCGGCGCCAGTGCTTCATCGTGCAAGCGCCATTCATCGAGGCTTTGGGCTTGAACCCGGCCGATCCGGCCTGGGTCGCCATAGGGCGAGATCTGGTCGCTGCCTATGGAACGCCTGCCTGGCGGGCCTTGGCCTGGCAGCGTCTGCATGCGCCTGTCGGAGCCTTCTGATCTAGCTCCGGAGTTTGAAGCGAAAAATGCGGGTCTGAAAGTGCTGAGAAGCGGTTCCGTCCGGGATTTCAGGCCGGGTCTGCAGGCGTGGGGAACTGCGGTGTACGCCATTCCAGCAGCTCGGCCAGGCGCTGCACGATCCAGCCCGCCTCAGGCACCGTGACGACCGAGCCCTCCGCGGCCAGGCCCGCATGCATGCCCAGCAGCACCTGTTCTTCGGAGGAGTTGCCCGAGTGATAGAGCGTCTGTGCCTGCTCGGTCAGATGGCTTGCCAGGTCTTCGCATAGCTCATAGCGTGCGACGACCTCGGCAATCGGTACGGACAGCTTGCCGCTGCGCGTGCGAAACAGCTCGGCAAAGCTGGTCGGCGGCTGAATCTGGCTGGTGTCGTCCATGGCTTAGCTTGGTTCGAACAGGCGCTCGAAACGCTCTATGTCCACGGCCAGCTCGCAGGTAATGAGCTGGCCCGATTTGTTGTCGCGCTTGCGGTGGGCAGCAAACAGCGTGGCCTTGCCCTTGAAGTTGTAGTCGGGCAGGTGGATCAGCTCATAGGGATAGGGCACAAAGAGCTGGAACTCGAAAATCATCCGGTGCTCGTTGCGCGGAGAGGGGTACAGCGTGTACTCCGGCAGATTGATGGTTTGTGTGGCCATGGCCCAATGCTAATGCGCCAGACATGCCCATGCTGGCCTGCGACAATGCAGGCATGACCGAAGCACGTGTATCCATTCAGACTCAGGACTTTGACCTCTCGGCCGAGATTGCCGCCCTGCGCACCGGCGATGCGCGCGTGGGCGCGGTCTGCAGTTTTGTCGGCACGGTGCGCGACCGCAACGAGGGCGATGCCGTCTCCAGCATGGAGCTCGAGCATTATCCCGGCATGACCGAGAAGTCGATCGAGGCCATCATCGACAAGGCCGTGGCGCGCTTTGGCATCTATGGCGCGCGCGTGATTCACCGCATCGGCCTGCTGCAGCCCATGGACCAGATCGTGCTGGTGGCGGTGAGCAGCGCCCACCGCGGCAAATCCTTCGAGGCCTGTGAATACATCATGGACTATCTGAAGTCCGAAGCGCCGTTCTGGAAAAAAGAGCAGACCGAGCAAGGCGCACGCTGGGTGGATGCGCGTGTCAGTGACGAACAGGCGCTGGCGCGGTGGCAATAAGAATGGCGGCAGCCGCCTGAGCGCAGACCTGTACTGGTGCCAGGTCGCCCTGGGCCAGGTGACGCCTGGTTGTGCCGCATCAGTGCATGATCTTGAAAAATCTATGAATAAAAATGCCTCTGGCGCTGATGTATAAAGCGTAAGTCGCTATGGTTCTTGGTGGCTCCCGGGTTTGCTGACTCTGGCAGGTATGGGGCCGTAATCTTGCGCATTGTGGGTTTGAGCCTACATTGGATCTGGCTTTGACGCGCGATGCTCGGGTCTGGCTTCTGGCGCAGGGCGTTGTTTGATTTTGATCAAATCACAGACTTGCGGCCGTCTTTTGAGCCGCTTTATTGCCCTTCCGGTCTTGAAATTCACCACCTGGCTATCAGATAAATCAGCAATGAATCTGATTGGAGCGAAAGCGACAAACCATGCGAATTGACAAACTGACGACCAAATTCCAAGAAGCCTTGGCCGACGCGCAGTCCCTGGCGCTCGGTGCTGATCAATCTACCATCGACCCTTTGCACCTGCTGGTGGCCATGCTGCGCCAGGACGACGGCCCGCGTGCGCTGCTGCAGCGCGCTGGCGGCAATGTGCAACAACTCAAAAACCTGGCAGAACAGGCCATGGCTGATCTGCCGCGGGTGCAGCAGCAAGGCGATGTGCAGGTCGGTTCCGAGCTGGCTCGGCTGCTGCAGGCCAGCGAAAAAGAAGCCCTCAAGCGCGGTGACCAGTTCATCGCCAGCGAGCTGTTTCTGCTGGCGCTGGCCGATGCCGCAGGCTCGGCCACGCGTGCTGGAGCCTTGCTCAAGCAAAGCGGCGTGAGCAAATCCAGCCTGGAGGCAGCCATCAATGCCGTGCGAGGAGGGCAGAACGTGGATAGTGCAGAAGCCGAAGGCCAGCGCGAAGCGCTCAAGAAATACACGCTGGATCTGACCGAGCGCGCCCGCAGCGGCAAGCTTGATCCCGTGATCGGCCGCGACGATGAAATCCGCCGCGCCATCCAGGTGCTGCAGCGCCGCAGCAAGAACAACCCCGTGCTCATCGGCGAGCCCGGCGTGGGCAAGACCGCCATTGTCGAAGGCCTGGCCCAGCGCATCGTGGCCGGCGAAGTGCCCGAGAGCCTGCAGAACAAGCGCGTGCTGTCGCTGGACATGGCGGGCCTGCTGGCCGGTGCCAAGTACCGCGGCGACTTCGAGGAGCGCCTCAAATCCGTGCTCAAGGAAATCGCACAGGACGAAGGCCGCATTATTCTTTTCATCGACGAAATCCACACCATGGTGGGCGCCGGCAAGGCCGATGGCGCCATGGACGCCGGCAATATGCTCAAGCCCGCGCTGGCGCGTGGCGAGCTGCATTGCGTGGGGGCGACCACGCTCGATGAGTACCGCAAGTACATCGAAAAGGATGCCGCTCTGGAGCGCCGCTTCCAGAAGGTCATCGTGGACGAGCCTTCGGTGGAGGACACCATCGCCATTCTGCGCGGCCTGCAGGTGAAGTACGAGGCGCATCACAACGTCGATATCACCGACCCCGCCATCGTTGCCGCTGCGGAGCTGAGCCATCGCTACATCACCGACCGCTTCCTGCCCGACAAGGCCATTGACCTGATCGACGAGGCCGCGGCCAAGATCAAGATCGAGATGGACTCCAAGCCCGAGGTGATGGACAAGCTCGAGCGCCGCATGATCCAGCTAAAGATCGAGCGCGAGGCCATGAAGCGCGAGAAGGACGAGGCTTCGCAAAAGCGTCTGCAGCTGATCGAGGAAGAGCTCGAAAGCCTGGAGCGCGAGTACGCCGACCTTGAGGAAATCTGGAAGGCCGAGAAGGCCAGCGCCCTGGGTTCTGAGCAGATCCGCAAGGAAGTGGACCAGCTGCGCATACAGATCGAGGAGTTCAAGCGCAAGGGCGACTTCAACAAGGTGGCCGAGCTGCAGTACGGCAAGCTGCCGGCACTCGAAAAGCAGCTGCACGAAGCCCAGGCCAAGGAAGAGGGCCAGGACGGCGCGACGGCCAACAAGCTGCTGCGCACCCAGGTCGGAGCCGAGGAGATCGCCGAGGTGGTGAGTCGTGCCACTGGCATCCCTGTGGCCAAGATGATGCAGGGCGAAAAAGACAAGCTGCTGCACATGGAGGACAAGCTGCACGAGCGTGTGGTGGGTCAGGAGGAAGCGATCAGCGCTGTGGCCAATGCCATCCGTCGCTCGCGTTCGGGTCTGTCCGATCCCAATCGCCCCACCGGCTCCTTCCTGTTCCTGGGCCCCACGGGCGTGGGCAAGACCGAGTTGTGCAAGGCGCTGGCAGGCTTCCTGTTCGACAGCGAGGACCATCTGGTGCGTATTGACATGAGTGAGTTCATGGAAAAGCACTCTGTGGCACGCTTGATCGGTGCGCCTCCCGGCTATGTGGGTTACGAGGAAGGCGGCTACCTGACGGAAGCCGTGCGCCGCAAGCCCTATAGCGTGCTGCTGCTGGACGAGGTGGAAAAAGCCCACCCTGATGTCTTCAATGTATTGCTGCAGGTTCTGGACGATGGCCGGTTGACCGATGGCCAGGGCCGCACGGTGGACTTCAAGAACACCGTGATCGTGATGACCAGCAATATCGGCTCGCATCTGATACAGGCCATGGTTGGCGAGGATGCCGATGATGTGAAGGAAGCGGTCTGGGGGGAACTTAAAAACCATTTCCGACCCGAATTCTTGAACCGTATCGATGAAACCGTGGTCTTCCATGCACTGGATGCCAAGAACATCGAGGCGATTGCCAGGATTCAGCTGAAGTTGCTGGAAAGCCGTCTGCAGAAGATGGAGCTGAGCATGCAGGTGTCCGAGCAGGCCCTGGCCGAGCTGGCCAAGGTGGGCTTCGATCCCGTGTTCGGTGCCCGTCCGCTCAAGCGCGCAATCCAGCAGCGTATTGAAAACCCGCTGTCCAAGTTGTTACTTGAGGGGAAATTCCCGCCCAAGAGTACGATAGCTGTGACAGTCGACCCGGTGAATGATCCCGGGGTGTTCCGGTTCGAGTCCGCAGGCGCTGCCTGAGGACCTGAACCCTAGAAAGAGGTATTGCTTTGAACGATTTCGCCGCCACTGCAACCCGCTGGGCCGTCCGCATCATGCTGATGCTGGTGGGCCTGGTGTTTTTCCTGTGCCTGATGGCCGTGGCCTGCCTCATCGCCCTGGCCTGGGGTGCGCGCGCCCTGTGGGCCAGGCTCACGGGCCAGCCCGTGGTGCCCATGAGCATGGGGGCCATGAGCCCCTTTGCCGGCTGGCAGACGGTGTACCGCTCGGGGGCCGAGTGGATGGCGCAATCGTCGGGCAATGCCGATGCCAAGAAGGATGAGCGTGAAGCCCGCGGGCGCCGCGGCGTTCTGCCCGGTGCCGGCGATGTGACCGATGTGCAGCCGCGCGAGGTGCACGAGTCGTAATGACAAGCGCTTACACAGGCTTCATACTTTGGAGCAGGTGAGGCAATAAAGGGCCGCAGGCTTGTTTCGCGGTCAACACACAAGAGCCTGTGCAGTGTTGCATCAGGCTCTTTTTTTACGCTGTGTTTACGCAGTCTCGCGGTATGGTCGGGACTGTGATCTTGGGATTTTCAGACAGGCATGAACTACATGGACTTGCACCGCATTTTTGACTTGCAGTACCAAGCCAGCCGCACGCAGGTCGATGTACCTTTGCTGGTGCGCCGGGAGAGGCTGCTGCGTCTGCAGAAGATGCTGGACGAGAACGGCCCGGCTTTGTGCGCGGCGGTGGAGCAGGACTTTGGTGTGCGCTCCGAGCGCTGGACCGAGATGCTGGATCTGATGCTGGTGCGCAATATGCTCAGGCACACGCTCAAGCATCTGCCCAAGTGGAGCAAGCGTCAGCGCGTGCGCACGCCGCTGATGCTGCAGCCAGGCAAGGCCTGGGTGGAGCGCCAGCCTCTGGGCGTGGTGGGCATCATCTCGCCCTGGAACTATCCGCTACAACTATCGCTGGCGCCAGCCATCACGGCTCTGGCGGCGGGCAATCGCGTGATGCTCAAGCCCAGCGAGCTGACGCCGCATACCTCGGCAAAAATGGGCGAGCTGGTCGCCCAGTTCTTTGCACCCGAAGAGTTCTGCGTGATCGAGGGGGACGTGGCCGTGGCCACGCAGTTCTCGGGTCTGCAATTCGATCATCTGCTGTTCACCGGCTCCACGGCCGTGGGGCGGCGTGTGGCGCAGGCGGCAGCCGTGCACCTGACGCCCACCACACTGGAGCTCGGGGGCAAATCGCCCTGCATCATTGCGCAGGACTGCGATATGCAGGCCGCTGCGCTCAAGGTGGCCTATGGCAAGCTGGTCAATGCCGGGCAGACCTGCATCGCTCCCGACTATGTGCTGCTGCCGCGCGGCAAGGAGCAGGAGTTTGCCGAGGCCTATCAGGCGGCGGTGCAGCAGCTGTACCCGCGCATCTCGGGCAACCCGGACTACACGGCCATCATCAGCAAGCGCCATCTGGCACGACTCAAGCAGATGCTGCGCCAGGCGCAAAGTCTGGGAGCGCAGGTGCACTGGATGCATGAAGCGGCTGCCCCGGCTGCGGACGGTGACACCACGGCCTGGGGCGAGGCCGTGGAGAGACAGTTCGCTCCGGCGCTGGTGTTCGGCGCCACGGGCGAGATGCAGCTGATGCAGGAAGAGATCTTCGGCCCCATCCTGCCCGTGATCTCCTACGAGCATATCGAAGACGTGATCAATGCCATCAACGCTAGTCCGCGCCCGCTGGCGCTGTACTGGTTTGGCAACGACGAGGCCGAGCGCAATGCGGTGTTGATGCGCACCGTCAGCGGAGGCGTCTGCGTGAATGACACCTTGCTGCATGTGGCGCATGAGAACTTGCCATTCGGCGGTGTCGGCGACAGCGGCTGGGGTGCCTATCACGCAGAGCAGGGCTTTTTGCGCTTTGTGCACCAGAAGGCGGTTTTCGTGCAGTCGCGCTGGGCGGCGACTTCCCTGCTGTACCCGCCGTTCGGGGAAAAATTCGACCGGGTGATGGACTTCATGCGACGCTGGCTCTGAAGTTTCTTGGCCGTCGAACAGGGATTGAGCGCTTCGGTGCTGTCGTGAGCGCTTGCCAGATTGTCATCAAATGTGACGCAAACCATTGATGGTTGCGGGCTTGCTGCTCTGCTTAGTGGAGCGCATAGCACATAGATTGCGCCATAGCAAGAAATTGCGAACAGCCGCAGTTGAGCAAATGGCTAACCACTGCACCGCGTGCCAAAACTCTGAATCTGTAGACAATTACGCCCTTCTATTCTTACATGTTTCCGCCCCGGTTTTTCCATGTCTAGTATCCAGGTCCGTCCCGCTACTCTTCGCGATGCAAAAGCGATTGCCCAGATCCATACTGCTTCCGCACTGGAGGCTTATCGAGGTCTGGTTCCCGATGATCAACTGAAGGCCATGTCCTCGGTTGAAAAGCGCCAGGCTTACTGGCGCGAAGCTATTGAATACTGTGAGCCACAGGTCCAGGTCGCCATTGACGGCGACAAGATCGTTGGCTTTGTCGGCTTTGACCGTTCCCGTGATGAAAAATCCCGCCAGACCACCGGCGAGATCTGGGCTATCTATGCAGCCCCTTCCCACTGGAACCAAGGCGTTGGCGTTGCCCTGTGGGACGCCGCCCGAGATGGTTTGCTGGAAGAAGGCTGCACCAATGTGACAGCCTGGATTCCGCTGCGCAACGAGCGTGCCCTGCGTTTCCATGAAATGGCAGGCTTCAAGCGTGAAATGTCCACGGCCAAGACGGCTGTGATTGGCAGCATCAAAATTGAAGAAGTGCGCGTCAAGCGTCCTCTGAACGGCTGATCACAGCGTTCAGCACTCACTGAAAGACAGGCCGTGACGTCTCCCAACAGCAAGCTCGCGGCCTCAGTCTGCGCTCCCGCATCTGCTTTCGACCTGCTGCAATGGCAGGAGCAAGCCCAGGCCCATACGGCTTTGTGGCGCAGCGAAAGCAGCTTGCCCAAGCCCCGTCGCATCGAAGTTGCCGATGACACCATGCCCGCTGATACGGCGTTTCGCCATATCAGCGAAGGTGCGTCGCTGCTGTGGCGCGGTGATTTTCAGAATGCGCGTCAGTTGTTGCTGGCACTGGGCCGCCGGCTGGACAAGAAGTCGAGACGCAAGAGCCCGGCAAAGAGCCCTGCTGCAGCAGGCTTTCCCCATGCTTTTCATCTGTACCGCCAGTCCCAGGCCCAGCGTGCACGCATGCTGGGCAGCATTCTGATCGAGCTGGATGTGCAGTGGCATTGCGCCTTGCGCCGGGCTCCTGACTGGAGCCAGGCCTGCTCCGAGGCCTGGGGCACAGTTCCGGCCGAAGTGCATGCGCAGTCCGTGCTGGTGCCGCTGCGCGATCTGCTGGGGGTGGTCGGCGCCCATGAGTGGCGCAAGAAGGGGGTGGAGATTCCTGCCCTGGATGGCGCCCGCATTCATGCGCACTACGGTGTTTTCTCACCCGTGCGCGGCGAGTATCTCGATCTGGTGGCGCGTGCGAGCATTCCCGCAGCCGGTATTCAACAGGCCTGGGATATTGGTGTCGGCACGGGCGTGCTCTCGGCATTGCTGCTCAAGCGCGGCGTGAAGTCGGTGGTCGCCACCGATACCAGCGAGCGTGCGCTGGCCTGCGCCTGCGAGAATCTGCAGCGCCTGGGTCATGCTTCCCGGGTGGAGCTGCAGCATGCCGATCTGTTTGCGCAAGGGCAGGCCGGTCTGATCGTCTGCAACCCGCCCTGGCTGCCGGGAAAGGCAGCATCGGTGCTCGATCAGGCGATTTATGACGAAGACAGCCGCATGCTGCGTGGCTTTCTGCAAGGGCTGGCGGCACACCTGCTGCCAGGTGGCGAAGGCTGGCTCATCATCTCCGACCTGGCCGAGCATCTGAAGCTGCGCACGCGTGACGAGCTGCTGGGCTGGATTGAAGCCGCCGGACTCAAGGTGCTGGGGCGTGAGGATGTTCGCCCGCATCATGGCAAGGTACAGGACCGAGAGGACCCTCTGCACATTGCGCGCTCTGCCGAAGTGACCTCGCTCTGGCGTCTGGCCAAGGCGGGCTGACAGCCAGGCTGCTAGGCCGCTGCGCCTTGCAGTTCCTGGCAGGGTGGATCAGCGGCTTCCCCGTGCGCCAGCAGGGCCGCCAGCCTCTCGCGCAGCGAATGTGCGCGCTCTTCGCCTGCATATTCCTCTACCGCAGTCAGCAGGCTGATACCGGCGCTGCGCAAGCTGTTCAGGTCTCTGGCCTCGCGCAGCTGGGTGCGCAATGTCTGGGCCAGGGCCTCATGGCGGTTGGCAAACAGGCGCTCGCACATATCGAATAGATACATGCGCGTGCCCGCCATATTGATGGCCGGCAACGCGCTGGCGGCTTGCTCGGCTGGCGCCAGGGCCGGTGCGGCAGGGCTTTGGCCGAGGGTGGCGAGAGCCGCCGCAGGGTGAAGGGCCATGCCGCGCTCCCTGGGGGCGCTGGATGAAGTCACCAGCTGGAGATATCCCTGCTCCACCAATTGCTGGGCCAGTGCGGCATGATCGCTGCCCAGCATGGCGGCAAGTTCTTCCATGCTCTTGCCGCCGGCCAGCAACAGCAGGGAGCGTGCGCGCTGCGGCAGCTGGCGTGATCCGGGCTGAAGTTCCTCCTGGGCCTTGGCGGTTTTCTGCAAAATCATGGCTGGTTCTGTCTGGCGCATTACAAGTGCGGATGCGCTATTGCATGAGTTGACGATGACAGTGGTGTGAATCTGCGCCAATTCGCAGTGGATCGGCCAGTCATTACTGCCCAAGCTTGCCAATTGCTTCTGAATTAATAGCTGCTGGCGTTTTCTGAATAAGCGCTACAGGTCAATCTGATTTGAATCTGAAATGAGACTGCTGCTCGCGCCCATGGAAGGGCTGCTGGATTTTGTGCTGCGCGATGTGCTGACCCGGGTGGGCGGCGCGGATCGCTGCGTGTCCGAGTTCATTCGCATCAGCGGCTCGCTGCTGCCGGACAAGGTCTATCTGCGTACCATGCCCGAGCTGCGCAACGGCAGCAGGACGCTGGCCGGCGTGCCGGTGCGGGCGCAACTGCTGGGTTCCGACCCCGTCAGCATGGCCGAGAATGCGGCCAATCTGGCGCATCTGGGACCCGAGGGCATCGATCTGAATTTCGGCTGCCCGGCCAAGGTGGTCAACCGCCATGGCGGTGGCGCATCGCTACTGCAGGACCCCATGCAGATTGCCCGCGTGGTCGAAGCCGTGCGCAAGGCGGTCCCGGCGCAGCTGCCGGTATCGGCCAAGATGCGGCTGGGTTTCAACGACCGTGCGCTGATGACCGAGTGCGCCCAGGCCATGGAGCAGGGCGGTGCCTGTGAGATCGTCGTCCATGCGCGCACCAAGCTGGACGGCTATCGCCCCCCTGCCTACTGGGAAGAGATTCCACGCATCCGTGAGGCGGTGGGCGTGAATGTGGTGGCCAATGGCGAGATCTGGACTGTGGAAGAGGCCTTGCGCTGCCGCGAAGTTTCGGGCTGCGAGGATCTGATGCTGGGGCGAGGCATTGTGGCCGACCCCGGTCTGGCACTGGCCGTGCGTCGCGCTGTAGGGCAGGGCAGTGGCGCGGCGGCCGCTGGCATTGACTGGCTGGCGCTGGTGCCCCAGGTGCAGCGTTTTTGGCATATGGTCTGCGAAGATCTGGAGCCGCGCCAGCGTGCGGGCCGCCTCAAGCAGTGGCTCAATCTCATGCGCAGACGCTTTCCCGAGGCCGAGCTGGCTTATCAGGAGGTGCGCACCCAGACCGATCAGCGCGCCATCAGCGACTGGGTGCAAGCGCTGCCGCTGCGCGATCTGCAGCAGGAATGGGCCTGGCCGCAAACCACATCTAAAGCAGACTGTCCGGAGCCAGAGGCCCAAGCAACTGCAGCATAAGCCGCAGCCCCAGGCTGGCATCGGGCTCCGAGTAGGAGTCCGCCAGCCCGCTGTCCTGAGGCGCACGCCAGACCAGTTGTCCCTTGGGATCCAGGTCCACCCGCCAGCTGTTTTCGGGCAGGCTTTCATCGATGCTGTCGCCAGCCAGCTGGCTGAAGCGGCGGCTGGCGATGAGCACAGCGATCTCGGTGTTCTGCAGGCGTGAGCGCATATCCAGATTCATGGAGCCCACGGCGACCAGACGCCCGTCTATGACCAGCAGCTTGGTGTGCAGCATGGCCCGCGAAGCACCGGAACTGCCCCCGCTGGAGCCCGTGCCACCTGCGCGCAGGGCGGAGCTGACATTGGCCGCTTCGCTGCGCATTTCGTGCAATTCGATGCCCATCTCCAGTAATGCCTTGCGGTGGCGGGCATAGCCGGCATGTGCCAGTGGAGCATCGTTGGAGGCCAGCGAATTGGTCAGTACCCGGATGCGGACACCTTTGCTGCGCGCGGCGCGAAAGGCGTCCATGATCTCCTGCCCCGGCACGAAGTAGGGCGAAACCACCAGCAAGTCCTGCTTGGCGGAGCGGATCAGAGCCAGCAGACCATCGACCACCGAGTCGGCATTCAGCGCCGGTGCGGCCAAGGGGGGGGAGGCTGTTGGCGTCGTCGGCCTTGAGCACAGCTGCTTCGAATGACTCATCGGCGGCAGTCCGCTCCGCTCCTTCAGCAGGAATCTTGGTCGGGCTGTCGGCCAGTACCATGGCCTGGGCCCAGATCCATGGGATCTGGTTCAGATTCAAAGGGCTGTCTTCGGGTTCCGGTTTGGGGACGGTGGTGTTACGGGCATGCTCGGCTTCGCTCCTGGCATCTTCCTGGTCAAACTGCTTTTTGAGTTTGAGCAAGTCAGGCTCGCTGATCAGCGACTGCACGGGGTAGGCGCGAACATTGTTCCAGTAGCGGTCGAAGCTGCGCGACAAATCCTTGACGACTGGGCCGCCGGTCAAGACATCGAGATCGACAAAATTACCTTCATTGGAGGCGTCAAAGTAGGCATCGCCCAGATTGCGCCCGCCAATTACGGCCAGGGTGTTGTCGGCCACAAACAGCTTGTTGTGCATGCGCTGCTGCGCACGCTGAAAGTCGGTCAGCAAGGTCCAGGCCCGGCCGATGGTGGAAGCGCGCGAGCCGGCCAGAGGATTGAACATTCGCATCTCGATATTGGGTACAAAAGCCAGGCGCATGACCTGTGCGTCAGGTCCTGTGCTGTGAAAGTCATCCAACAGCACGCGCACGCGCACGCCACGCCTGGCAGCCTGAACGACGGCGCGCAGCAGTCGCCCGGTACTTTGGTCGGCATGGATGGCGTAGTACTGCAGATCCAGCGTTTTCTGTGCGTTTTCCACCAGCGCCATGCGGCTGCTGAGGGCATGCTTGGGGCCGGATATCAAGGCAAAAGCCGAGGCATCTGGCTTTGAGCGGGCCGGCTTCAGCCGGGTGATCATGGCACCCAGACTGGTCTCTTGTGGCTTGGGCAGAGCCTCGGAGACCGGCCTTTCCACATTCTTGGGCAGTGGTGCAGCGCAGCCGGTCAGGAGGATGCTGAATAATAAAAGCCAATAAGGTTTAGGGGCGAACAGCATAAAAAAGCAGATTTCTTACATTTTTTGTTCGACAAGACTCTGGTCGTTCCTGATTTATACCGTGGAGTTCGATGTCTGGGATGATGTTTTCTTATAGATGAACGGTCAAAAAACAGTACCCAAAGGCAAGATTTTTTTTAGAAAAAATTGCAACAATCAAACATATTTTTGTAATCAAATTCATATGCTTGGATCTACGGCGCGCGGCTTTACGCTGATCGAAATGTTAGTTGTCATCGCGATGGTGGCTGTTCTATCTGCATTGGCTGCACCATCCGTCAGAGACTTCATGGTTCGAAGTGCTATGAGCAGCGCAGCGGGAGAATTTCAAGCTAGTGTATTGCGAGCTCGTAATGAGGCGGCCAATAAAAACATATGCACAACCATGTGTCTAAGTACGACGACTAATGCTGACGCTCCCTCGTGCGATACAAAGGGTGAAAATGACTGGCAAAAAGGATGGATTATTTTTTTAAATTTGGACTGCGATTCATCATTGAATAGTCCAAAAAAATCTAACGATGTTTTTTTTGTTAGGCAAGATGGTGATCCAAACATTTTGATTCAAAGTCAGTCATCTCCGGCGGTAAGAAAAATTAGTTTTAATTCTCGCGGGTACAACGCGCTGAGCAATGCAACTGAACTGGACTTGATATATCAAACATCTAATAATATCAATACAAAAAAATATGGAATTAATATTTGTTTGGATGCGCTAGGAAGAACTAGATTAATTCCTGGTAATAACTCTTGCTCTAATTATAAATAATGTTATTGGATGTAACAAGAAAATGAAAAAACAGAGTGGATTTTCCATGGTGGAGATGCTTGTTGCTATATTGGTTTTTTCGCTGGGATTGCTTGGGGTCGCAGGTCTACAGGCTGCAACAGCAAAATATAAAATAAACACTCAAGCTAATGCGGCGGTAGGACAGATTTTTTTAGATTTTACAGAGCGGGTTAGAGTGAATCCTACAGCTGCAGGTACCAGTTATGATCCAACCTCCGCAGAATTGCCTTCTGTGTATGAATTGAAGAGTACATGGAGTAAGCAAGTTTCTGCAGATTTGAATATTTCAAAAGAATGTAGTGAAAATGAATGTAGTGCTAATGAACGAGCTGTATATGACATGCTGGTCTGGCGAAAAAAAAGTAAAGGATGATCTACCTCAAGGTGCTGCATTCGTTACAGGGGATAGGAAAAAAGGCTTTGACGTCACAATTATGTGGATGGATAAGGAATTTACGGAAAACAAGGTAAATGGTGATAATTTAGAAAAAAAACTAACCAAGGCAGCAGTATGCTCTGGTGGCGATGATGAACTAATTGTTCATAACTGCTGTCCTGAGGGTGCTGAGGTGCCTGCAGGTGTTCGCTGTTTACGCATGTCGTTCCTTCCATAAGAAACAGGTGATTGTATGGTCAATAAGTTAAAAAACAGGGAGGTTGGAGTCACGCTGGTTGAGCTAATGGTTGCGATGGCGATTAGCTTGCTGGTCGTGGCTGCTGCAGCTTTGATTTATCTGAATACAACAAAAGGTCAAAGAGCCTCCGAAAGGCAAAGCGAAAGTCGGGAAACTGGAGTTTTTGTGCTGCAACTTCTAGGGAGAGATATTCTGAATGCTGGTTTCTATCCAGCATCATTTTCTCCGGAAATTGGTGATGTTACCCAGACTGGTATGTATGACACATATCCGCCTTTGCAGTCTGAACCGAGAAGATCCACGGACTGGCAAGATATCACCAATAATTGGCCGCCTGCCGCATATATGACAGGCATATATGGTTGCGATGGGGGTAAATTCAACGTTGCTACGGCAACATGCCCATCAACAGTGGATTCCAATCAATCAGATTCCATTGTGATTAATTATTTTACGGCCGATGGTATGGGGTTGACTGGTTCAAAAAAGGACTGCACGGGATCAGATGTTGGTAAGGATCCTTCTAACCAGTTTCGAATTAATGATGGAAATAAGGAAGGTTTGGCCCCAAAACTTCCGTTATTTGTTTCCAATAGGTATGCTCTCAGTGATCTAAAGAGTTATGTGGATGGGAGCGACGTTTCCACAAAAAGTCTTGGCTGCTCCGGTAATGGGGGCAATAAATTTGGTGAGGTAAGTATTTATCAACCAATTATTTTTGGTTTAAAGGATATGAGATTTCGTTATGGGGTTTTTTCAGAAGAAAAAACCATGAGTGTAAATAAATTTTATTCAGCAACTGAAGTTTCTGGAATGGGTAAGGAAAAAATAAATGGGCAGTTAATGGATGGCTGGCAACGAGTGATTGCCGTACGAGTATGTGTTCTAACCGAGACCCAAGGGGGGGGGGACGAGGTTGGAAGACGCTGCAGGGAAGATTGCAACTTATGTTGATTGCAATGATGAAATTAAAAATCAGCCTGTAGGTCAATCTATTCATAGATTTGTTCAGGTTTTTGGTGTAAGAAATAATTTGAAGCAAAGTTATTAATGGATTGAAAATAATGAAAATATTAAATCCGCAGCGACAAAAAGGCATGGCATTAATCATGGTCTTGCTATTTTTAGTGCTTTTAACTGGCGTCAGTGTATGGGGGGTAAGAAAATCAATTCTTTCCGAGGGAATGGCCAGAAATCAGCTTGATAAAGAAGCTGCAAGAGAAGCTGCTGAAACCGCGCTACGTGATGCTGAGCGTGATATTTTTAATCCTACACCGAATGTCGCAAATAATGCGTCCTGTTCCAGGGGCGATTGGCAAATAACCAGCAACGATTTCACTGCCGATTGCCGCAAAGGTCTCTGCTTGATGGCGGACAGCCTGTATACGACTGTCGATTGGTCAAAAGCGGTTGGCGGCGAAGTCTGGTGGCCTTCCAGTAAGGGCGGTTTATGGAACAACGTATTTTCGGAAAAACCTCAGCGTGTGCCATCAACTGCAGCCAATTGTGATTTTACAGGTGGTGTGCCTTTGGGGTCGTTTACAGGGGCCGCTGCATTAAAAGGTGTTGCTAGGCAACCCGAATATATTGTTGAGTACTTTCGAAGAAAAAATGTACGGATTAATTTGAATGAAACACAAGTTAGTTCGCAGGGGCAGAAAGCCAATCAATGGTCTGCTATGTACCGAATTACGGCGCGTGGATTTGGCTATTCTGCAAATACCCAGGTAGTATTGCAGACGGTATTTTTCCCATGAAGAGGAAATGGTAATGAAAAAAATAAATATAGCATTGGCATCTCTAATCGGAATGGCTTTTGTCAGTTATGCCATATATGCGACAGCCGATGCCACGTCTGATGCCGCTGCGGCGCTGGTTTCTGAGCCGCAGGCAGCAATTCCTCCCAATATTGCCAGTACTTCAAGCAAGCCAATGATGATGCTGGCTACATCCAAGGATCATACTCTTTTTGGTCCAATATATACTGATTTTGAAGATATAGATGATGATGGGGTGTTGGATACTACATTTAAGCCGTCCTTTAAATACTATGGATATTTTGATTCCTCTAAATGTTATAGCTACACCTCCAACTCAAGATTTGAACCTGATAGTCTGTCCATAAAAACAAATGATGGTCGTTATACCTGTCCGAGTAGTAAATCTCTGTGGAGTGGAAATTTCCTCAATTGGGCAACGATGACCAGAATTGATGTCATTAGAAAAATGCTTTATGGGGGGAAGCGCTCCGAGGATGGTGTTCAGGCTGCTAATTCATCCCTGGTAACAACGACCGTATTGGAGCGTGCGAATCTTTCCAAGGATTCCCATTCTTTTGTGAAGCATTATGTTGGGAGCGATATTCGTGATTACACGCCATTTACAGTAAGTAGTTTGACGAAAACATCGGGTAGTAATAACGGGGTTTACTCTGGATTGACTATTTGCAATCGCTCTGATGTGATGGGGGAGGGTGGAAATCCAATTATGCGGCTGGCAAAAGGAAATTACCGCATGTGGGGCACTGTAAACGGAACGGTTTGTGAATGGAATGGAACGACTTTCGGTAAAAAATTATCTAGATATTTTAAGGATGTAAATAAGGGCAATGGAGGTATTGCTCATGAAGAGAATCAACCAACGTCAACTAGTGACTATGCCATGAGTAGTGCTGCCGCATCGGACTTGAATGTTCGTGTTCGTGTGTGCAACCCGTCTTTGTTGGGTGAGGAGCGTTGTCAAGCCTTTCCTGCAACTTCTTCGACAAACTTTAAGCCTTATGGAATTTTTCAAGAATTTGGTCTTGGCAGCACGGTGAATAGCGCGGCTCGTTCGGAGTTTGGCGTGATTACTGGTAGCTATGATAATAATTTAACGGCCGGTGCGTTAAGACGAAACATGGGGGATTTTTCCGATGAAATCAACCAGGAAAATGGAGTTTTTTGCCACTCCACTGGTGCTGGCTGTTCTAAATTTTTAAGTGATGGTCGAGTTACGGGAAATGGAGCAATAAAGTCAATGGATGGCTTTGTTTTATACGGCCGTAATAGCAGTAATTATGATGGATCCAATAATCAATTACCTAATGAAATGGTGGATGGAACATTATCTGCTTGGGGTAATCCTGTTGGTGAGATGGTTGTACAGGCATTGCAGTATTTTTCCGGGAAGAATTCCACAAATCCTGCAACTACAACGAAGGATGCGGCTAAGGGTTTGAGTGTTGTTGGATGGAATGATCCTCTTTCCACCAGTAATGCAAGGCGAACAGGGATGTACGGAAATCCAATATGCAGGCCCATGTATACGCTGGCCTTGTCCAGCAGTGCACTGAGCTTTGATGCAGGCGCCGGTGCTCCTTTTGAAACACTTCCTAATCGGAAAGGAAGTTTAAATAGCTATGTGAATACGATTGGTGACCAAGAGGGGATTCACGGAACTCAACGTTCTGTTGGATCTGTTGATGGGAGCGCTAGCTTTGGACAGACTTGCTCCAAAAAAAACGGTGGGCCAATTATCGAGTGTTTCAGGAATATGCCCTGAAGCGCCTGCGATTGGTGGCACTTATCAGGTTGCTGGTGCTGCGCTTTATGCTAACACTTCGAAGATTAGAAATATCACGAATCCGCCCTCAGATCTAGGTTTCGTTCAGGATGCGCTAAAGGTAAAAACCATGGCTGCCTCGTTGGCGGGTGGTGTCGCACGTATTGAAGTTCCAATTCCAAATACAAATCCGAGAAAATATGTTTATATAACGCCTGAAAGCCTTTGGAATTCTGGCGGCTCGAAGACCATGCCTGGTGCTATGCTGACTTTTCAGTCCATTGGCTCGGGGCCTATGTATGGGACATTTGTGGTCACCTGGAACGACGCCTTGTTTGGTGGCGACTACGATATGGATATCGCCGGTTTTATTCGATACGATATTATTAATGATTCGAAGAGCTCGACCGGTTATAGTATAAATGTGACTACTGATATTATTAATGTGGGTGCGGGATTTACGGGAACCCATGGATTCAGTATCATGGGTACCGATAAAGATGGCCGATATTTGACCCATAGGCACAAAACAGATGAGAAAATGTTGAAGGGGGCAGAAGGTTATTTGTGCGATGGAAAAACGTTGACTGGAAATTCTGAGTGCAATGTGTCTTCAGGTGACATGACCGTGGTCGATAAAGACTATCCAGTGACTAAAGTTTTTCAGATGCAGGGGGTGAGTGACGCTTTGCTACAGGATCCTTTGTGGTATGCAGCGAAATACGGATATTTTGCTTCCAGTCGTAAAAATTCTGATGGAACATATGCGGAAATACCTTTGCCAGAGAATCAGGATGCATGGGATCATTACAAGTCAGATGGATCGAATGGTTCTGATGGTGTTCCTGACGGATACTTCCTCGCACGCAGGCCGGAAATTCTCGAAAATCAATTAAGACGTGCGTTGGAGGCCATGGCGAATACCTCTAATGCGGCACCTGCAATGTCTGCTCCTGTTCTGGTTGAGGGTGCATTTAAATATGCGGTGAAATTTGACAGTAATGCACTGAATGGCGAATTGGAGGCCTATAAAATTCAGGAAAATGGTACTTTCGGTAACTCTGCTACTTGGGAGGCAAGCAAGAAGTTACAGGAAAAGGTGGCCAATAATTTTGGGGGTACTCGTGAAATAATTACCAATGATGGAAACGCCTCGGGTCTGGCATTTCGCTGGGCCAGCATGAATAGCAGCTATAAGAGCTTGATCACTACGTCGAGCAAAAATAAGCTAAGTGATGCCAATGCGCAGTTGCTGATTAACTATATTCGTGGCGATCAGAGCTTGGAAGGGGCTGGGGGGTTGCGAGTTCGCGGTGGTAATATGCTTGGACCTATTATTAGTAGCTCTCCGTGGCTACAGCAGCGCCCGGTTGCAACTTGGGGTAATGTTGATGGATATTCGACTTACTATAATGCGCAAAGGTCTCGAAAAACTGCAATCTGGGTTGGTTCCAATGATGGCATGCTGCATGCTTTTGCCTCTGATACAGGTGAAGAAATTTTTTCTTATGTGCCAGGAGCCATTGCGAACAGGCTTGCAGAGCTTCCGCTTCAGCGAGGTGATGGTGTTGTCACGAAATTGAGTGGCACCAATTTTGTGAATGCGGCGCAGGTGACTCCGCCAGGTTCTGTTTGGGCATATGTTGACGGGAATCCATATACGGCAGACGTCAAGGTGGGAGCAGATTGGAGGACCTATCTTTTCGGCTCCCTGGGCAGAGGTGGTCGAGCAGTATTTGCCTTGGATGCAAGCAATATTTCCAATTTGACGGAGCGTAATGCTTCAAGTATTTTTAAATGGCAGTTTACTTCCGCTGATGATGCAGATATGGGGTATCAGATTGGGGATGTGACCATTCATGGATCGTCCAATCAAGCTTCTCCGATTGCAAGATTGAATAATGGGAAGTTCGCCATGATTATCGGGAATGGCCAAAGGTCGGTTTCTGGTAAAGCGGTTTTGTATCTTCTGTATGTAGATGGGCCAAGTGCAGGCAGTTGGTCTGGTCGTTACAAGAAAATTGTTCTGGATGCAGGTTCTGGGAACGGTCTGTCAAGTCCTCGTTGGGAGGATCTGGATGGTGATGGCACTGCAGATGTAGTTTATGCGGGTGATTTGAAAGGGAATATTTGGAAGGTGAATATCAGCGATTCAGATGCGTTGAAATGGAAGCCTGCATTTAGTGATGAAGCTACGACCTCCAAAGCAGCAATACCGCTGTTTACCGCCAATGATAGAAAAATGGTCAATGGTCAGGCGCAGGTCACTCCTTTGCCCATCACAACTGCACCGCAGATTGTGTACATGGCCAGAGGTGGTGTTATGGTGAATTTTGCAACTGGCAATGCTTTTGTAGCGGGCGACTTTGGGAGTACGGCTATTAATCAGGCTGCATTTGGCATCTGGGATCGCGGCCAGGCTTTACCGAATGCCAGAATTTTGAGCAGAAAATTTGTGCAGAACTCTGATGGCTCGGTCTCGGCCAAGGCGGGAGATGCTATGGACTGGAGTAAGTATGATGGCTGGACTATTCCTTTGCCAGGCAATGGTGAGGCTGTTGTAAGTGATCCTTTGTATGATGCGGGTGTTTTTGTTTTTGTGGGTACAAAACCAAAAAACCAAGAATCTACAGACTGTAGTGATATGCCTAGAAATATGCTGTATGCCGTTGATCCTATTTCCGGGATGCCGGACAGAGCGACACTGGGTGTGATCAATGTCAATGGTCTCTATGAAAATATTGCAGGAATTGCTATTAGTGATCCCAAGGTCGGCGGGCCCTTTCGCAATAGCTTGAGGCCTCCAAAGGTTGCGTGTGTTGCTGGAGATGCCGGCTGTACTTGCACGGGAGGCGAATGCTCTAAAGATGCGCCTGTTTGTGGGGCTGGACAGCGTTCGGTCAATATTGTGGGGCGGGCGACCAATCTTCCGCTGTGCTATAGCAATGCCCCTCGTTTGCAATGGCGAGAAATTTCTGGATTGAGGACTTACCCGTGAGAAAATCTATAGTTCAAAGCGGATTTACCTTGATAGAGGTAATGATTGTTGTTGCAGTTATCGGCATACTGTCTACGATCGCATATCCTGCTTACACAGAATATATGGCCAAGGCAAAGAGGGCGCAAGCTAAGTCGAATATGCTGATGGCTCAACAATGGATGGAGCGATTTTATTCAGAAAATTACAGCTATTACAGCATTCGGGGAAGTAGCAAGACAGTGAGTGATATTTTTCCCGTGAATTTAAAGCAATCTCCGCCGCCGGGTGATGGTAGTGCTCAGTACGTGATTAGTGTGAATGTGGATCAGGCAACGCCTGAAAGCTTTGTCTTGAGTTTGGCTCGAAAAAATGGTTCTTCAATGGCTGCGGATAAATGTGGTAATTTGGATGTGGATCAATATGGAAGAAAAACTCCGAAAAACTATGACTCTTCAAAATTTTCATCTGATAAAGCGGCGTTGGAGTACTGCTGGAAATGAGGTTCGGTGTGATTTTCGGGAATTTTGAAGAGGTCTGCTGAGAAAGTGCCTATGAACGCGATTGATGATGCTGAGTTGATGCGCCGTGCTTTGCATTTGGCTCATGGGGCCTTATATCGAACATCGCCTAACCCTCGCGTAGGTTGTGTGCTGCTTGGTAAGAATGGTGTTGTATTGGGTGAAGGTGCAACACAGGAGGCTGGTGGGCCGCACGCGGAGGTTGTTGCTCTCAATGATGCAAAGCAGCGAGGAAACGATGTACGTGGTGCCACTGCCTATGTGACTTTGGAACCCTGCGCTCATTTTGGTCGTACAGGACCTTGCTGTGATGCGTTGATTGGAGCTGGGGTCGGGCGTGTCGTTGCTGCTTTGGAGGATCCAAACCCCAATGTGGCTGGTCAAGGCTTCCAGCGATTGCGAGCTGCTGGTATTGATGTGAGTGTTGGTATTGGGGGGGAGCTTTCGCGAGAGCTCAACTTGGGTTTTTTCAGCCGAATTTTGCGTAAAAGACCTTGGGTTCGAACCAAAATCGCAGTCTCATTGGATGGGAAGACGGCATTGGAAAATGGTGTCAGTAAATGGATTACGTCTTCTGATGCCAGATCTGATGGACATGAGTGGCGTGCCAGGGCATGTGCAATTTTAACGGGTGTTGGAACCGTGCTTGCAGACAATCCGCGACTGGATGTGCGCTACTTCGAGACACCAAGACAGCCAAAGCTGGTACTTGTTGATAGTCAGCTCAAGGCATCGGTAAAATCTTCCATTTTTCATGTAAATCGCCAAGCTATTGTTTATACAGTCTCTGTTGATGAAAAAAAAAATCAAAGAACTTCAAGGCGCGGGTGTCACAGTTGTCAGTGCTCCTGCTAATCAAGATGGGCAGGTAGATTTGTCATTTTTAATGAATGATCTTGCGGTTAATCGTGAAATCAATGAGCTGCATGTCGAAGCCGGCCAGGGATTGAATACTGCTTTGTTGAAGGCAGGTTTGGTGGATGAGGTGCTGGCTTATATTGCTCCAAAGTTACTTGGCGCGGGGATGGAATGGGCTTCTATCGGTCCATTTAGCAGTCTTGATCAAGCGGTGGCCATGGAGTTCCACGAGGTGGCAACTGTTGGCACAGATCTACGGATCCTGGCGCGGCTGGCTGGGCATGATCAGTTTTGACTACTTATGCCTATCAGCGTTTGTTTGTGTATCCGGCACAAGCTCCTGAGTTGGGTCTACCTTTGCACTCTCGGTAAAGACGCCTGTCTCGCTCCGCTGCGCTTTCGTCGGAGCTGCTGCGGATGTTCTGAATTTTGACCTTGTTGCTCTGGCTCTTGCTGCCTTTGCGCCCGCCGGCCTCGGCATTGTGCGTGGGCAGTGCGAGGATCAGAGCGACTAAAGTTACGGTGATGCTCAGTTGCTGAAGTGAGGAGCAAGCTTGACGGCGGGCCATGGGGCATCCTCAGTAGTGGTGAGCAGGGCGGTGGACGGGTTCATTGTCTGCTTGCGGGCTGGTTTGGCAAAGCCGGCAAAACCAGAGGGAAAGGCCAGACGCCAATAGCATGGCCGACTGGCCTTGAGTGGTGCTTTGCCGGGCTAGACAGCCTCTTGATATAATCGCCGGGTTTTGCATGGTGCAAGACGCACGCTGAGACCTTTCCAGTCTTGGCGCAAGTAACCAAGGTGCTCCTCGTCGAGTGCCAAATCCTAAGGAAAACAAAATGATCGCTGCCGATAAGAAGGCTGAAGTTGTCAAGGCCAATGCTCGTTCCGAAAACGACACTGGTAGCCCCGAAGTGCAAGTGGCTCTGCTGACTGCTCGCATCAACGAACTGACTCCCCACTTCAAGGCTAACGCCAAGGACCACCACGGTCGTCGCGGTCTGCTGCGCATGGTGAGCCGTCGCCGCAAGCTGCTGGACTACCTGAAGTCCAAGGACGCTGACCGCTACACAGCACTGATCGCCAAGCTGGGCCTGCGCAAGTAAGCACGGTGAAAGATCGAAACGCCTGAGTTAGATTGCCTAGCTCAGGCGTTTTTTACTTCGGAGTTCGCAAAACAGAGCGAAGCTGTGTCATTCCAGTGCTGCACTATTGATAGCGCTCAGCGCAGCACTGGAATGGCATCGTGTTCTGTTTGCACTCCAAATCAAGACTGGATGAGCGCATCCAGCTATTCATAAGGGAGTCAATATGACCATGTTCAACAAAGTTACCAAGACCTTCCAGTGGGGCCAGCATACGGTTACCATGGAAACCGGCGAAATCGCGCGCCAGGCCTCCGGCGCCGTGCTGGTCAACATCGACGACACCGTGGTGTTGGCCACTGTCGTGGGCTCCAAGATCGCCAAGGCCGGCCAGGACTTCTTCCCCCTGACCGTTGATTACATCGAGAAGACTTATGCCGCCGGCAAGATCCCCGGCAGCTTCTTCAAGCGCGAAGCCAAGCCTTCCGAGCTGGAGACTCTGACCTCGCGTCTGATCGACCGTCCCATCCGTCCCCTGTTCCCAGAAGGCTTCTACAACGACGTGCATGTGGTCATCCACACCATTTCGCTGAATCCCGAAGTCGACGCCGACATCGCTGCCATGATTGCCACTTCGGCGGCCCTGGCTGTGTCCGGCATTCCCTTCAGCGGCCCCATCGGTGCTGCTCGCGTGGGCTACATCAACGGCGAATATGTGCTGAACCCCGGTCAGACCCAGCGCAAGGATTCTCAGATGGATCTGGTCGTTGCCGGCACCGAATCCGCCGTGCTGATGGTGGAATCCGAAGCCCTGCAACTGCCTGAGGAAGTGATGCTGGGCGCCGTGGTGTTCGGTCACGAGCAAGGCAAGATCGCCATCGACGCCATCCATGACCTGGTGCGTGAAGGCGGCAAGCCCGCATGGGACTGGACTGCTCCCGCCAAGGACGAGGCGCTGATCGCCAAGGTGGCCGAGCTGGGCGAAGCCAAGCTGCGCGCCGCTTACCAGGAGCGCAACAAGCAGGTGCGTACCCTGGCTTGCCGCACTGCATACGCCGATGTCAAGGCCGCCTTGACCGAGCAAGGCGTGGCGTTCGACGGCGTCAAGGTCGAAGGCATGCTGTTCGACATCGAAGCTGGCATCGTGCGTTCGCAGATCCTGGCGGGCGAGCCCCGTATCGACGGCCGCGACACCCGTACCGTGCGCCCCATCGAGATCCGTTCCTCCGTGCTGCCCCGCACCCACGGCTCCGCGCTGTTCACGCGTGGTGAGACCCAGGCCTTGGTGATCTCCACGCTGGGTACCGAGCGCGATGCTCAGAAGATCGACGCGCTGGCTGGCGAGTTCGAAGACCGCTTCCTGTTCCACTACAACATGCCTCCCTTTGCCACCGGCGAAGTGGGCCGCATGGGCTCGACCAAGCGCCGTGAAATCGGCCACGGCCGTCTGGCCAAGCGCGCTCTGGCCGCTTGCCTGCCGACCAAGGAAGAGTTCCCCTACACCATCCGCGTGGTGTCGGAAATCACCGAGTCCAACGGTTCCTCGTCCATGGCTTCGGTCTGCGGCGGCTGCCTGTCCATGATGGACGCCGGCGTGCCCATGAAGGCGCATGTGGCCGGTATCGCCATGGGTCTGATCAAGGAAGACAACAAGTTTGCCGTGCTGACCGACATTCTGGGTGACGAAGATCACCTGGGTGACATGGACTTCAAGGTGGCTGGTACCACCAACGGCATCACTGCCCTGCAGATGGACATCAAGATCCAGGGCATCACCAAGGAAATCATGCAGGTCGCCCTGGCTCAGGCCAAGGAAGCGCGCATGCACATCCTGGGCAAGATGCAGGAAGCCATGGGTGAAGCCAAGACCGAAGTCTCCAGCTTCGCGCCCAAGCTCTACACCATGAAGATCAACCCCGAGAAGATCCGTGACGTGATCGGCAAGGGTGGCGCCACCATCCGTGCGCTGACCGAAGAGACCGGCACCCAGATCAACATTGAGGAAGACGGCACCATCACCATTGCCGCCACCGACGGCGCCAAGGCCGAAGCCGCCAAGCTGCGCATCGAGCAGATCACGGCCGAAGTCGAGATCGGCAAGGTCTACGAAGGCCCCATCGTCAAGATTCTGGAATTCGGTGCCCTGGTCAACCTGCTGCCCGGCAAGGACGGTCTGCTGCACATCAGCCAGATCGCTCACGAGCGCGTGGAAAAGGTCACTGACTACCTGCAAGAAGGTCAAGTGGTCAAGGTCAAGGTTCTGGAAACCGACGACAAGGGTCGTGTCAAGCTGTCCATGAAGGCGCTGACCGAGCGTCCCGCCGGCATGCCCGAGCGCGAGCCGCGTGAACCACGTGGTGATCGCGAGTACCGCGAACGTGCTCCTCGTCAGAATCGCGAACCCCGCGAAAACCGCGAGCCGCGCGAAAACCGCGCAGCCGCTGACGAGCAGCAACAACAGCAGCAGTAATGGCTGAGCAGGAGGCCGTCGCGAGGCGGTCTCCTGTTTTGTCGTTTGCTGGTTGATCCTGATTTTGTAGCTGCTAGCGCTTTCTGCATAAGCGTTTGAGCCTGATTTCTTTGATAGAGCAAAGCCTGACTATGGAAGCCAACACAATGCGAGCGGTGGAGATCACCAGCTATGGTGCGCCAGACGTGCTGCGCATGGGTGTACGTCCCATGCCGGTGGCGGCTGAGGGGGAGGTGCTGATTCGCGTTGCTGCGAGCGGCATCAATCGCCCCGATGTGCTGCAGCGCAAAGGTCATTACGCGCCGCCTGCCGGAGCCTCCGATCTTCCGGGGCTGGAGGTGGCGGGTGTGATCGTGGCGGGTGACGAGGCGGCCATGGCCAAGGCGGGCTTCAAGCTTGGCGACCGCGTCTGCGCGCTGGTGGCCGGTGGCGGCTATGCGAGTTTCTGCGCTGCGCCCGTGGACCAGTGCCTGCCGGTGCCGGCGGGCTTCAGCGACGTGCAGGCGGCGGCCTTGCCCGAGACCTTTTTCACGGTCTGGAGCAATGTGTTTGACCGGGGGGCTCTGCAGCCCGGTGAAACCTTGCTGGTGCAGGGCGGCAGCAGCGGCATTGGCGTGACGGCGATTCAGCTGGCCAAGGCCTGGGGCGCGACGGTCATTGTCACGGCGGGCAGTGATGCCAAGTGCGATGACTGTCTCAAGCTCGGTGCCGACCACGCCATCAACTACAAGACCCAGGACTTTGCGGCAGAAGTGCAGCGCATCACGGCGGGCGAGGGCGTCAACGTCATTCTCGACATGGTCGCCGGCAGCTATGTGGCGCGCGAAGTCCAATGCCTGGCTCCCGATGGTCGCCTGGTAATCATTGCGGTGCAGGGTGGCGTCAAGGCCGAGTTCGATGCCGGCCTGGTGCTGCGCAAGCGGTTGACCGTGACTGGCTCCACGTTGCGCCCGCGCTCCGTGGCCTTCAAGGCGGCGATCGCCGAGGCGCTCAAGCGCAATGTCTGGCCCCTGCTGGAGTCCGGCAAGGTGCGCCCAGCCATCTATCGTGAATTCGATGCTGCTGATGCGGCGCAGGCTCATGCGCTGATGGAATCCAGCGAGCACACCGGAAAAATCGTTTTGACTTGGGAAACATGAAGCAAAAACTCATTGTTGGCAACTGGAAGATGAACGGCAGCCTGGCTGCCAATGCTGCTTTGCTGCAGGCCATCAAGCAGGGCTTGCCTGCTGGCAACAAGGCGGGCGTGGCCGTGGCTGCTCCTGCGCCCTATCTGGCTCAAGTCCAGGCGGAACTTGCGGGTACTTCCATTGGGGTGGGTGCACAGGATGTGTCCCAGCACGAGCAGGGCGCATTCACGGGCGAAACTTCTGCTGTCATGCTCAAGGAGTTCGGCGTGCGCTATGCGCTGGTCGGTCACTCCGAGCGTCGTCAGTATCATGGCGAGACTGATGCAGTGGTTGCCGCCAAGGCCCAGGCTGCGCTGGCCAAGGGCATCACGCCCATCGTCTGCGTGGGCGAGACCCTGGCGGAGCGTGAAGCGGGTCAGACCGAGGCCGTGGTCAAGCGTCAGCTGGCAGCCGTGATTCATCAGGTCGGCCACTGCGTGAGCGAGCTGGTTGTGGCCTATGAGCCTGTCTGGGCCATAGGCACCGGCAAGACTGCCACTCCCGAGCAGGCCCAGCAGGTGCATGCCGTGCTGCGGGCGCAGCTGGCGGCGGCCAGCGACAAGGCTGATCGTGTGCCCTTGCTTTATGGCGGCAGCATGAATGCAGGCAATGCGGCGCAACTGCTGGCTCAGGCCGATATTGACGGTGGCCTGATCGGTGGTGCGGCGCTCAAGGCCCCGGATTTCCTCACCATTATTGCGGCAGCGCAATAATTCGTCTGCGCCGCACTCCGGTGTGGTGCGCAATGATTCAGACTTTTAGGTTTTTATATGAACGTCTTTTCCAGCGTCATTCTCGCGGTCCAGATGCTGGCCGCTCTGGGCATGATCGGCCTCATCCTCATGCAGCACGGCAAGGGTGCCGATATGGGGGCTTCCTTTGGCAGCGGTTCGTCGGGCAGCCTGTTTGGCGCCTCGGGCAGTGCCAACTTCCTGTCGCGCTCCACGGCGGCTCTGGCCACCGTGTTCTTCGTGGCTACATTGGCTCTGGCTTATCTGGGCAATGCTCGCCCAGTGAGCTCGGGTAGTGTGCTGGAAGGCGCTGCTCCTGTTTCGGCTCCTGCGCCTGCTGCCAATGTGCCGCCCGCAACTGCCGGCGATTCAGCCGTGCCTCCTGCTGCTCCGGCGGCTGGTGCTGAGGGCGCAGCCCAGATCCCAACGAAATAATTTGGAGAAAATCCTGAAGAACCCCAAAGAGTGGGGTTTTTCAGGCTAGAATCTAGGGATTGTCTGGGGATCAGAATCTTTGCAACGAAGGTTCCAGAGATTGCCGGACTTTGAGACGAAGCCGTCGTGGTGGAATTGGTAGACACGCTATCTTGAGGGGGTAGTGGCGAAAGCTGTGCGAGTTCGAGTCTCGCCGACGGCACCAACACATAACTAAAAACCTGCCCTGCTGATCAGGCAGTGATCGGTGAGGCATGTTTTCATAACAAGGCCCACTCGATGAACATCGATCAGTACCTTCCCGTTCTTCTGTTCATTCTTATTGGCATGGCTGTGGGTGTTGTACCCCTGGTGCTCGGCTACGTGCTGGGTCCAAACCGCCCTGATGCTGCCAAGAACTCCCCCTACGAATGCGGTTTCGAGGCGTTTGAAGACGCTCGAATGAAGTTTGATGTGCGCTACTACCTGGTCGCCATCCTGTTCATTCTGTTCGACTTGGAAATCGCATTTCTGCTGCCCTGGGCTGTCGCACTCAAAGATGTCGGCGGCGTGGGTTTTGTTGCTGTCCTGATTTTCCTGGCCATTCTGGTCGTGGGCTTTGCCTACGAGTGGAAAAAAGGCGCCCTGGATTGGGAATAAGCAGCTTTTCTGAGGAAACACGATGATCGAAGGCGTGATGAAGGAAGGCTTCGTCACCACCAGTTATGACACGGTGGTGAACTGGGCCAAGACAGGGTCGATCTGGCCCATGACATTTGGCCTGGCCTGCTGTGCGGTGGAGATGATGCACGCAGCAGCTGCTCGCTATGACATCGGTCGCTTCGGCTCCGAAGTGTTCCGTGCCAGCCCCCGCCACTCTGACCTGATGATTGTTGCCGGTACGCTGTGCAACAAGATGGCTCCCGCGATGCGCAAGGTGTACGACCAGATGTCCGAGCCGCGCTGGGTAATTTCCATGGGCTCCTGCGCCAATGGTGGCGGTTACTACCACTACAGCTACTCGGTGGTGCGTGGTTGCGACCGCATTGTTCCCGTCGACGTCTATGTGCCTGGTTGCCCCCCGACAGCGGAAGCGCTGATCTACGGCATCATCCAGCTGCAGCAGAAGATTCGTCGTACCCACACCATCGCTCGCGTTTAAAGGGCTGAGATGACTGCAATTGCAATTCACCCCGAAAAGCTTCGGGATGTGGTTACTGCTGCCTTGGGTGACAGGGTGCGCTCCGTCACTCTGGCCTATGGCGAAGTGACGGTGGAAGTATCCGCTGACAAGTATCTGGACGTGATGCAGATTCTGCGCAATGCCCCGGACTGCCAGTTCGAGATGCTGCTGGATCTGTGCGGCGTGGACTATTCCACTTATGCGGAAGTCGGCAAGGACGGTCCGCGTTTTGCCGTTGTATCCCACCTGATGTCCCTGACGTTGAACCAGCGCCTGCGTGTGCGTGTGTACTGCGCCGACGATGACTTCCCCGTGGTGGCCTCGATCAACCCCATCTGGAACTCGGCCAACTGGTTCGAGCGCGAAGCCTTCGATCTGTTCGGCATCGTGTTCGAGGGTCACGAAGACCTGCGTCGTATCCTGACCGACTATGGCTTCATCGGCCATCCATTCCGCAAGGATTTCCCCCTGTCCGGTCACGTGGAAATGCGCTACGACGCCGAACAGCAACGTGTGGTGTACCAGCCCGTCACGATCGAGCCTCGCGAAATCACGCCGCGCATCATTCGTGAAGAAAACTACGGCGGAGGCCTGCACTAAAGGCGCACGTCGCCTTTTGACGGAAGACCATGGCTGAAATCAAGAACTATTCCCTGAACTTTGGTCCGCAGCACCCGGCAGCGCACGGTGTGCTGCGTCTGGTGTTGGAGCTCGATGGCGAAGTGGTGCAGCGCGCCGACCCGCACATCGGTCTGCTGCACCGCGCGACCGAAAAGCTGGCCGAAAGCAAGACCTATATCCAGTCGCTGCCCTATATGGACCGCCTGGATTACTGCTCGATGATGAGCAACGAGCACGCTTACTGCCTGGCCATTGAAAAACTGATGGGCATCGAAGTGCCTATCCGTGCCCAGTACATCCGTGTGATGTTCTCGGAAATCACCCGCATCATGAATCACCTGATGTGGCTGGGTTCCTCGGGCAACGATGCCGGCAGCTCGACCATCCTGATCTACAGCTTCCGCGAACGCGAAGCGCTGATGGACATGTACGAAGCAGTGTCGGGTGCGCGCATGCACGCGGCTTACTTCCGTCCCGGTGGCGTGTATCGCGACCTGCCGGACAGCATGCCACAGTACAAGGCCAGCAAGGTGCGCAATGTGCGCTCCATGGAGGCCATGAACGAAGACCGCAAGGGCTCGCTGCTGGACTTTATCGATGCTTTCACGCAGCGCTTCCCCAAGTGCGCGGACGAGTACGAAACCCTGCTGACCGACAACCGCATCTGGAAGCAGCGTAACGTCGGCATCGGTGTGGTGTCTGCGGAACGTGCCATCAATCTGGGCCTGACCGGTCCCATGCTGCGCGCCTCGGGCCTGCCCTGGGACATGCGCAAGACCCAGCCCTACGAGGTCTACGACAAGCTGGACTTCGATATTCCGGTGGGTGCCACGGGCGACTGCTATGACCGCTATCTGGTTCGCATGGCCGAGATGCGCGAGTCCAACAAGATCATCAAGCAATGCGTGGACTGGCTGCGTGTCAATCCCGGCCCGGTGATCACGGACAATCACAAGGTTGCGCCCGCAAGCCGTGAAGCCATGAAGTCCAACATGGAAGAGCTGATTCACCACTTCAAGCTCTTTACCGAAGGCTTCAAGGTTCCCGAAGGCGAGGCTTACGCTTCCGTCGAGCATCCCAAGGGTGAGTTCGGCATTTATTTGATCAGCGATGGTGCCAACAAGCCCTATCGACTGAAGATTCGTCCACCAGGATTTGCGCACATGGCTGCTCTCGATGAACTGAGCCGTGGCCATATGCTGGCTGACGCCGTGATGGTGCTCAGTACCCTGGACATCGTGTTTGGAGACGTTGACCGATGATTACCGAAGCGACCAGAGAACGCTTTGCGCGTGAGGTGGCAAAGTATCCGGCTGACCAGAAACAGTCTGCCGTCATGGCTTGCCTGTCTATCGTGCAGCAGGAGCAGGGCTGGGTCAGCCAGGAAAGCGAGGCAGTGATTGCCGAAGTCCTGGGCATGGCCGAGATTGCGGTGCACGAAGTCACCACTTTCTACAATATGTACAACCAGCAACCTGTTGGCAAGTACAAGCTCAATGTCTGCACCAATCTGCCATGCCAGCTGCGCGACGGCTACAAGGCCTTGCACCACCTGGAGCACAAGCTGGGCATCAAGATGGGCGAGACCACCAAGGACGGCCTGTTCACGCTGCAGCAGTCCGAGTGCCTGGGCGCCTGCGCCGATTCGCCCGTGATGCTGGTCAACGACCGTTGCATGTGCAGCTTCATGAGCAATGAAAAGCTCGACGAGCTGGTCGACGGCCTGCGCGCTGCGGAGGGCAAGGCATGAGCACGATTCTGAACAATCCTGCCGCCAATGCCGTGCTGGCCAAGTTCGCATCGACTGGCAATGAAACCTGCTTCCACGATCGTCACATCAATCCCCAGATCTATGCGGATCTGAACGGCAGCAACTGGTCCATCAAGGACTATGAAGCACGCGGCGGCTATCAGGCCCTGCGCAAGCTGTTGGGCAAGGATGGCGGCGAAGGCCTGACGCAAGATCAGGTCATCGCGACGCTCAAAGAATCCGGTCTGCGCGGCCGTGGCGGTGCGGGCTTCCCCACGGGTCTGAAGTGGAGCTTCATGCCCCGCCAGTTCCCCGGTCAGAAGCACCTGGTCTGCAACTCGGATGAGGGCGAGCCCGGTACCTGCAAGGACCGCGACATTCTGATGTTCAACCCGCACATCGTGATCGAAGGCATGATCATTGCCGCTTTCGCGATGGGCATCAGCATCGGCTACAACTACATCCACGGCGAGATCTTCGAAGTCTATGAGCGCTTCGAGGCGGCCCTGGAAGAAGCACGCGCTGCCGGCTACCTGGGTGACAACATCCTGGGCAGCAGCTTCAGCTTCCAGCTGCATGCCCACCATGGCTTTGGCGCCTACATCTGCGGCGAAGAAACCGCGCTGCTGGAATCGCTGGAAGGCAAGAAGGGTCAGCCCCGCTTCAAGCCGCCATTCCCCGCCAGCTTCGGTCTCTACGGCAAGCCCACGACCATCAACAACACCGAGACTTTTGCGGCCGTTCCCTGGATCATCCGCAACGGTGGCCAGGCCTATCTGGAATGCGGCAAGCCCAACAATGGCGGCACCAAGATCTTCTCGGTCAGCGGCGACGTGAACCTGCCCGGCAACTACGAAGTTCCCATGGGCACGCCTTTCAGCAAGCTGCTGGAGCTGGCAGGCGGTGTGCGCACCGGACGCAAGCTCAAGGCCGTGATCCCCGGCGGCTCTTCGTCGCCCGTGCTGCCTGCCGACATCATCATGGACTGCACGATGGACTATGACTCCATCTCCAAGGCTGGCTCCATGCTGGGTTCGGGCGCCGTGATCGTGATGGATGATTCGCGCGACATGGTCGAGTGCCTGCTGCGTCTGTCGTACTTCTATTCGCACGAGTCCTGCGGCCAGTGCACGCCCTGCCGTGAAGGCACGGGCTGGCTGTGGCGCGTGGTGAACCGTATTCAGCACGGCGAAGGCCGTCCGGAAGATATCGAGCTGTTGGACTCGGTATCCGTGAACATCATGGGCCGCACGATCTGTGCGCTCGGCGACGCGGCAGCCATGCCGGTTCGCGCCATGATCAAGCACTTCCGCCACGAGTTCGAAGCGAAGATCCAGAACGCTTCCAAACAGGCTGCATGAGCGCCTGATCGCGAGACAAGCATATGGTTGAAATTGAACTGGACGGAAAAAAGGTCGAGGTGACGGAAGGCAGCATGGTCATGCATGCAGCCGAGAAGGCCGGCACCTACATTCCTCACTTCTGCTACCACAAGAAGCTATCCATTGCGGCCAACTGCCGCATGTGCCTTGTGGATGTGGAAAAGGCTCCCAAGCCCATGCCCGCCTGCGCCACGCCAGTGACGCAAGGCATGATCGTGCGCACCAAGAGCGAGAAGGCCATCAAGGCACAACAGTCGGTGATGGAGTTCCTGCTCATCAATCACCCGCTGGACTGCCCCATCTGCGACCAGGGCGGCGAATGCCAGCTCCAGGATCTGGCAGTGGGTTATGGCAGCAGCTCTTCGCGCTACGAAGAAGAAAAGCGCGTGGTGTTCCACAAGAACGTGGGGCCGCTGATTTCCATGGAGGAAATGAGCCGCTGCATTCACTGCACACGTTGCGTGCGCTTTGGCCAGGAAGTGGCCGGCGTCATGGAACTGGGCATGATTCACCGCGGCGAGCACTCCGAGATCACCACCGTGGTGGGCGATAGCGTGGACTCCGAACTCTCGGGCAATATGATCGACATCTGCCCTGTGGGCGCGTTGACCAGCAAGCCCTTCCGCTACAGCGCCCGTACCTGGGAACTGTCGCGCCGCAAGTCGGTGGCTCCGCACGACTCCACAGGCTCCAACCTGATCGTTCAGGTCAAGAACCACAAGGTCATGCGCGTTGTGCCCTTCGAGAACGAAGAAGTCAACGAATGCTGGATTGCCGACCGCGACCGCTTCTCCTATGAGGCGCTGAACAGCGACGAACGCCTCACCAAGCCCATGCTCAAGCAGGGCGGCGAGTGGAAGGAAGTCGACTGGCAGACCGCCCTCGAATATGTGGCCAACGGCCTGCAGCAGATCAAGAGCAACCATGGCGCCAGCGCCATCGGCGCTCTGGTCAGCCCTCACAGCACAGTGGAAGAGCTGTTCCTGGCCGGCAAGCTGGTGCGCGGCATCGGTAGCGAGAACATCGACTACCGTCTGCGCAATGCCGAGTTCGCTGCCACGCAAGGCGTGCAGTGGCTGGGTCTGCCCATCGCTGCATTGAGCAATCTGCAGTCGGCTCTGATCGTGGGCTCCAACCTGCGCAAGGACCATCCGCTGTTCGCACAGCGCATTCGCCAGGCTGCCAAGAAGGGCTGCAAGGTCTTCGCCATCAACGATCGCATCCATGACTGGGCCTTGCCCGTCAACGCATCGGTGGTCGCTGCCGGCGACTGGGCTCAGGCTCTGGCCGATGTGGCTGCTGCCGTGGCCGAAGCCAAGGGTGTCTCGGCACCCGTGGCCGGTCAGGCCCATGACGAAGCCAAGGCGATTGCCGCTGCATTGCTGGCTGGCGAGCAAAAGGCCGTGCTGCTGGGCAATGCCGCAGCGCACCATGCTCAGGCTTCTGCACTGCTGGCTCTGGCCAGCTGGGTTGCCGAACAGACCGGCGCTGCCGTAGGCTATCTGACCGAAGCCGCCAACACCGTGGGCGCGCAATGGGTCAAGGCCATGCCTGCTGGCAACGGTCTGAATGCGGCTCAGATGATTGGCGGTGGCCTGAAGGCTGCCATCTTGCTGAACAACGAACCCGAGTTCGACAGCGCTGCCGGCAAGGCCGCCATCGCCGGTCTGAACAAGGCCGAGATGGTGGTGACTCTGAGCCCCTTCAAGGCCAATCTGGAATTCAGCGATGTGCTGCTGCCCATTGCTCCGTTCACGGAAACCTCGGGCAGCTTTGTCAACGCCGAAGGCCGTCTGCAGAGCTTCCACGCCGTGGTCAAGCCTCTGGCCGACACGCGTCCCGCATGGAAGGTGCTGCGCGTGCTGGCCAACCTGATGGGTGTGCCGGGCGTTGACTATGAGACATCGCAGGACGTGCTGGCTGAGGCTACCGGCGGCGCTGCCCAAGTGCCAGCCAATGTGCTGAGCAACGCGGCCCAGGCCGTGAGCGCAGTGCCCGCCGGCAATGTGACTGCGCCTGCAGTCGCCAGCATTTACCAGCTCGACAGCATCGTGCGCCGCGCTACGTCGCTGCAATTGACGGCTGACGCTCGTCAGGTTCGTGAGGGAGGCGCCGCATGATCGACGCATTGAAAGCCTGGGGCGCGGGCCTGTCCGCCGCTCCTTTCTGGACCGATGTGGCCTGGCCCGTCATCTGGATTCTGCTCGGCATCGTGGCCATCGTGGCTCCCCTGATGGGTGCCGTGGCCTACCTCACGCTGTGGGAACGCAAGCTGCTGGGTTTCATGCAAATCCGTCTGGGCCCCAACCGCGTGGGTCCTTCGGGTCTGCTGCAGCCTCTGGCTGACGGCCTGAAGCTGCTGACCAAGGAACTGATTCAGCCCACGGCAGCTGCCAAGGGCCTGTTCTATGTGGGCCCCGTCATGGCCATCATGCCGGCCCTGGCGGCCTGGGTGGTGATTCCCTTTGCCCCCGATGTGGCCCTGGCCAACGTGAACGCAGGTCTGCTGCTGCTGATGGCCATCACTTCCATCGAAGTCTATGGCGTGATCATTGCGGGCTGGGCTTCCAACTCCAAGTACGCCTTCCTGGGCGCGCTGCGTGCCTCGGCCCAGATGGTGAGCTACGAAATCGCGCTGGGCTTCTGTTTCCTGGTGGTCATCATGGTCACGGGCAGCATGAACCTCTCGGCCATCGTGATGAGCCAGGGTCAAGGTCAGTTCGCATCCATGGGCATGAGCATCCTGTCCTGGAACTGGCTGCCCCTGCTGCCCATCTTCATCGTCTACCTGATCTCGGTCGTTGCCGAAACCAACCGTCACCCGTTTGACGTGGTCGAAGGCGAAGCCGAAATCGTGGCTGGTCACATGGTCGAGTACTCGGGCATGGGCTTTGCGGTCTTCTTCCTGGCCGAATACGCGAGCATGTGGCTGGTCTCCATCCTGGCCGTGATCATGTTCCTGGGCGGCTGGCTGCCTCCGTTCGACTTCCTGGGTTTCATCCCCGGTTGGATCTGGCTGGCGATCAAGACCTTCCTGGTGGTGTCGTGCTTCATCTGGATTCGCGCTACCTTCCCGCGCTTCCGTTATGACCAGATCATGCGTCTGGGTTGGAAGATCTTCATTCCCGTCACCCTGGTGTGGCTGGTGGTTGTGGGTGCTTGGCTGTACTCGCCCTGGAACATCTGGAAATAAGCGGAGTACGTATGTCTGCAGTAGCTGCAACACCTTTCTCCTTCAAGGATTTCCTCAAGAGCTTCATGCTCTGGGAACTGGCCAAGGGCATGGCCCTGACTGGCCGCTACACCTTCCGTCGCAAGATCACGGTGCAGTTCCCTGAGGAAAAAACACCTCAGTCGCCACGCTTCCGTGGTCTGCACGCCCTGCGCCGTTACGAAAACGGCGAAGAGCGCTGCATTGCCTGCAAGCTTTGCGAAGCCGTGTGCCCTGCCATGGCCATCACCATCGAGTCCGATGTGCGTGACGACGGCTCGCGCCGTACCACGCGCTACGACATCGATCTGACCAAGTGCATCTTCTGTGGCTTCTGCGAAGAAAGCTGCCCGGTGGACTCCATCGTGGAGACGCACATCTTCGAATACCACGGCGAAAAGCGCGGTGATCTCTACTTCACCAAGGACATGCTCCTGGCAGTGGGTGACCGTTATGAAGCCGAGATCGCTGCCAACAAGGCGGCAGATGCCAAGTACCGCTGAAGCGGCTCCTTGATCACTTGAAAAGATTCGATCCATGGACGCCAAAACTGGTTTTTTCTATCTGTTCTCGGTCGTGCTGCTGTTTGCAGCCTTCCGGGTTGTCACGGCTCGCAACCCTGTGCACGCCGTGCTCAATCTGATTCTGGCCTTCTCGCAAGCTGCCGCCATCTGGCTGCTGCTCAAGGCTGAATTCCTCGGCATCGCTCTGGTGCTGGTCTATCTGGGCGCTGTGATGGTGCTGTTCCTGTTCGTGGTGATGATGCTCGATATCCGTATCGACTCCATGCGCCGCGGCTTCTGGAAGCATTTCCCGTTCGCCGCCCTGATCGGTGTGCTGATCGCCTTTGAAATGGGCATGGTGCTGATGGGCGGTTTCGGCGACGTCGAAGACGCCAAGGCTGTTGGTACGACCATGGTCAATGCAGCCGGCCAGACCGTTCCTTACTCGAACACACAGGCTCTGGGCAAGCTGCTATACACGGAATACCTGTATCCCGTGGAAATTGCGGCCGTGATCCTGCTGGTGGCCATGATTGCAGCAATTGCCCTGACGCTGCGCAAGCGCAAGGACAGCAAGGCCATGAACCCTGCAGATCAAATTCGTGTACGAGCCTCTGACCGCATCAAGCTGGTCAAGGTCGACAGCACCAAGCCTGCACAAAAACCTGACGCTGAAGCCGCGGCTGCAGCGCCTGCTGTGGAGACAAAAGCATGACGCTGACTTTGGGCCACTTCCTGACGCTGGGTGCCATGCTGTTTGCACTCTCCGTGGTTGGCATCTTTCTGAACCGCAAGAACCTGATCGTCTTGCTCATGGCCATCGAGCTGATGCTGCTGGCCGTGAACATGAACTTTGTCGCGTTTTCCAGCTATCTGGGCGACATGCACGGCCAGGTGTTCGTGTTTTTCATCCTGACAGTGGCTGCTGCTGAATCGGCCATCGGTCTGGCGATCTTGGTGCTGCTGTTCCGTAACAAGACAAGCATCGATGCGGAAGATCTCAACGCCCTCAAGGGTTGAGTCCGCCGTAACTTGCAAGGTTCTCAAGAAATGAGTCAAACCCTTTCTGCATCCATGCTGCTTGCGGTACCGTTGGCACCGCTGGTCGGCTCCGCACTCGCGGGTATCTGGGGCACGGCCTTTGGCGGCAACAAGATTGGTCGCACCGGCAGCAGTTCCCTGACGATTCTGAGCGTGCTCCTGGCCTTCGTTCTGTCGGCCCTCACGTTCAAGGCTGTCGTGTTCGACGGCGCAAAGTTCAACGAAACCATCTACACCTGGATGGTTGTCGGTGGCCTGAAGATGGAAGTCGGTTTCCTGATCGACTCCATCACGGCCATGATGATGTGCGTGGTGACCTTTGTGTCGCTGATGGTTCACATCTACACCATGGGCTACATGGAAGAGGATGACGGCTACAACCGTTTCTTCTCCTATATCTCGTTGTTCACCTTCTCCATGTTGATGCTCGTGATGAGCAACAACCTGCTGCAGCTGTTCTTCGGCTGGGAAGCCGTGGGCCTGGTGTCCTATCTGCTGATCGGCTTCTACTACAAGAAGCCTACGGCCATCTTCGCGAACCTGAAGGCCTTCCTGGTCAACCGCGTGGGTGACTTCGGCTTCATTCTGGGTATCGGCCTGATTGCTGCCTATACCGGCACGCTGAACTACTCTGAAATCTTTGCCAAGCTGCCAGAGATCCAGAACACCCAGCTGCCCGGTACGGGCTGGTTGCTGGTGACCGTGACTGCCATCTGCCTGTTCATCGGCGCGATGGGCAAGTCGGCCCAGTTCCCGCTGCACGCCTGGCTGCCGGACTCCATGGAAGGTCCCACGCCTATCTCCGCGCTGATTCACGCGGCGACCATGGTGACGGCCGGCATCTTCATGGTGTCGCGCATGTCTCCTCTGTATGAGCTGTCGGATGTTGCGCTGAACTTCATCCTGGTGATCGGCTCCATCACAGCGCTGTTCATGGGTATTCTGGGCATCATCCAGAACGACATCAAGCGCGTGATTGCGTACTCCACGCTGTCCCAGCTGGGCTATATGACCATCGCTCTGGGTGTGTCGGCCTACTCGGTGTCCGTGTTCCACCTGATGACCCACGCCTTCTTCAAGGCGCTGCTGTTCCTCGGTGCCGGCTCCGTCATCATGGGCATGCACCACAATCAGGACATCCGCTGGATGGGCGGCGTGCGCAAGTACATGCCCATCACCTGGATCACCTTCCTGCTGGGTAACCTCGCGCTGATCGGCACGCCGTTCTTCTCGGGCTTCTACTCCAAGGATGCCATCATCGAGGCGGTTCACGCTTCCAACCTGCCTGCTGCCGGCTTTGCCAATTTTGCAGTGCTGGCCGGTGTGTTCATCACGGCTTTCTACTCCTTCCGTCTGTACTTCATCGTCTTCCACGGCAAGGAGCGCTACGACCAGAACCCCGATGCCCACCATGATGACCACCACGGTCATGACGACCACGGCCATGGCCATGATGCCAAGCCCCACGAGTCGCCTCTGGTGGTGACCGGTCCTCTGGTGCTGCTGGCCATTCCTTCGGTGGTAATTGGTGCGATTGCATTGATGCCCATGCTGTTTGGCGACTTCTTCAAGGGCGTGATCCACGTCGATGGCTCCAAGCATGGCGCCATGGCCGAACTGGCCGAGCAGATCCACGGCTGGGTGCCCATGGCTCTGCACGGCTTCACGGCTGCACCGTTCTGGCTGGCTCTGGCCGGTGTGGTGGTGTCCTATGTGTTCTACATGGTCAAGCCCGAGATTCCTGCCGCCATCATGGCTTTCTCCAAGAAGATTGGTCTCTACCAGGTTCTGGAAGGCAAGTACGGCGTGGACTGGGTGTACGAGAACATCTTCGCCCGCGGCTCCCGTGCCTTCGGTACCTTCTTCTGGAAGGCCGGCGATCAGGCCATCATCGATGGCGCCATCGTGAACGGCTCCTGGAAGCTCATGGCCAAGTTCGGTCAGTGGGTGCGCGGCCTGCAAACAGGCTATCTCTATCACTACGCGTTGGTCATGCTGCTGGGTATCGTTGCCCTCATGACGTACTTCGTGTGGCTCAACAAGTAGTAGGGGAAGAACAAAAATGGGTTTGTTGAGTCTTTCTATCTGGGTGCCGATTGCTTTTGGCGCCCTCCTGCTGGCCTTCAGCAAAGAAGGGCAGGCCAACGCGGTGCGCTGGCTGGCACTGATCGGTGCGCTGATCGGTTTTGCGGTGACCATTCCTCTGGTCACCGGCTTCGACACCACGACTGCCAATATGCAGTTTGTGGAGAACGCGCTCTGGATTGAGCGCTTCAACATCCACTACCACCTGGGCGTGGACGGCATCTCCATGTGGTTTGTGCCGCTGACGGCCTTCATCACCGTCATCGTGGTGATCGCCTCCTGGACCAATATCACCGAGCGCGTCAACCAGTACATGGCCGCTTTCCTGATCCTGTCGGGTCTGATGATCGGTGTGTTCGCGTCTCTGGATGGCATGCTGTTCTATGTGTTCTTCGAAGCGACTCTGATCCCGATGTATCTGATCATCGGTATCTGGGGTGGTCCTAACAAGATCTACGCAGCCTTCAAGTTCTTCCTGTACACCTTGATGGGCTCGCTGCTCACGCTGGTCGCTCTGATCTATCTGTACACCCAGTCGGGCGGCAGCTTCGAGATCCTGGACTGGCACAAGCTGCCCCTGTCCGGTACCGCACAGACGCTGATCTTCTTCGCCTTCTTCGCCGCTTTTGCGGTGAAGGTGCCCATGTTCCCGGTCCACACCTGGCTGCCCGACGTTCACGTTGAAGCCCCTACCGGCGGCTCCGCCGTGCTGGCCGCCATCATGCTGAAGCTGGGTGCCTATGGTTTCCTGCGCTTCTCTCTGCCCATTGCTCCCGATGCGGCGCATGAGTGGTCGGGCCTGATGATCACGCTGTCGCTGATTGCCGTGATCTATGTGGGGGTGGTGGCTCTGGTGCAGAAGGACATGAAGAAGCTGGTGGCTTATTCGTCCGTGGCTCACATGGGCTTTGTGACCCTGGGCTTCTTCATGTTCAACAACCTGGGCATCTCCGGTGGCCTGGTGCAGATGATTGCCCACGGTTTCGTGTCCGGCGCCATGTTCCTGTGCATCGGCGTGCTGTACGACCGCGTTCACTCGCGTGAAATCGCCGCTTACGGCGGTGTGGTCAACACCATGCCCAAGTTCGCTGCCTTTGCCCTGCTGTTTGCCATGGCCAACTGTGGTCTGCCTGCAACCGCCGGTTTTGTCGGCGAGTGGATGGTGATCCTGGGTGCCGTGCAATACAACTTCTGGATTGGTCTGGGCGCTGCAACCGCTCTGATCTTCGGCGCTGCCTACACCCTGTGGATGTACAAGCGCGTGTACCTGGGTGCCGTGGCCAACGACCATGTGGCTGAACTCAAGGACATCAACTGCCGCGAATTCCTGGTGCTGGGCCTGCTGGCCGCGGCCGTGCTGGTCATGGGTCTGTATCCCAAGCCCTTCACCGATGTGATGGATGTGTCTGTGGCAGAGCTCATCAAGCATGTGGCTGTGAGCAAGCTCAACTGACCAGACTGAAACGAGAGACACGAGATGATTGACAACATCAGCTGGCTGGCGATCTACCCGGAGATCACTCTCCTGGTCATGGCCTGCGTCATTGCCTTGGTGGACCTGGGCGTCAAGAGCGCCCGTCGCACCGGCACCTATGTTCTGACCATGCTCACCCTGCTTGTCGTGGCGGTGATGCAAGGCATGTACGCCGCGAGCGGCAATACCTTCTACGGCTGGGGCAACATGGTTGTCTCGGACGCCATGGGCAACTGGCTCAAGTGCTTTGCCACTATCGCCGTGATGATCACCATGGTCTACGGCCGCCCTTATGCGGCCGAGCGCGACATGCTGCGCGGCGGTGAGTTCTTCACACTGTCCATGCTGGCCCTGCTGGGCATGTTCATCATGATCAGCGGCAACAACTTCCTGGTCCTGTATCTGGGCCTGGAGCTGCTGACACTGTCCAGCTATGCGCTGGTGGCTCTGCGCCGTGACCACACCGTGTCCGTCGAAGCCGCCATGAAGTACTTCGTCCTGGGTGCCATGGCTTCCGGCTTCCTGCTGTACGGCATGTCCATGCTCTACGGTGCCACCGGTTCGCTGGATATCGGACAGGTCTTCAAGGCCATCAATTCCGGTGAAATCAAGCACCAGGTGCTGGTCTTCGGTCTGGTCTTCGTGGTCGCCGGTCTGGCCTTCAAGCTGGGTGTGGTTCCCTTCCACATGTGGGTGCCCGACGTCTACCAGGGTGCACCTACCGCCATCACCGCCCTGATCGGCGGCGCGCCCAAGCTGGCTGCCTTTGCCATGACCATCCGCCTGCTGGTGGACGGCCTGCTGCCGCTGGCCATCGATTGGCAGCAGATGCTGATGGTGCTGGCCGTCTGCTCGCTGCTCATCGGCAACCTGGCCGGTCTGCAGCAGACCAGCCTCAAGCGCATGCTGGCTTACTCGACGATTTCCCAGATGGGCTTTGTGCTGCTGGGTCTGATGTCGGGTGTGGTGGACGGCAAGGTCGATCCTGCCACCGTCGAAAACGCCTACAGCTCGGCGATGTTCTACATCGTGACCTATGTGCTGACCGCTCTGGCTTCCTTCGGCGTGATCCTGCTGCTGGCCCGCGAAGGCTTTGAAAGCGAAGAGATCGCCGATCTGGCCGGTCTGAACCAGCGCAGCCCGCTGTACGCCGGTGTGATGGCCATCTGCCTGTTCTCCATGGCCGGTATTCCTCCGCTGGTCGGCTTCTACGCCAAGCTGTCCGTGCTGCAGGCCCTGGTCGCTTCGGGCAGCAGCCTGTACATCGGTCTGGCCGTGTTTGCCGTGATCATGTCGCTGATCGGTGCCTTCTATTACCTGCGCGTGGTCAAGGTCATGTACTTTGATGCTCCAATCACTGCTACCAGCGTGTCTGCTCCTCTGGATGTGCGCGTTGTGCTGACGATCAACGGTGCGCTGGTTCTGCTGCTGGGCATACTGCCTGGCGGTCTGATGGCCTTGTGCGCTGACGCCGTTGTGCGTGCCCTGGCTTCCTGATAAGACGAACGTGATGAGGGCTTGATGCCCTCATCGCTTTTTCTAGGAATGGCTTTGTGTCTATAACCGCCTCTATCTGGCTCATCATCTTGGCTGCCCTTGTGGCAGCCAATTTGCCTTTTATCAACCAGCGTCTGGGCATTGTCGGCCCCGTCATGGCCGGTCGCAAGCCGCTGTGGGTGCGCCTGCTGGAAATGATTGCCCTGTATCTGCTGGTGGGCGGCCTGGGCTTGCTGCTGGAGCGCCGCGCCGGCCAGATATCTCCCCAAGGCTGGGAGTTCTATGCCATTACTGCTACGCTGTTTTTGACGCTGGCATTTCCCGGCTTCGTTTATCGCTATCTGGTTCACCGCAAGGGTTGAGTGGCGCCATGAAAGTGCTTGATCTTCACTGCCCTGCAGGCCATGTCTTTGAAGGCTGGTTTGCTTCGGAAGATGATTTTCAGAATCAGCTGCAGCGCAAGCTGGTGGAATGTCCTGTTTGCGGCGACAGTGATGTGACCAAGCGCTTGAGTGCTCCCCGTCTCAATCTGGGCGCACAGCCGCCAAAAACTGCCCCGACTGCAAAACCGGCTCCTGCCGCAGCGCCGGAGCTTTCCGTCGCCGTACCCGAGATCAGCGCCGAGGCGCGGGCACATCTGCAGTCCATGCATGCCGCCTGGATGCAGTGGTCGCGCCAGGTTGCGCAAAATACCGAGGACGTCGGCAAAAAATTCGCCGAAGAGGCGCGCCGCATTCACTACGGTGAAACCGAGGAGCGCGCCATTCGCGGCCAGACCAGCGCCCAGGAGGCCATGGAGCTGCTGGAAGAGGGCATTGGCGTTCTGCCCCTGGCCTTGCCCGAGTCGGCCAGTGGCGAAGGCGGCAGCGGCAGCCTGCAATAAGACAACCCCGCTTCCGGTCAGCGCCCTGCGGCTTCAGCTCAGTTGCTGATAGATCGCGTTGGCCAGAGTCTGCAGGCGCTCGCGCGGCAGGGAGGCACTCAAGGCATAGCCTTGCCGGCCATCGATCCAGTAAAAGCCATGGCTTGCACCGTCGCTGCTCCATTGAAAGGACGCAGGGGCGGAGGTGGCTGCCGTCCCGGGCTTGAGCACCGAGACATACAGGGTGACGCGCTGGCCGGCCTGATCCTCGTACATGAACTGGGCGCGGGCCTGGCCGGTCTCCCCGGGCAGCAGCCGCCCGCCCATGAGATGAAAGCCCTGGGCTTCCAGCACCGGCGGCTTGAGCGCAACTCCCAGCCGCTTGGACAGCCACTGCACCAGATGCGCCTGCTGCTGTGCCGCGACCTCGACGGGGTGGCGCTGCTCGGGCACATAGACGGCATGGGCCGCAGCCGCCTCGCGGACAAAGCCTGGCAACTGCACGGCCGTGTCGGCCGGCAGTGAGCCGGATTTTTGCTGGCCTGCACCATAGCCAAGTCCCAGGCCCACGCTGAGCATGATGCCTGCGGCCAGCGCATGTTGCCAGCGCCACTGCAGCGCCGGCTTTTGCAGGGATAGTATGAGCCGGGGCGGGACCGGCTCTTCGAGCAATTGCGCATGCAGAGCCTGAAGGCCCGCGTTCTGGGCCTGAATGGCGGCCATGCGCGCTGCTTCTTCGGGGTGTTCGGCCAGCCATTGCGCCACGGTCGCAGCGGCATCGGGTTGTAACTCTCCATCCACCCAGGCATGCAGCGTGGTTTCATCGGGGCGCTGGGGTGTCATTGCACTTTCCTTCATTTGACAGCCCTCAACACGGTCGTCGCGGGTCTTTCTCCTTCCATGAGGCGCCTGAGCTGCTCGCGGGCGCGCGAGAGGCGCGACATCACCGTTCCCACGGGAACGCCCAGCATCTGCGCGGCTTCGCCATAGCTGAACTGCTCCATGCCGATCAGCAGCAGCACCTCGCGTGCCTGCGGCGTGAGATGGGACAGGGCCCGCTCCAGATCCAGCTGCAGCGTCAGTCTGGGCATGGGGTCGTGAGGCGTGTCCTGCGCCTCGTCAAGCGCCACCATGCGATGCCGCGACGACTGCTGCCACTGATTGGCATAGAGGTTGTGCATCAAGGTCAGCAGCCAGCTGAGCAAGGCTTTTTGCACCTGCTCGGCCGAGGCGGCTGCCGGCGGCTGCCACAAGGCCCACTTCTGGCAGGCGCGCTCCAGGGTGTCCTGCACCAGATCGTCTGCCAGCGCGGCATCGCCCGCTAGCGCACGCGCATAGCGGCGCAGGCGGGGAATATGGACCAGGGCGGCGTCGACCTTCACTCAGGGCTTGGCGACATGCCAGCTATTATTGAGGAAGCCGTCACCCGTCATGTCGCCGGGCTTGGCATCCTTGACCCAGTGATAGAGGGGGCGGCCCTTGTAAGCCCATTGCTTGCTGCCGTCGTCGCGCATCACCACGCTCCAGTCGCCGATTGGCGCCGCATTCGCGGGGGCCATCAAAGGCGGCCAGTTGGTGGCGCAGCCGCCGTTGCAGACGCTTTTGCCGGAGCCTGCGGCATCCTTGTCAAAGACGTAGAGCGTCATCTGGGTTGGTCCGACCAGCACGCCGTTGAGGGTGGTGGCAGGGGATTTTGCCGAAGTGACCGAGCCGGTCGAGCAGGCCGCCAACAGGGCGGCGGAAGCTAGCGTCAGAGAAGCGATGCGAAACATGAGGTCTCTCCTTGTGGTTGACCTGCAGTAAACAGTTCTGCAAGGGGTTTTATTCCATGCGTTTTCACGCAGGAACTCAAGAGCAGCGCGACAGGTCTTGCAGGCATGGCCTCAGGCATCGATTGCTGAATAATTTGATAGCTGCTATCGCCTATTGAGTATTTATTTCATGGATAAAAGAACATGAAATTCATATGAGGCAATCGGAAGCAGCTTTTAAATTTATAGCGATATGGCTGTTCTTTGTCGCCCTTGGTTTTTGAGGGCGACAAATGGCAAGCATATTTGCGAGCATTGGGCTAGTAACCTGGTTACTCCAGTGGGAATTGAGCGACTCAGGGTTTACGGCATCAGGGCCAATCTGGGGAGTGCTGTGCTATGAGGGCACATTTCGCCCAGTCTTATTAATATTGATAGCGCAATATGTATAAGGCATAAGCTTTCTTAGAGATTCCGAAGTAGATGCTGATATTCCTGGGGATGCCGCTGTCTCTGGCGTGACTTGCAGTTGCGATGAGTTTGAAGTTTGCAGTTACTTCTGTTGTTGCTATTTGTTTTATGGAGGGTTAGGGAAAGCATAAGTCCGACGGCTCTTCATTCCTAGGAGTTTCCCGCTGCGGCACTGCAGCATGAAAGACCAAGATGCCGCTCAGGCAGAGGAAGTACATCAAGTTGCTCCCCTCTTTGTTTTGCAGCATTCAGGACTGACGGCCAGCGCATGAGCGACCTTATTCTCGAAACTAGGCAACTCACCAAAGAGTTCAAAGGCTTTACCGCCGTCAGCAAGGTGGATCTGGCCGTGCAGCGTGGCTCCATTCACGCGCTGATCGGGCCCAATGGAGCGGGCAAGACTACTTGCTTCAATCTGCTGACCAAGTTTCTGGAGCCCACTTCCGGGAGCATCCAGTTCAACGGGCTGGACATTACCCGCGAGGCGCCGGCACAGATTGCGCGACGTGGCGTGATTCGCTCGTTTCAGATTTCCGCCGTGTTTCCTCACTGCACCTTGCTGGAGAACGTGCGCATCGGCCTGCAGCGCAAGCTGGGCACGGCCTATCAGTTCTGGACCAGCGAGAAGACGCTCAATCAGCTCAATGACCGCGCCATGGAGCTGCTGACCGAAGTCGGGCTGCAGGACCTGGCCGATGAAGTGACCGTGAACCTGCCCTATGGGCGCAAGCGCGCCCTGGAAATTGCGACCACGCTGGCCATGGAGCCCGAGCTGATGCTGCTGGACGAACCCACACAGGGCATGGGCCATGAGGACGTGGACCGCGTGACCCAGCTCATCAAGAAGGTCTCTGCCGGCCGCACCATCCTGATGGTGGAGCACAACATGAAGGTGATTGCCACCATCGCCGATCGCATCACCGTGCTGCAGCGCGGCGCCGTTCTGGCCGAAGGGCGCTACGAAGAGGTTTCGCGTAATCCGCAGGTGATGGAAGCCTATATGGGGACCACGGACGGACAGCTTCAGGGGGCGCATTGATCGTTCCCCCTGTGCCGCTTTGCGGCTTCCCCCTGAGGGGGACGGCAACCTCGGTGCGGGGCGGCCCTTCCTCGCTGCCTCTTTGATGGTTTCGTGCGTGATTTGAGTGAGACGAATGAATAAGACAAGTACTCCGGCGCTGGAAATTTCGGGACTCAATGCCTGGTATGGCGAATCCCATGTGCTGCATGGCATGGATCTGGTGGTCAATCCCGGCGAGGTGGTGACCTTGCTCGGCCGCAATGGCGCAGGGCGCACTTCCACGCTGCGCGCCATCATGGGGCTGACCGGCTCGCGCAAGGGCTCGATCAGGATCAACGGCGTGGAAACCATTCACATGCCCACGCACAAGATCGCCCACCTGGGCGTGGGCTACTGCCCCGAGGAGCGCGGCATTTTCTCCAGCCTGTCCTGTGAAGAGAATCTGATGCTGCCGCCGCCGCTCAAGACCGGCGAGCCGGGGATGAGCATCGACGAGATCTACCAGATGTTCCCCAACCTCTATGAGCGCAGGAACAGCCAGGGCACGCGCCTTTCGGGCGGCGAGCAGCAGATGCTGGCCGTGGCGCGGATCCTGCGCACGGGTGCGCGCCTGCTGCTGCTTGATGAAATTTCCGAAGGCCTGGCCCCCGTCATCGTCCAGACCCTGGCTCGCATGATCACCACGCTGCGCGAAAAGGGCTACACCGTGGTGATGGTGGAGCAGAACTTCCGCTTTGCCGCGCCGCTGGCCGACCGCTTCTATGTGGTCGAGCACGGCCATGTCGCCCTGCGCTTCGGAGCCAGCGAACTGGACGAGAAGATGTCCGTGCTCAACGAGCTGCTGGGCGTCTGAGCCTGCAAGCACCTCCCATTCGTTCACAACAGAGATCCAACCCGTGGAGATAAAGATGAAAGCAAAACTGAGCGTTCTCTCTTGCATGCTGGCCGTGGCCGGTCTGTCCAGCCCCCTGGCCCAGGCCCAGGAAAAGGTGAAGATCGGTTTCGTCACCGATATGTCCAGCCTGTACGCCGACGTGGAGGGCAAGAACGGTGCGGTCGCCATGCAGATGGCGATCGACGACTTCGGTGGCAAGGCCCTGGGCCAGCCCATCGAGCTGGTCAGCGCAGACCATCAGAACAAGGCCGACATCGCTGCCTCCAAGGTGCGCGAATGGATTGATACGCAGGGTATCTCCATGGTCTTCAGCGGCACCAACTCCGGCACGGCTCTGGCGGTTTCCCAGATCGCCAACGAGAAAAAGCGCGTTCACTTCAACAGCGGCGCGGGCTCTTCCGCGCTGACCAACGAGCAGTGCAACCCCTATACCGTGCACTACGCCTACGACACCGTGGCCCTGGCCAAGGGCACGGGCGGTGCCGTGGTGGATCGTGGCGGCAAGGACTGGTTCTTCCTGACGGCCGACTACGCCTTCGGTCAGGCACTGGAGGCCGACACCACCAAGGTCATCAACGCCAAGGGCGGCAAGGTGCTGGGCTCGGTCAAGCACCCGCTCAATGCCTCGGACTTCTCGTCCTTCCTGCTGCAGGCGCAAAGCTCCAAGGCCCATATCCTGGGTCTGGCCAATGCGGGCGGCGACACCATCAATGCCATCAAGGCCGCCAAGGAGTTCGGCATCAACAAGACCATGAAGACCGCCGGTCTGCTGGTCTTTCTGACCGACATCCACAGCCTGGGTCTGAAGAACACCGAAGGCCTGCTGCACACCACCAGCTGGTACTGGGACATGAACGACGAATCGCGCAAGTTCGCCAACAAGTTCTTTGCCAAGACCAAGCGCATGCCTACCGATGTGCAGGCCGCCGACTACTCGGCCGTGATGAACTATCTGAAGGCCGTCGAAGCGGTGAAGACCACCAATGCCGACAAGGTGATGGCCCACCTCAAGAGCACGCCCATCAACGACTTCTACGGCAAGGGCGTGATCCGTCCCGACGGTACGTTTGCCCACGATATGTATCTGGTCGAAGCCAAGAAGCCCAGCGAATCCACCAAGCCCTGGGACTACCTCAAGGTGCTGACCAAGTTGCCTGCCGAGACGGTCTGGACCACCAAGGCCGAAACCAAGTGCGCGCTCTGGAAGTAATGGCACTACCGGTTTGATGCAGACCTCACCCTCACCAGCGTATCTCTCATGGAAATCTTCGGCGTTTCATTGCCCGGCCTGATGAGCCAGCTCCTTCTGGGGCTGGTCAACGGTTCGTTCTACGCAATTCTGAGTCTGGGCCTGGCCGTGATCTTCGGCCTGCTCAATGTCATCAACTTTGCGCATGGCGCCCTGTTCATGCTGGGGGCCATGTGCACCTGGATGGCCATGAGCTATTTCGGCATCAACTACTGGGTGATGCTGATCCTGTCGCCGGTGCTGGTGGGGATTCTGGGGGTGTTGATCGAGCGCTTCTTGCTGCGCTGGATCTACAAGCTCGATCATCTCTACGGCCTGCTGCTGACGCTGGGGTTGTCGCTGCTGATCGAGGGGGTGTTCCGCTCCGTCTATGGCGTCTCGGGCCTGGGCTATGACACGCCCGAGCTGCTCGAAGGCGCGACCAATCTGGGCTTCATGATCCTGCCCAATTACCGTGCCTGGGTGGTCGTGGCTTCCATCGTGGTGTGTGTAGCCACCTGGTTTGTGATCGAGAAGACGCGCATCGGCGCCTATCTGCGTGCCGGTACCGAAAATCCGCGCCTGGTCGAGGCTTTCGGCGTCAACGTGCCCGTGATGATCACGCTGACCTATGCCTTCGGTGCCGCGCTGGCGGCTTTTGCCGGCGTGCTGGCCGCTCCCGTCTACCAGGTCACGCCGCTGATGGGGCAGAACCTGATCATCGTGGTGTTTGCCGTGGTGGTGATCGGCGGCATGGGCTCCATCATGGGCTCCATCCTCACCGGTCTGGCGCTGGGTGTCATCGAAGGGCTGACCAAGGTTTTCTGGCCTGAAGCATCGTCCACCGTCGTGTTTTTCATCATGGTCATTGTTTTGCTGATTCGCCCCGCTGGCTTGTTCGGTAAAGAAAAATAAGAGGGGCACGACATGAAATCCAAGACGCTTGTTCAACGCATTGCCCCCGTGGGCTACGGCCTGCTGCTGCTGGGCCTGATCGTCGCGCCCTTCCTCGGTGCCTATCCGGTTTTTGTCATGAAGCTGATGTGCTTTGCACTGTTTGCTTCGGCCTTCAATCTCTTGCTGGGCTATACGGGTCTGCTGTCCTTCGGCCACGCCGCGTTTCTGGGCGGTGCGGCCTATGTGGCGGGCTACACCATCAAGGCCTGGGGCTTTACGCCCGAAGTTGGCATGTTGCTGGGTACGGCGGTCGGCGGTCTGCTGGGCCTGATCTTTGGCTGGCTGGCCATCCGTCGCCAGGGCATTTATTTCTCCATGATCACGCTGGCGCTGGCACAGATGCTGTTCTTTGTCGCGCTGCAGGCCAAGTTCACAGGCGGCGAAGACGGCCTGCAGGGCGTGCCGCGTGGCAAGCTGTTCGGCGTGATCGATCTGAGCAGCGATATGGTCATGTACTACGTGGCGCTGATCATTGTGGCAGCGGCTTTTCTACTCATCGTGCGCACCATCCACTCGCCGTTCGGGCAGGTGCTCAAGGCCATCAAGGAGAACGAGCCGCGTGCCATCTCGCTGGGCTATGACGTCAACCGCTTCAAGCTGCTGGCCTTTGTCATCTCTGCGGCCCTGACGGGTCTGGCCGGTTCCCTCAAGACCCTGGTGCTGGGCTTTGCCACCTTGTCCGATGTGCACTGGACCACCTCCGGTCATGTGATTCTGATGACGCTGATGGGGGGGGCTGGGCACGCTGTCGGGTCCGCTGCTGGGTTCGGCGGTCGTCGTGGCGCTGGAAAACAAGATTGGTGAGTTCGGCGGCTTCCTGGCCCATGCAACCGGCGTGGAATGGTTCAGCACGCTGGGCGAGTCGGTCACCATCGTCACCGGCCTGATCTTTGTGCTCTGTGTGCTGCTGTTCCGCAAGGGCATCATGGGCGAGCTGATCGCCTGGCTGCAACGTCGCAAATAGGGCGCTTCACTCTCGCTACCAAGGCCGCATCTGCGGCCTTTTTTTATTGCCATGACTCAGGTCAGGAGAGGGTGATTTTCAGAGATTTCTGAAATTGCTGGTACACGTTTGCAAGCGATGGACTTTATTTCTCACAACAATGGACTTTTTTTCTCATTTCAAAAATGCCTGAGTGCAGCCGGATGCCGGTGCGCGTGCAGGCGCATACAGTTCGAGGTTCGATATGACACATCGGGAGCAGGCGCAGCCCTTGGCCGCGCGCATCTGGCTCTGGGTTCTGGGGGCGGCGCTGGCGCTTGCCGGCCTGTTCTTCTTGATAGGCGGTGGCAAGCTCATCAGCCTGGGCGGCAGTTGGTACTTTTTGCTCGCTGGCCTGGGGCTGCTGCTGTCCGGCGTGCAATTGGTTCGCCGCCGCGTGAGCGGTGCATGGTTCTACCTGGGCACTTTCGGCGCGACCGTGTTGTGGGCGCTGGCCGAAGTGGGTCTGGATTACTGGAGCCTGATTTCGCGTCTGCTGGCCTTGACCTTTGCTGCCGTGGTGGTGCTGGCCAGCATGCCCCTGCTGCGTAAGGCTGGTGAGCCGAGCAAGGCGTCGTCCAGCAAGCTGCCATTTGCTGCAGCGGCGGTCATGCTGGTGGCTGGCATGGCGGCCTTTGTGTCCATGTTCCAGATTCACCCCGAGGTGCAGACCCAGTCTACCGTGGCACGCAAGCCTGTGGATGCTGCCGGCGAGCAGAAGGACTGGAGCCATTACGGCAACAGCAGCAACAACGACCGCTTTGCCGCGCTGGATCAGATCAACGTGGACAACGTGAGCCAGTTGCAGGTGGCCTGGACTTTTCGCACCGGCGACATACCCAAGTCCACAGGCGCCGGCGCTGAAGACCAGACCACACCGCTGCAGGTGGGCGACAAGGTGTTTGTCTGCACGCCCAGCAACAACGTGATTGCGCTCGACGCCGACACCGGCAAGCAGCTGTGGCGTCATGACACCAACTCCCATGTGGGCGGTGTGTGGGAGCGCTGCCGCGGACTGGCCTACTTCGATGCGGATGCCGCACTGGCTCAGCCCAGCGTGCCGGGATCGACTCCCGTGCAGGCGGTGAGCCTGCCTGCTGGCGCCGCCTGCAAGCGCCGCATTCTGATGAACACCATCGATGCACGTCTGTTTGCCATCAACGCAGACAACGGTGAGTTGTGCGGCGAGTTCGGCGATCACGGCGTGGTCGACCTCAAGCAGGGCGTTGGCACTATTTCAAATCCCGCCTTCTACACCCTGACATCGGCGCCCACGGTGGCCGGCACCACGGTGGTGATCGGCGGCCGCGTGGCCGACAACGTACAGGTGGACATGCCTGGTGGCGTGATTCGCGGCTTCGATGTAATGACCGGCGCACAGCGCTGGGCGTTCGACTCCGGCTCGGCCACGCCCAATGAAGTGCTCAAGCCCGGCGAGACCTACACCCGCTCATCGGCCAATGTCTGGGCGGGAACGACCTACGACCCGAGCTCCAATACCGTGTACCTGCCCATGGGATCGGCTTCGGTGGACCTGTATGGCGTCACGCGCTCTGCAGCGGACCTGAAGTACGGTGCGTCCATCCTCGCGCTGGATGCTGCCACGGGCAAGGAAAAATGGGTGTACCAGACCGTGCACAACGACTTGTGGGACTTCGACCTTCCCATGGCTCCCACACTGATCGATTTCCCTCAGCAGGACGGCAAGACGACGCCAGCGCTGGTGGTCGGTACCAAGGCCGGTCAGATCTTTGTGCTGGACCGCCACAGCGGCAAGCCGCTGACCAAGGTGGAAGACATTGCCGTCAAGCCCGGCCATATTCCCGGCGAAAAGTATGCCCCGACCCAGCCTCTGTCCGTGGGCATGCCGCAGATCGGCACCAAGACCCTGACCGAAGCCGATATGTGGGGCGCGACGCCGGTGGATCAGCTGATCTGCCGGATCAAGTTCAAGTCCATGCGCTATGAAGGCCTGTTCACCACGCCTGGCACCGATGTGTCGCTGAGCTTCCCGGGTTCGCTGGGCGGCATGAACTGGGGCGGTCTGTCTGCGGATCCCGGCAATAATCTGATCTTTGTGAACGACATGCGTCTGGGCCTGTGGGTGCAGATGATGCCCCAGCAGAAAAAGGACAAGCTGTCCGACGGCGGCGAGGCGCCCAACACCGGCATGGGTCAGGTGCCGCTGGGAGGCACTCCCTATGCGGTGATCAAGGACCGCTTCATGTCGCCTCTGGGCATTCCTTGCCAGAAGCCTCCGTTCGGCACGCTGACCGCCATCGACATGAAGACCCAGCAAGTGGTCTGGCAGGTGCCTGTGGGCACGGTGCAGGATCAAGGCCCCATGGGCATCAAGATGCGCATGCCCATGCCGGTGGGCCTGCCCACGCTGGGTGGTACGCTTGCGACGCAAGGCGGCCTGGTGTTCTTTGCCGGCACGCAGGATTACTATCTGCGCGCCTGGGATAGCGCCACCGGCAAGGAAATCTGGAAGGGCCGCCTGCCAGTTGGCAGCCAGGGCGGCCCCATGACCTACAAGTCGCCCAGAACCGGCAAGCAGTATGTGGTGATCTCGGCCGGTGGCGCCCGCCAGTCGCCCGACCGCGGTGACTACGTGATTGCCTACGCATTGCCCGATAGCGGTAAATAAGCGACGCAGGCATTGAACCGAAAAGCCATGGCTCGTCAGAGCCATGGCTTTTTTCATCGCCGGGCAGCGCCCCTCCCGGAGGGGCAGCGACCACACGCAGTGGGAAGCGTGGGGGCCTTTTTTCATGCCTGAGCTGCGTGTTACGCTCGCGCGCTTGAGTCAATGGAGATGTGGTCGTGAGCGAGCAGCAAGGTCCTGAAAATTCACTGAGCCAGCAGCCTTCGGCAGACGAGGCATCGGCCGATATGCGCCGAGCCCTGCTGGACGCGGGCAAGACCGAGTTTGCCAATTACGGCTATGACGGAGCGCGGCTGGAACGCATTGCCGCCAAGGCGGGCTGCGCCAAGCGCATGCTCTACTACTACTTCGGCAACAAGAAAGACGTGTACCTCGCGGTCATCGAGCAGAGCTACTCGGATATTCGCGAGTCGGAGGAGCAGCTCAATCTCGATGCGCTGGAGCCCTTGCAGGCGTTGCATGCGCTGGCGCAAAGGAGCTTCGAGTATCACGAGCAGAACCAGGAGTTCACGCGTCTGGTGCTGCAGGAGAATTTCCAGGGCGGCGAGATGCTGGGCCAGATCTCCAAGACCGAGCTGTTGCGCAAGGCGGCGCTGGAGCCGATCGAGCGCATTCTGCAGCGCGGCGTGGCGCAGGGCCTGTTCAAGGATCAACTGAGCGCGGTCGATGTCCACTATCTGATTTCGGCCCTGTCGGGCTTCCGCGTGGATCATGCCGCGACCTGGCAGAGCCTGCTGCAGGTCGATCTCTTGGGCGACAACTTGCGCGAGCGCCATCTGCAGCTTCTGCTCGATCAGCTCCGCGCTTTGGTGTGCAAGCCCCAGGCCCTAAAGCCTTAGTGCATTCGCATAGCCGGTCATTTCCAGGTAACCGCTGCCTACGCGGACGCTTTTGCCATCGGCGCCGATGCTGCGCAGCTCGCACAGACCCTCCCAGTAAATGGCGCCGGTGCTGGCGCGACTGTCGAGTTCCTGGTCGTCCACCAGGGCCTGAACTTCGAAACGGCCCGCCGGTGTCTGCACGCTCCAGGCCACAGGGTAGCTTGCTTTGCTGTGCGGGCTGCTCCAGTGGCGCAGTGGCTCGAACCGCACCTGATCGGCGGCAAAGATGTGCGCGCTCTGGTTAGGCGCGCGGAATGAACCACCGGCCCAGAGCGCCGATCCATTGCGGCGGCGCAGATGAAAGGCCGTGAGGGCGCTGCCGTCATCGAGATTCATGCCTATCCAGTCCCAGCCCTGAGCCTCAGGGTCCATGATGGCCGCGCTGCATTCATGGTCCAGCCAGGCGCGGTTGTGTGCGCTGGCTTGCACAGGCAGTTGCTGCCCGCCCACGGTGATGGAGCCGCCGACCTTGAGCTGAGGCTGGCTGTAGTAGTAGCTGGCCTGTTCCTCACGCGGGCCTTTACGTGAAAGACCATTCAAGCCCTGCAGCAGCAGTGGCTGAGTGCTGTCAAACTCAAGATCCAGTATGAAGTCCTGGCTGCTCAGCAGCGCTCTGTAGCGACTGGCTTCACTGGCGTTTCGTCCTGGTACGGGTCGACGCTGAAGATACCAGTCGTTGATATGCACATCGGTATCGTTTTCGCTGGCTCCGGCCAGGCCCAGTCCCGCGCGCGCCATGCGCTGGTCATGGCGCAGCTTTTGGCCCTCGACATCGCACAGGGCCGCATGGGCGAAGATCAACTGCTTGGCCGCGAGCGCCGATTGCAGGCCTTGCGCGGCTTCGATGCGCGAGCGAAAGAAAGTCAGCTGAAAGCCCCAGGGCTTGCCGCCGGCCTGCAACTGCCCGGTGATGTACCACCACTCGGTCTGCAGATCCGGGTGGCTGCCGAAGTCGCGCGGAAACTGCAAGGTTCTGGACGGCAAAGCCATGCCTGGCAGAGGCAGGCCCAGAGTCGCCCAGCCCAGACCGGCAGCAGCCAGCCTCTGCAGGGACTGCCTGCGTGACAGGGCCAGCAGTGCCGGTTGTTGAGGCTGGGAGGGCGTGGGCTGAAAAGGCATGGCCCATTGTCGCCCAGCCGATCAGCGCAATGCCATGAGCTTCGAGGTGCTGCTTTGAGCTGCCTCAGCCGATATCGATCAGGGGAACGATCACCATCCAGCTGACTCCGAAGCGGTCGGTCACCACGCCAAAACGGCGCGCAAAAAACGTGGTGTCCAGCGCCATCTGTACCTTGCCGCCCTGGCCGATGGCAGCAAATATGCGGTCGGCCTCATTCTCGCTGGGCGCGGTGATGGACAGAGAAAAGCCTTTGAAATCCGGCTTGCCGCCGTTCATGCCGTCAGATGCCATGATCTGCGCCTCGCCAATCTGGACATTGGCGTGCATGATTTTTTCGGGATCCATCTGGCCCGGGCCGCAGCCTTGCTGGGTCGATGACTCGGGCTGCGGCGGAGCATCCTTGTAGCGCATCAGCATGGTGATCTCGGCCCCAAGTGCGGCCTGGTAGAAATCCAGGGCCTCTTCGCAGCGGCCATCGAAAAAGAGATAGGGCTGGACTTGCATACGAACTCCTCGCAGCGGTGAAGATTTCATTGTGCGCTGCGCAATGGCGCAATCATGTGAAAAACGCTGACAGGGGTGCAGGTATAGCTACCAGTCCTCCTTGACGGCCAGCACCGCGTCGGCACTGGCGGCCCGGCGCCCGGCCAGCCACGCGGTGATGACGCCTGCCAGCACCACGGCAGCACCCAGCGCCAGCAGGCGCAGCAGGGGCAGGCGCAACTCCATGGTCCAGTGAAAGCTCTGCGGGTTGACCACATGCACGAGGATCACGGCCACGCCCAGGCCCAGCAGCGTGCCCGCGATGGTGCCCAGCATGGTCCAGGCCAGACCCTCGGCGGCGACCACGCTCAGCACATTGCGGCGCGTCAGGCCCAGATGGGCCAGCAGTCCGAATTCCTTGCGCCTGGCCAGCACCTGGGCGCTGAAGCTGGCGGCAATGCCGAACAGGCCTATGCCTATGGCCACGGCCTGCAGCCAGTAGGTGACGGCAAAGCTGCGATCGAAAATGCGCAGGGAGCGCTCGCGCAGAGCCTGGCTGCTGACAAACTCCAGCGCAGGGGGCGATTGCCCCGGCGTGCCGAGGGCCTGCTCTATCGCCGCTTGCAGATCAGTGCCAGACAGCTGGCTTTGGGACTCCGGCCAGACGGCGATCTCGCTGATCTGCGCGGCATTGCCTGCATGACCCACCAGTGTCAGGTAGTCCTTCCAGTCCAGGGCTACGGCACCGAACTGACGCACATAGTCGCGCCACACGGATGCTATGTAAAAGGAAGCTGCTGGCGCTTGGCGGTCATTGGTTTGAAGGCTGAAAGCCTTGGAAAGCAGCGGCCAGCTGTCGCCAGGCTTTAGGTCATAGAGCTGGGCCACGGCTTCGCTGATGTGCACGGCTATGCCTGGGCGTGTTTCCTGGATGGGGCCCTCGACCCAGGGCAGCTGCATGGCCTGCTCGCCACGTAGCGGGCGAATCAGCAGACTGATGGCCGGGCGCTCGGGGCTCAGTACCAACTGGCTGCTGCGCATGGCCTGGGCACGCGCTATGCCGGGCAGCTGCTCCAGGCGTTGCGCCGCATCGGCCGGCAGCAGGGCAGCATCGACACGGCTGGAGCCGCCTGCGGCGCGTACATACAGGGGAGCGGGCAACACGGCATCCAGCCACTCCATCATGCTGCCGCGAAAGCTGGTGACCATCACCGTCAGGGCTACGGCCAGGCTCAGGCTGGCCACCACGCCGCCTACGGCCACGGTGGTGGCGTGGCGCATGCGCCGCGCGCGCTCCAGCGCCAGCATGGCCAGCGGCTGGCGCGAAAAGGCCTTGGGTACCAGTGCCAGCACCGCACCCAGCAGCCAGGGCAGGGCTGACATGCCGCCCAGCAACAGCAGGCCCACGGCCATATAGGCGGCCAGCGGGACACCTGCGACCGGCGGCATGAAGGCCAGTACCAGGCTGGCGGCGAGTAGTGTGACAGCGGGCCACAGACGCGGAGCGCTCTCGTGCGTGCTGCCCAGCCCCTTGAGCGTGGCCGCGGGTGGCAGATCCATGGCGGCGCGTGCAGGCCACCAGGCGCCGGCCAGCGTGGCGGCAAGGCCCAGCAGACCGAAGATCAGCGCTGCCGCCGGACTCCAGTGCAGGGCGGGTTGCACGCCGGCAAAGAAGCCGCCGCCCAGATCGCCGCCCAGCACCTGCAGCGCCAGCCAGGCCAGCGCCGTACCGAGCGCAATACCGGCCAGGCTGCCCAGAGTCCCCAGCGCCAGCGCTTCCAGCAGCACCAGAGCCATGCGCTGGCGCGGCGTGGCTCCGAGCACGGCCAGCAGCGCAAACTGCGGCGCGCGCTGAGCCACGCTGAGTGCCAGTACCGAGAACACCAGAAACGCTCCCGTGAACAAGGCCACCAGCGCCAGCACCGTGAGGTTGACGCGATAGGCGCGCGACATCTCGCCCACGCGCTGCTGATCGTCGCTGGGCTGCTGGATCAGTATCTGGTCTTGCCAAGCCGCCAATGCGTGCAGGGCGGTGCCCACCTGGCTGCGGCTGGCGCTGTCGGTCAGCAACAGGTCCAGCCGGTCGATGCGGTCAAACAGGCCGAGCTTCTGCTGCAGTGCGGCAATGTCCATGACTGCGACCGGTGCGCCGCTGGCGGCGACCGTGCCCGCAATACGCAACTGCTGGGCCTGGCCGTTGAGCAGCCATTGCATGGGGGCGTTGAGGGCCTGTTCAGGACTCAGTTGCAGGGCCTGCAAGGCGGCAGCATTGAGAAACACGGCGTCGGGAGCAAACAGATCGAGACGGTCGCCGCCCTCAAACAAACGCGGCATCAGTGCCGGGGCGACAGGGGCCAGCTTGAGGGCATCGCTGCCGAGCACGCGCAAGCTCACGCCTTGTGCCGCCCCTTGGGTGCTGCGCGTCTGCGGGTCTGCGCTGCTGCCGGGCAGCAGCACCGTGGTTTCGACCCAGGGCACGGCGCTGGCGACGCCTGGGGTCTGAGCCACCTGGGGATAGAGCGCCAGCGGCAGGCCGCCCTGCATGGCGTGCAGCTGCAGATCAGGCTGGCCGTTGACGCTGCGCACCGCCCTGGAGAATTCGTCCAGTGCGGACTGGTTGATCACATGGACGGCAAAGCCCAGCGCCACGCCCAGCATGATGGCAATCAGCGCCGTGGCCGTGCGCCAGGGGTGCTGGCGCAGCTCCTGCCAGGAAAAGCTGGTCAGCAGCAGAAGAAGCGGGGGGCGTGAAGTCACAGGCTTAGCGCGCTTTGCTGCGATGTCGAGAGTTCGGCCTGCATGCCGTCTGCCGTCAGCCGCAGCACGCGATCGGCGCGCCTGGCCGCTTCTGAGGAATGGGTGACCAGCACCAGCGCCGTGCCGTTTTCGCGGGTTTGCTTTAGCAGTAAATCCATGATCTGCTGAGCAGTAGAGGGGTCTAGATTGCCCGTGGGTTCATCGGCCAGCAGCAGAGGCGGTGAATGCACCAGGGCACGTGCTATGGCCACGCGCTGCAGCTGGCCGCCGCTGAGCTGCTGGGGCAGGCGCTGACCCAGACCAGCGAGTCCCACGGCTTGCAGCACCTGCTGCACGCGCTGCTGACCTTGGCCGTCCATGCGGCCCAGCAGCATCAGCGGCAGGGCAATGTTCTGCGCCACATCGAGATGGGGCAGGACATGAAAGGCCTGGAACACAAAGCCCAGATGCGCGCGCCGCCAGATGGCGCGCCGGGCTTCATCGAGCGTGGACAGATCGGTGCCGCTGTGCAGAACCCGGCCTTGCTGCCAACTGTCCAGCCCGGCCAGGCAGTTGAGAAAGGTGGACTTGCCCACGCCGGAGTTGCCGACGATGGCGACAAACTCGCCGGCGGCGATCTCGCAGCTCACCCGCGCGAAGACCGTGGTCTGGGCCTCGCCCTCGCCATAGCGTTTGGCAAGGTCGCTGACCTGCAGCAGTGGATGGGCGTAGGGTGAGTCGGTGGCAGCCATGCAGCGATCTTAACGATGGGCGGCTGCGGTCGTGGTGCTTAGCTGGCGTCTTGCTGCGCCGCGTCAATGGCAGCCATGGCGGCATCCAGCAATTGCTGCTGGGCGCCGGGTGCATCGCAGGCAATGGCATGGCGCTGGGGCATGGAGCGTAGCCAGGTGATCTGGCGCTTGGCCAACTGGCGTGTGGCGGCGATGCCGCGCTCGCGCAGGCCTGCCATGTCCAGCGGCTTGCCGGGATCGGCCTCCAGCGCGTCCAGCACTTCCCAGGCCTGGCGATAGCCCACGCAGCGCATCGAGGGCAGGTCCAGATGGAGATCGCCGCGTGCGCGCAGGCTGCGCACTTCGTCGAGGAAGCCCTGCTCCAGCATCAGATCAAAGCGCAGCGCAATGCGCTGGTGCAGCCAGGCTCGCTCTGCAGGCTCCAGCGAGAAAAGCGTTGCAAGTCCCATCTGTTCTGCAGGGCCCGTTTTGTTCCTAGTCGTGTGAAAGCTCGAAAGCGGTTGGCCCGAGACCTGCCAGACCTCAAGCGCGCGCTGGATGCGCTGGCTGTCGCCGGGGGCCAGGCGTGCTGCGGTGACGGGGTCCACCTGGGCCAGTCTGGCATGCATGGCGGGCCAGCCCAGTTCGGCGGCCTGCGCGTCCAGCATGGCGCGCACTTCGGGGTTGGCTGCGGGCATATCGTCCAGCCCGTCCATCAGCGCCTTGAAGTACAGCATGGTGCCGCCCACCAGCAGAGGTATGGCCTGGCGGGCGCGGATTTCGGCAACCAGGGTCTGCGTGTCGCGCACGAACTCGGCCGCGCTATAAGCCTGCAGCGGATCGATGATGTCGATGAGGTGATGCGGCACGGCAGACAGCTCGTCCCTTGTGGGCTTGGCTGTGCCTATGTCCATGCCTTTGTAGACCAGGGCCGAATCCACGCTGATGATCTCGGCCTTCTGCCCGCGTTGTGCCAGGCGCTCGGCCAGTGCCAGCGCTGCCGCAGTCTTGCCCGAGGCAGTGGGGCCGGCAATGGCGATACAGGGCAGGGTGTGGGCAGCAGTCATGGGCGAAATCCGTACAGGTCAAAGCACAAGAACCAATGACCGCCGGTCATTGGTTCTTGCTGGTTGTGAAGGATAACGCAGCCTGCCGCCTGGCGGCAGCGGTGGGGCTTAGTGCCCTGCCTAGCCCCGGCTCAGGCGTGCCGGCACATAGCGATCGGCCTGAATGTCGGGCGAGAGGCCGTGGCTGTAGATTTCGGCCGTGATGGGCAGCAATTGCTCGTTCCATTCCTCCCACTGCCTGCGCAGCCCGGCAAAGATTGCTGGCTGATGCTCCTTGAGATTGGCGCGTTCGCGGGCGTCCTCCTCCACATTGAACAAAAACTCGTTGTCGTTGATCTTGAGGTATTTCCAGGGTCCCTGGCGCACGGCACGCTGGGTCTGTGATTTGTAGCGCCAGAACAGGCTGCGCTCGGTATTGGCTGCATGGCCCTCCAGAATGGGCAGGATGTTCTGGCCGTCGCTGGGGAAGTCCGGGTGAGGTCTGGCACCTGCGGCGGCCAGCAGCGTGGGCAGCCAGTCGAAGCTGGCTGTGACCTGCTCCTGGACCTGGGGCCGGATGCGGGCGCTCCAGCGCAGCAGTGTGGGTACGCGGATGCCGCCTTCGAGCAGCTCGGTCTTCTGGCCCGTGAAGGGCCAGGTCTTGGAAAAGCGTTCGCCGCCGTTGTCGCTGGTGAAGATGACGATGGTGTTGTCGGCCTGGCCGGTGTCATCGAGCGCCTGCAGCACCTGGCCCACGGCCTTGTCCAGGGCCTCGACGATTTCGCCATATTTCTTGAGACTGCCGCCGTCGTAGTGGAACAGATCCTTGATGCTGTGCGCGACATGCTCGTCGTCGGGCCCTTCCCAGGGCCAGTGCGGCGCAGTGAAGTGCAGCGACAGGAAAAAAGGCTTGTCCTGGCCCTTGCGCTCATGCACATAGCGCGTGGCCTCATCCCCCAGGATGTAGGTGTAGTAGCCCGTGCGCTCCACGGGCTCGTTGCCTTGCCAGAGGTCGGAGCTGAACTGTTCACCCACGCCGGGCTTGTGCGTGAAGTAGTCGATGGCACCGCTGTGGTTGCCGAAGAAGTAGTCGTAGCCGCTGAGCTGCGGGCCGTAGGCGGGCGGCTTGCCCAGATGCCATTTGCCTATCAGTGCCGTGTCGTAGCCGGCTTGCTTGAGCAGCGATGGCAGCGTGGGGTGATCGGCAGGCAGGCCGAGTTGCGCACCATGGCGTGCCAGCGGCTCTTCAAGCCCGGCCTGCAGCCGGTACTGATAGCGCCCGGTGATCAGCGCAATGCGGGTGGCCGAGCAGACGGCCGAGTTGGCATAGGCCTGATTGAAGCGCACGCCCTGGGCGGCGAGGCGGTCCAGATGCGAGGTCTTGAAATCGGTAGCGCCATAGACGCCCAGGTCGGCCCAGCCCAGATCGTCGGCCAGGATGAAAACGATATTCGGTGCAGTCATGAGTAGGTCGTTTTGCTTATTCGATGGCAAAGCCGGAGTTGGTGATCACGGGACGCCACTTGGCGACTTCGGCCACGCGCAACTGCTCCAGCGCCTGTGGCGTGCGCGGGTCCGGCTGCAGGGACAGCTCGGCCCATCTGGGCTGCAGCTTGGGGTCCAGCAACGCGTGGTTGACGGCGCGGTTGACGGCGGCAATGGCTTCGGGCGAAGTTCCTTTGCGTGCCCACAGGCTGTACCAGCCGCTGCCTGTGGCCTTGGGGTAGCCGGCTTCGGCAAAGGTCGGTACATCGGGCAGCTCGCGACCGCGCTGGCTGCCGAAAGTGCCCAGAATGCGCACCTTGCCTTCCTTGTGCAGCGGAGCAAGCTCGCTGGTGGTCTGGATGGCGGAGGCCAACTGGCCGCTGATCAGATCCGTCATCATGGCCGGACCGCCCTTGTAGGGCACATGCACGATGTTGACGCCGGCAGCTTCGCCCAGCAGCAGGCCGAAGAAATGCGGCAGGCTGCCCACAGCGGGACTGCCGAAGTTGGCCTTCTCGGGGTTGGCCTTGAGCCAGGCCACATATTCCTGAATATTGCGCGCCGGGTGCCTGGCGGGGACGGCCAGGCCGAACTGGAAATGCGCGAGCAGACCCACCGGAGAGAAGTCGCGTGCAGGGTCGTAGCCGGGCTTTTTGTAGACGATCTGCGAGAGCACCGGGGTGATCAGCGGTGCGATCAGATAGGTGCTGCCGTCGCTGGGGGCGTTGAGCAGAGTCTGTGCGGCAATCTGGCCGTTGGCGCCGGGCTTGTTGTCCACCACCACGTAGTGGCTCCTGCCCAGCTGTGCGGCGATGTTTTCGGCCAGCACGCGTGCCAGCAGATCGATGCCGCCGCCTGCGCCAAAGCCCACCAGAATGCGGCTGGATTGAGGAACGGCGGAGATCTCGGTGGCCTTGGCCAGAGAGTTCAAGGAGAAGCCGGCGGAGCTGGCGGCGAGCAGCGATTGCTGAAGAAAGAGGCGGCGGGAATGCATGGCTGGAGATCACAAAAGTGCGGCGCGTTGGCCAGTCCAGGCATTCTCAAAAAATCTCTATAAAAAGAAAAATAATAAAAATTGGTTTTTAAATAACCAATACATCTTATTTCAAATCATGATTTGCTGATGCCGAAACGCTGTACCAGCGTCCATGCCGTGACCGCCGTGCAAGCCGACCAGAACCAGATACCGAAGGCCAGCGGCATGGTGGAATCCGCATCCAGATTCAGTCCCAGCCAATGTCCCATGGCAAACGCCATCAGCATCATCACCAGACCGTTGATGGCCGAGGCCGTGCCCGCTGCCTGGGGGAAGGGTGCGATGGCATTGCTTTGTCCGCAGGGCATGTGAATGCCGTGGGCGATCTGGTAGAGACAGAAGGGCAGGGCATAGGCCCAGATGCTGTGCAGATCGGCCAGGGCCGCCAGGCCCATGAGGGAGCCTGCCGTCAGCGACAACACCCCCGCCACGGCCACGGTGCGCTGCACGCTCATGCTGCGCAGCAGACGGCGGCAGGCGAAGGTGCCGGCGATATAGCACAGCGCGTTGCCGCCCAGCATCAGCCCGTATTGCGTGCGCTCCATATGCAGCACGTTGATGTAGGTGAACGAAGAGGCCGCCAGATTGGTGAACAGGCCTGCATAGCTGAAGCAGGTCAGCAGGTTGTAGGCCTGGAACATGGGGTTGCGCACAATGCGCGACCAGGTGCGCAGCAGATTGCCCGCTTGCAGCGCCTGCGGGTTGCGCTGGGGAATCGACTCCCTGAAGCGCAGCACCACCAGCAGCCAGGCCAGGCAGCCCATGAAGGCCTGGGCCAGCATGGTGGAACGCCAGCCCAGCCAGCCCACGAGCAAGCTGCCACTGATGGGGGCCAGAAAAGCCAGCACGCCCAGGCCTGTCAGCGCCTTGGACATGACTTGCGCGCCCATATGCGGTGCGTAGAGATCGCGGACCACGGCACGCGCGCACATCACACCGGCGCCCAGGGCTGCGCCTTGCAGGCTGCGCCAGGCAATCAAGGCCTCCATGCTCTGGGCGCTGGCGCAGCCCAGAGCGGCGATCACATAGCCGCTGATGCCCAGCAGCAAGACCGGGCGGCGGCCCAGCCGGTCCGACAGAGGGCCCCAGAAAATCTGCGAGCAGCCAAAGGCCAGCAAAAAGCCGGTCAGTGTCAGCTGGGCCTGCGAGACATGGGCGCCGAAACCTTGCTGCAGCTGAGGCAGGGCGGGCAGATAGAGATCGGTTGCCAGCGGCTGCAGACCCAGCAGCAGCCCCAGTGTGAGAATCACAAGGACTGCAGATTCAGGAGCACTCTTCGCTTGCTCTTCAATGGATTGAGCGGGATTTTGCTTTGAGTTCAGGGCAGGCGGCGCAGACATAGCCGGACAGACTATCAGAACCTGTCCATTGGTACGTATGCTGACGAGACAGTATGTGGCGATGTCGCTCAGCGCGGATTCAGGCCGAACAGCTCATGCAGTGCCTTGCGGTATTGCACCAGGGCCCTGGACTGGGTGTTGTGGTGGCTGGCACCTTCGACCAGGATCAGGCGCTTGGGCTCGCGCGCTGCATCGAACAGCCGCTGACCCAGCCGGGCCGGAATCAGCGGGTCTGCCGTGCCGTGCACGACCAGCAGCGGCGAGCCGATGTTCGCCACGGTGTCGACGGAGTTGAAACGCTGCGTGATCAACCAGTTCACGGGCAGCCAGCCCCAGCGCATGGAGTCGAACACATCGGGAATACTGGTGAAGGTGGACTCGACCAGCACCCCGCTTTCATCCTTGACGGAGCTGGCCAGATCAATAGCAACGGCGCCGCCCAGCGAGTGGCCGAAGATATAGCGCGGCCTGCCTGCGGCCTGTCGGCCCAGCCAGTCCCAGGCGGCACGGGCATCCTCGGCGGCCGAGGCCTGCGAGGGCAGGGCCGGGCTGCTCTTGCCAAAGCCGCGGTAGTCCACGGCCAGCACCGAAAAGCCCATGGCCTGCAGGCGCCGTATGCGTGGCGAGGAGCCCGTCACATTCCAGCGCGCTCCATGCAGAAACAGCAGCAGGGGAGCGCGTGCATCGCTGGATGGCATCCAGAGGGCATGCAGCCTGGCGGCGCTGCCGTCGCGGCTGCGAAAGTCTATCCATCGCTCCTGCATGCCGGCCGTGTTGGCTCCGGGCCAGCTGCGGTCGCTGGGCTGAAAAATCCAGACTCGCTGCCTCGCATCGAGCTCGCGCATGCCCCAGCTCGCGAGCACCAGCAGCAAGGCCAGACCGAGTGCTGCCGCGATGCGGCGGGGGCTCCAGAAGCGTGAGGTCTTGGGCATGAGAAGAAGAGCGACGGAAGATGGCGGCTGTCAAGTGCTGTGCAAGTATGGCTGTCTGACCTGGCCCCAGTCATCTGGAGTGCATGAATTGGCGATATTCTTGCGGGTGTTTCAAGCCGCAAATGCATAGCTGGTTACGCAGAGTTTGCGAGCGTTTGAAGCCTGTTTGAAGGATTAGTTCACTATGTCGATCTGCCTGGGCCTTGCCGCCAACAAACTCCACCACCAAACCGAGGATGCCGCGTTGTTTGCCCTGCTGCGCGCCTGCGAGGCCGGAATTCGCGAGCTCAAGCTGGGCTTTCATACCGTGGGCCGCACCTATGATGCCATCACGGCGGCCAGCATGCTCCAGGGCTACAAAGGCCTGGTGCGCTATCCCTATGGCCGCGAGGGCGGGCTCATGAGGCTGGTGGCCGAGGTGGTGGGCATGGAGGGTGACGAGCGCACTCTCGATGGCGCCATCTATCTGATGGACCCGGTGGATCCGTCGTCCATCTTCCCCGAAGCCCTGGCCTTGAAGCGCCAGTGCGTGATCCACGGCAAGCCTTTTCTTTCCACGGTCGCCTCCACGCGCGACTGGATCGAGATGGAGCGCATTCACGCCGGCCTGGCGCGCGACCGCAATGCCGACCGCTTTCACGACTATGAGAACCAGACGCTGGCGCTGATCGCCCACGATGCCATGAAGCCCACCATGCTGGACTTTGCAGCACACAACTTCGAGTTGCTCAGCCGCTACCGCCGCCGCGTGGGTACGGGCACAACGGGTCAGAAACTCAACGAAATGGCCTGGAGCAAGGGCTGGCCAGCTGACAAGCCCTGGGTGGACCGCTACAACAGTGGTCCGCTGGGCGGTGATGCGCAGATTGCCGATCTGGTTCTGGAAAAGCGCTGCCACCGCGCCATCTTCTTCGAAGACCCCCATGTGGCACGCCAGCACGAAGCCGATATTCAGTTGTTGGAGCGCGCCGTGACCACGGTCACGCACGATGCCGTCTGCAGCACCTCGCCCCAGGTGGCGCAGCGCTGGTGCGATGCGGCCGTCAAGCGCGCAGGCTGAGGCGGGGTGCTGAGCGCTACTGGCGGTTGCGGTAGCGCTTGAGCTCGGCCTGCAGCCAGCTGGCGCTGGCTTCGGCCTCCTTGCCGCTGCAGCGCACCTGGTAGGGCTTGTGGCTGATGCTGCTCTCCGTGCCTGCGCGGGCAATGAAGTCCTCGGCCGTCGCCACCCAGCCCTTTTTGAGCAGATAGTCGTATTTGCCGCGCAGATGCTCGGCGGCCTTGGCGCTGTCATGCCAGCTGCCATTGCGCTGGAACTCGCAACCCGAGGCTTTGAGGTGGCCGATCAGATACTCGATCTCCTGAGTCGCTGCCGGCGTGGGCGATGCGGCAAGGCTCAAGCTGCAGGCTGCACCTAGCAGCAAGGCGGTAACGGTGTGCTTCATGTGGGTTGATCCTACAGAAGAAGAGCCGAGCAAGGAACAAAGGCCGCAGCGATGGACTGCGGCCTTGGCTTGGTCGGTCGAAGCCGTGTGCTGCTCAAGGGGCTGGCGTGGCCAGAGGCTTGCCCTTCTCCACGACATACACGCCAATCAGCTTGACCGTGCCATTGCTGGCATTGTGTGCATCATGAATCACACCTGCGGGAACGACAAAGGTTTCGCCGGCCTTGAGCGTGCGCGGCGGCTGGCCGTCGATCAGCAGATCGACCTCGCCCTCGCTGATATAGCTGATCTCGTCGCCAGGGTGGGTGTGGCGGCCCGCGCGCGAGCCTGGGGCGACCTCCACCTTGGCCACCACGGCTTCGCGGCCTGGTACCGAAACATCGGCCTTGCCGACCATGGTCCGGGACAGGCCTCCGGTTTGGGCCGCACCCGGCTGGGGCATACCCGCCTGGGACGCAGCAGCCTGGGCCAGGGCATTCTGGCTGAACAGCATGAAGGCGCTGCTGCAAAGCAGGGTCGAAAAGCTGGCGCGGCGAATCAAGGACATGAAATTACCCCCCACGGTTTTTACAGAAACAAGTTGTGAAACCTGTCACTTTTACCGGGAAGGAGTGCGGCCATGCCATGGGGGCAGCCCTAGTCGCAGGGGCGCCGAAAACAAACCCGGGCGCGGTGATGCAAGGCCCTGCGGGCAGAAAAGCCTATGGCGCTGCAGGCCGCTGCCTTAGTTGTCGCCCGTGATCCTCGCGAACTTCACCAGCTCGGCGTATTTGTCCATGTCGGTGCGCATCACCTGGGCAAGGCTTTCATTGCCCTTGGCGGGCGGGGTTCCCGCTGCTTCCAGCTTCTGGCGGATGGCCGGATCGGCGAGACCTGTCTGTATCGCTTTTTGCAGCTTGGCCAGCACTTCCGGAGGCAGGCCCTTGGGGGCAGCCAAAGCAAACCAGCCGCTCAGGGCATAGCCCTTGAGCGCGGGGTGTTCTGCCAGCGCCGGCACCTCCTTGAGCGTGGCGATGCGGGTGGCCGTGGTGGCGCCCAGAATCCGGATCTTTCCGGACTGCGCCAGCGGGGCGGCAGCGGTTGGCGAGAGGATGGCGAAGTCTAGGTTGCCGCCGCCCAGATCGCTGGTCATGGCGGGAGAGCCCTTGTAGGGGATGTGAACCAGGTAGACACCCGCAGTCTTCTTGATCAGCTCTCCCGAAAAATGCGGCGTCGAGCCAATGCCGGGGCTGCCGTAGCTGTATTTGCCAGGGTTGGCCTTGGCCAGTTTGACGAAGTCATCCACGGTTTTGACAGGAACATGCGCACCGGCCACCCACAGATTGGGGGCCTGGGCGGTCAGGCTCACCGGGGTCAGATCCACAGCCGGATCGTACTTCTGCGCGGCATTCACAAACTTGGTGCCCGCCATTTCGTTGCTGGAGCCGGCCAGCAAGGTGTAGCCGTCGGGCTTGGCCGAGACCACGCGCTGCGCACCCACCACGCCTGCGGCACCCGGCACGTTCTCCACCACGACGGTAGCGTTCAACTGCCTGGCCAGTATGTCCCCGACCACGCGGCCGACCATGTCGACAGAGCCGCCCGGGGCATAGCCAATCACGATGCGGATGGGCTTGCTGGGATAGACATCCTGTGCCTGCACCGCGCCTGCGAACAGGCTGGTCATGGCACAGGCAATGCAAAGTCGGCGGGAAAGAGTGGCGCGGTCTGGATTCATAAGTTCCACAATTATTTGTGGTGAAGGTTGATTCAGTGATTTGTGTTGAATTGCTCAACAAAATTTAATTGATTGTCATGAGATTCAATGTGAATAGGAATCCATGAAAACCAGTGCTTCATGATTTTTAGCCGGTGCCTCGCGCCGGTACGGCTGGCTGAACCAGCTGCAGGGCGCACTGCCGAGCTTGAAAGTCCGATTTCGCTGCAGTGTTGGCTGGCGGGGGCAATCAGCCCGTTGCAGTCAATCAATGATCGACATTCCTGCTTATAGTCAGTGGCAGGGCCTGCCCAGCGCATACCATGCAACGGCGCGTTCTCCGCGGCAGCCAGCCAACCGGGCACAGATCCGGCTCACAAGCGTTTCAGTTGAATCGTCAGGGAGTCTCAGATGCAGGAACAGAACCGCGTTGCCGCCTGGCACGCGTTGGCTATCGATACCGTACTCGCTCAATTGCAATCGACTGCCGCCGGGCTGAGCTCTGGAGAGGCCCGCGAGCGCTTGCAGCAGCAAGGGCCCAATGCCCTGCCTGCTGCCGCTTCGCGCAGCATGCTGGCGCGCTTTCTGTCGCAGTTCAACAATTTGCTGATCTATGTGCTGCTGGGCTCGGCCGTGGTCACCGCCTTGCTGCAGCATTGGGTCGATACGGGGGTGATCCTCGCGGTGGTGCTGATCAATGCGGTCTTCGGATTCGTGCAGGAAGGCCGTGCCGAGAAGGCGCTGGACGCCGTGAAGGCCATGGTTTCCAGCCGCGCCAATGTGCTGCGCGACGGATTGCGCATGGCGGTGCCTGCTGAGGAGCTGGTTGCCGGCGACTGTGTGCTGCTCGAGGCTGGCGATCGCGTCCCGGCCGATCTGCGCCTGCTGCGCGCCAGCAGCCTGAAGCTGGACGAGGCCATGCTGACCGGGGAATCGGTCGCCGTCGACAAGTCGGCCGATCCGGTGGCCGCCGATGCCGCTCTCGGCGACCGCTTCTCCATGGCCTACTCCGGCACCCTGGTTGCCGCGGGGCAAGGCCTGGGCGTGGTGGTGGCCACGGGCCCGCGTACCGAGTTGGGCCTGATCAGCACCATGCTGGGTTCGGTGCAGACACTGGCCACCCCGCTGACGCGGCTGATGGACCGTTTCGCGCGCCAGCTCACCATCACCATACTGAGCCTGTCCGCGCTGATGTTCTGCTTCGCACTATGGGTGCGCGACTACGACATAGCCGACGCCTTTATCGCTGTGGTGGGCATTGCCGTATCGGCCATCCCCGAAGGCCTGCCCGTGGTCATGACCATAGCGCTGGCCATTGGCGTGCAGCGCATGGCCGCACGCTATGCCATCGTGCGCAGTCTGCCGGCGGTTGAAACACTGGGCGCCGTCTCGGTCATCTGCTCCGACAAGACCGGCACATTGACACGCAACGAAATGAGCGTGCGCGCCGTGGTGCTGCCCGGTTCCCGCTTAGACATAGAAGGCGAGGGCTATGCGCCCCAGGGGCGTTTCACCCTGGCGGGCGAGGAGATCGAGCCTGCGCTGCATCCGCAGCTGCTGCACTTCGCCACGGGCGCGGCACTTTGCAACGACGCCCATGTAAGACATGCCGAAGGTACGGCCTGGACAGTCGAAGGCGATCCCATGGAAGGCGCGCTGGTGACCCTGGCCACACGCGCCGGTCTGGATGTGGAGCGCCTGCGTCAGGACTGGCGCCGACTCGACGAGGTTCCCTTTGATGCCGTCCACCGCTACATGGCCACTCTGCACCGCCCAGTTGATGCTCCAGCCGTGGTTTTCGTCAAAGGGGCTCCGGAGCAGGTTCTTGCCATGTGCCGCGACCAGCAGGGCGCTGAAGGCGTGCAGGCGCTGGATGCAGCCTATTGGCTGGAGCAGGTCGATGTCCTGGCGGCCAAAGGCTATCGCGTGCTGGGTCTGGCCAGCTTCGCACCCGAGGATGCCAAGGACAGGGTGGACATGGCCGACGTCAAGGATCTGACCCTGCTTGGCGTGCTGGGCATGATAGATCCGCCGCGAGAATCGGCAAAGGAGGCCGTGCGCGAATGCCGCAGCGCCGGCATTGCCGTGAAGATGATCACCGGCGACCATGCGGCCACCGCTGCCGCCATCGCCAGGGAACTGGCGCTGGCCGACATCATCCGAGTCACTTCAGGCCATGAGCTGGACGGGCTCAACGATGCCCAGCTGATCGACGTGGCCAGAGCCTCCACGGTATTTGCCCGTACCAGTCCGGAACACAAGCTGCGCCTGGTGCAGGCCCTGCAGGCAGATCGCAGCGTCATCGCCATGACTGGTGACGGCGTCAACGACGCACCGGCACTCAAGCGTGCAGACATCGGTGTGGCCATGGGCATCACCGGCACGGCTGCCGCCAAGGAGGCCGCAGGCATGGTGCTGGCCGACGACAACTTCGCCACCATCGTCGCCGCCGTCAAGGAAGGGCGCACCGTCTACGAAAACCTGCGCAAGGTCATTGCCTGGACCTTGCCGACCAACGGCGGTCAGGCGATTGTCATCGTCGCGGCGATTCTGCTGGGCCTGTCCCTGCCCGTCACTCCGGTGCAGATTCTCTGGGTCAATCTGGTCACCGCCGTGGCCCTGGGTCTGACGCTGGCCTTCGAGCCGCCCGAGCCCACGCTGATGCAGCGCAAGCCGCGCTCGCCGGACGAGCAACTGCTGCAGCCCTATCTGCTGTGGCGCGTCGCCCTGGTCTCGGTGCTGTTCGCGCTGGGCTGCTTCGGCATGTTCGAGTGGTCGCTGCGCCGCGGTGACTCGGTCGAACTGGCTCGCACCATCGTGGTCAATGCGCTGGTGATCATGGAGATCTTTTATCTGTTCAGCGTGCGCTACACGCAGGGAACCTCGCTGAGCCTGCGCGGCGTCCTGGGCACCCCGGCGGTGCTGCTGGGCGTGGCCGGCGTCACCCTGGTGCAACTGCTGTTCACCTACACCCCGCCCATGCAGGCACTGTTCGACAGCCGTCCTGTCGACCTGGCGGCCGGACTGCTGGCAATAGGGCTGGGTGTTGCCCTGCTGCTGTTGCTGGAGGTCGAGAAGCTCTTGATACGCTGGATGAGACTGGGCGTGCGGGCCTAGAGCGCTGTGCACGCAAGGCATTCAAGCAGCCGTTTCATCGCCTGGCCGAGGGCATGAAAAAAGGCCCCGAAGGGCCTTTCTTGCGAGTGACGAGCCCTGACGCTCAGATCACGCCTTGTGCCAGCATGGCGTCGGCCACCTTCACAAAGCCGGCGATGTTGGCGCCGTCGATGTAGCTGATGGTGCCGTCTTCGCGCTTGCCGTGCTTCACGCAAGCAGCGTGGATGCTTTGCATGATTTGCAGCAGGCGGGCGTCCACTTCCTCAGCGGGCCAGGACAGGCGGGCCGAGTTTTGCGACATTTCCAGACCCGAAGTGGCCACGCCACCGGCGTTGGATGCCTTGCCGGGTGCGTACAGCACGCCGGCAGCTTCGAAGGCGCGGGCGGCTTCGTTGGTGGAGGGCATGTTGGCGCCTTCAGCCACGCACAGCACGCCGTTGGCGATCAGGGTCTTGGCATCGGCTTCGTTCAGTTCATTCTGAGTGGCGCAAGGCAGGGCCACGTCCACCTTGATGGACCAGGGGCTCTTGCCGGCCAGGAATTCCACGCCGGAAACCAGCTTGGCGTAGTCGCTGACGCGGCCGTACTTGTGGTTCTTCACGTCCATCAGGATGGCCAGCTTTTCGGTGGTGAAACCTGCAGCGTCGTACACGGTGCCCGAGGAGTCGGACACGGTCACGACCTTGGCGCCCAGTTCCATGGCCTTTTCCACGGCGTACTGAGCCACATTGCCCGAACCGGACACGGACACGGTCTTGCCTTCAAAGGACTGGCCGCGAGTGGCCAGCATTTCACGGGCGAAGTAGACGGTGCCGTAGCCGGTGGCTTCGGGGCGGATCAGAGAGCCGCCGAAGGACAGGCCCTTGCCCGTGAACACGGAAGCCGCAGTGTTCGACAGCTTCTTGTACATGCCGGCCATGTAGCCCACTTCACGGCCGCCCACGCCGATGTCGCCTGCGGGCACATCGGTGTCGGGACCCACGTGACGGAACAGCTCGGACACGAAGGCCTGGCAGAAGCGCATGACTTCGGCAGGGCTCTTGCCCTTGGGGTCGAAGTCGGAGCCGCCCTTGCCGCCGCCCATGGGCAGCGTGGTCAGTGCGTTCTTGAAGGTCTGCTCGAAAGCCAGGAACTTCAGCACGGACTGGTTGACCGAGGGGTGGAAGCGCAGACCGCCCTTGAAGGGGCCGATGGCCATGCTGTGCTGGATGCGGAAGCCGCGGTTCACCTGCACTTGGCCCTTGTCGTCAGTCCAGCTCACGCGGAACTGGATGATACGCTCGGGCTCGACCAGGCGCTCCAGCAGGGCGTGCTCGGCGTACTTGGGATTCTTCTCGATGAAGGGCCACAGGCTTTCCATCACTTCGGTGACGGCTTGCAGGAATTCGGGCTGACCGGGGTTGCGTTGTGCCACTTCTTCCAGGAATTGGCCTACGGACTCGTACTTCATAGAGAACTTTCTGACAGGGACAGAGGAATGCGCTGAAACTCGCGAAACCAAAATTATGCCAAAAAGTTATGCCGTCATGCATGGATTCGGTGCATGAGAGCGCAATTCTGGTGCGCTCATGCCCGAATTTGGAACATTGCTGTTGTATTTATTCTTAGTTTTCAGGCACTTGGATGGTGCATTTGAAGTAAAGGATTTTTCATTCCGGTGTCGTAAAAACATTTTTGCGGCCTGTCGCACAAGTGTTTTCGTTGCGTGACGGCCGGCCTCATGCGTTCGCCCTGTCTTATCTGTGTTAGCACCACTGTGGTGCATGTGATTTCAGGCACGGAATCTGCAGTTGTGAAATTGTTTTTTCATCACGGCAGTCACATGAGCCTGGGGATGGCCTCTTTCACCAAGCATCGGGGCTGGGTAAACATGGATTTGAAAAAATGTTTTCATAAATTTAAATATGAAAAATTAATTTCAAACTCGGATTACCGGCCCAGCGCCTGGGCGGTCATCAGCACACAGGAGGTGGATATGGCAGGTGAGATCCCCGTGACGCCCTCGGCGTCAGGCAAAGCCAGTGCGGCGCAGATGCAGCAACTGGAAAATGCGCTCAACCAGATCGGCGTGACGCGCTCGCACAAAAGCATCATCTTTCTGGTGGTCTGCGGCGTGCTCTTCGATGTGTTCGAACAGAACGCGGTCGGCCTGGTCGGCCCTCTGCTGCGCCAGCAATGGGGGCTGGATGCGACGGACATTGCCTTTCTCAACACCATCACTTTTTTTTGCTGCGGCCATGGGGCGCCTGCTTTCGGGCTACCTGGCCGATCGCATGGGACGGCGCTTCATGCTCAATGTGAACCTGGCGCTATTCACGCTGGGGGCCGTCGGCTGCGCACTGGCACCCGATTACGCTTTCCTGGCCGTGGCGCGTGCCATCGTGGGATTTGGTCTGGGTGGAGAAATCACCACGGCCGTGACCATGCTGGCGGAGTTCTGCTCGGCCCGCTTTCGCGGCACGGCAGTCGGTCTCATCAATGTGGGCGGCGGCGGTCTGGGCAATATGCTGGCGCCGGCATTTGCGCTGGGCGTGTTCACGCTGTTCCCGGGTGATGATTCCTGGCGCTGGCTGTTCGGTTGCCTGGTCATGCCGGCCATCTTCATCGTGTTCTACCGCCGCTTCGTGCCGGAGACGCCGCGCTTTCTGCTCTCCAAGGGACGGGTCGAGGAAGCCAATCAGGTGCTGAGCATGCTGGCGGCCGGCAAGCTGGCCAATGCGCAGTACGAGCTGCGCGAGTTCATCACCCCAGGCAGCACCCAGGCGCAGACGGCTGCCGCTCAGATCGTGCAGCGCAGCTCCTTCACCGACATCTTCAGGGGCGGCTATGCGCGGCGCACGATTGCCGTGGGCGTGGCTTCTTGGATGACGTTTGGCGCGCAGCTCTCGGTGCTCACGCTGATGCCGACGATTCTGGTCGCCCAGGGCTATTCCATCACCAAGAGCTTCAGCTTCACCATCGTCATGCAGATGGGCAGTCTGCTTGGGGCGATCGCGGCATCGACCATGGGCTATTACTTTCCGCGCAAGCGGGTGCTGACGGTAGGGGCGATTGCTGCCTGTCTGGCGGGGCTGGCGTTCGGCAACTTCACCGATAGCGTGGCCATGATCTTGGTCTGCGGTGCGCTGTTCCAGTTCTGCGTGCTGACGCTCAACACCTCCATCTGGATCTTTGCGCCCGAGCTCTACCCCACGCGCATCCGGGCGCTGGGAACCTCCTTCCTGCTGGCGCTGGGCACGATTGGCGGCGCCATGTCCCAGGTGCTGGCGGGCAAGATGTTCGACCTGCACGGCGTCTCCGGAATGTTCGGCATGATCGCGGCCATGTATTTCATCTTTGCGATTGCCGTTCAGTTTGCCCCCGAGACCTTTGGCCGCTCCATCGAGGAAGGCGCGGGCGGCGAATCCCATGCCGAGCAGGAGTCTGCCGCTGCAGGCGTGGTCGCTGCTGGCCAGGAGCGCACGGCATGAAGGCTGGCATGCATATTCTGATGATCAACCCCAATACCTCGCAGCAGACCACGGCGCTGATGCTTAGACAGGCGCGGGCCTGTCTGCCGCCCGGCGTGCTGCTGCACGGCGCGACGGCCGAGCGGGGAGCGGCCATGATTACCGACGAGGCGGGACTGAAGATTGCCGAGCAGGAGGTGCTGCGGCTGGGCCTGGGCTTTGCCCAGGGCGATGACAGCCAGGCTGGCCGGGCCATCATCGTGGCCGCCTTCGGCAATCCGGGGCTGGAGCTGCTGCGTGCGGCCCTGCCGGAGCGGGTTGCCGCCTTCGGCATAGGCGAAGCCGCCATGCTGCAGGCCGCTAGAGATGAGCAGGGCCGCCCGCGCTGCTTTGGCATTGCGACGACCACGCCGGGGCTGGAGGCTTCGATTGCCGCCTCGGTCGAGGCGCTGGGCCTGACGCCCTGGTTCTGCGGCACCCGCATTGCCCAGGGCGAACCGCTGGTGCTGGCTGCAGATCCGGCCTTGCAGTGCGAGCGCCTGGGCGATGCCGTGGCCCAATGCGTGCAGCGCGATGGCGCGCAGGCCGTGGTGATCGGCGGCGGCCCGTTGTCCGAAGCCGCGCTGTGGCTGGCGCCGCGCTTTGAGGTGCCGGTGCTGTCGCCCGTGGTGGCCGCGATGCAGGCGGCGCTGGCCGGCCTGTCGTTCGCCGTTGCTAGCTGATTGCTATTGATTCAAGAGCTTATACCGCCAGTCATTCATGTTTTTCAGATTGAAAAATATCTGAAGTCTATGAATAACAAGCGCAACAAGCTTTTGATTTCATAGCATCTCGTCCAGCGCATCGTGGCTGGTCTCGATGGCCGCCATATGTCTGCGACCCGGCTGCCCGCTTTGCTGCAAGGTAGCCGTGGCAATCAGGTGGCAGAGCATGAAAAGCGCCGTGTGATTGTCCAGCGGTCCCGGGGCCGAGGTCTGCACGCGCAGCAGCCAGTCCGCCTCGGGGGCCGGGCTGGCATGGTCGGTGATGCAGATCAGGCGGGCACCCAGCAGCCTGGCCTGGCGCGCGAACTCGCTGACCACGCGCACGCTGCGGCGCAGGGCAAAGATCACCACAACATCGTTTTCGCCGATCTGGGCCGCGTATTCGCCCAGGGTCTCGCCGGCGCCGGGGATGACCTGGCTGGGCATCTCCAGTGCCTGCAGCAGCTGCCAGCGCAGATAGGCGGCAAAGTTGCGGTTCTGGCGATAGCCGACAAAGAACAGCTGGCGCGCGCCGATCAGGGCCAGGGCGATGTCCTCCAGCTGCTGTGCCGAGATCTGTCCTATGGTGACAGCCAGATTCTCCGAGGCCTGGCGCAGATGGGTGGCAATCACATCTGCCGTGGGCCGGCCCTGGGCCGATGCGGCAGCCAGAAACAGTGGTGAGCCGTTATCGCCCTGGGCGCGGGCATGGCGGCGTGCATCCTCGTAGCCCTCATAGCCCAGCCGCTGTATGAAGCGTGTGACCGTGGCATTCGAGACCCCCGTGAGCTTGGCCATCTCGGCCGCCGCATAGCTCGACAGATTGCCGGGAAAATCCAGCAGGAATTCAGCCAGCCGCCGCTCCGAGGGCGGCAGCTGCGGCAGGGCCGCACGCACGCGGGCGATGAAGGAGTGGGCTTCGGCGGGTTCCGGGGTGGAGGAGCTGGGGTTCATGACGGCGGATGGCAGGCGGGCCCGCTGATCTGCCGGCCCGCTGTTTTTTGTCGATATTGGCAATGTAGCGGCTATTTGGCGGCCATTGCCGAGCTGCCGTCAGCGCCCGCGTAGAAACAGCGCATCCAGCTCCTTCATGCTGAGCTGGCGCCAGGTGGGGCGGCCATGGTTGCACTGGTCGGAGCGCTCGGTCACCTCCATCTGGCGCAGCAGCGCATTCATCTCGTCCAGCGTGAGCTTGCGGTTGGCGCGCACCGCGCCGTGGCAGGCCATGGTGGCCAGAATCTCGTTGCGCGCGCGCTGCACCACGGTGCTTGCGTCATGCTGGGCCAGTTCGGCCAGCACGCTGCGCGCCAGCTCCACGGCATCGCCCTGGGCCAGCGTGGCCGGCACGGCGCGCACGGCCAGGGTCTTGGGCGAGAAGGGCGAGACTTCCATGCCCAGGGTCAGCAAGGTCTCTGCATGGGCCTCGGCCGTGGCGACTTCCTCGGGCGTGGCGGCAAAGGTGGCGGGAATCAGCAGCGGCTGGCTGGGAATCTGCTGGTCGCCATTTTCCGTATTCACGGCATTCTTGAGCTGCTCGTAGACGATGCGCTCATGGGCGGCATGCATGTCCACGATGACCATGCCCTGGCTGTTCTCGGCCAGGATATAGACGCCATGCAGCTGGGCCACGGCCCGGCCCAGCGGCCAGACGGGGGTGTTGTCTGCCGCAGCCGTTACGGGTGGTTGCGCTGCTGGCGCTGCGGCATGTTCGGCAGTGTGCGTGGCAGCAGCAGGTTCGACCGGGGCTGCAGCTGCAGCATTGGCAACGATCTCCGTAGCGGCTGGTGCTTCCTGCATCTGGGGTGCAGGCGCTTTTCGCTGAAAGTAGCTGGACTGGCCCGAAGGGCGCAGCCTGATGCCTTCGTCCTCGGGCTGAGGCACGGGGCTTGGCATGGCCGTGGTGTTGGTGATCGTGGTCGCGCCGGTGGCCGATTCAGGCGTCGCGGGCGTGGCGTTCGCTGGGGCTGGTGCCGCAGTCGCCATCTGGGGCGCGGGTGCGGCTTCCGCAGTGGCTTCACGCATGGGCTCCCAGAGCTTGGCCATATCGCGCACGGGGTTGCCGATGGCGGGTTCGCCAAAGCTCATGCGGGTTTGCGGCCAGGCCGGGGCTGCGGCGGGCTTGGTCGCGGCCTTGGCCGCGACAGGCGTGGCAGTGCTGTCGTCGATCAGGCCGGGCTGGCGTGCGGCTTCCTGGGCCGCCGCCTCGACCACGGCCGCGGCGCGCGGCGTGGCCAGCGCGTTCTCTATCGCGTGGCGCACCGCCTGGTGGACTTCGCGGCTGTCGCGAAAACGTACCTCGATCTTGGTGGGGTGCACGTTCACATCCACACGCGCGGGGTCGATCTCTATGTAGAGCGCGTAGACCGGCTGCTTGTTGCCGTGCAGCACGTCCTCGTAGGCTGCACGGGCCGCATGTGTCAATACCTTGTCGCGCACAAAGCGGCCATTGACATAGCAGAACTGCTGGTCGGGACGCGAGCGCGCCGCGTCCGGGATGCCGGCGCGGCCCGTGACATGGACGGGGCCGGCCCAGTGATCGACGGCGACCGAGTTGTCGACAAATTTGTCGTTCAGCACATCGGCCAGGCGGCGCGACAAGGCTTCGTCGGGCGTGCTGCCGGCAGCGCGCCATTGCTCGACGAGCTTGCCTTCATGCCAGATGGCAAAGCCCACATCGGGGCGAGCCAGTGCATGGCGACGCACGGACTCTATACAATGCGCGAGCTCGGTGGCATCGGTCTTGAGGAATTTGCGACGCGCGGGCGTGGAGAAGAACAACTCCTTGACCTCTACGGTCGTGCCCTGGTTGCGTGCGGCGGGGCGCAGCTCGCCGCTGCGTGCATCCAGCAGATAGGCCGAGTCCTGACCTGCGGGGCGCGAGAAGATGGAGGTTTCCGATACCGAGGCAATGGCGGCCAGTGCCTCGCCGCGAAAGCCCATGGTGGCCACGGTTTCCAGATCGTGCAGATCGCTGATCTTGCTGGTGGCATGGCGGCGCAGGGCCACGGGCAGCTCGTCGCGCGGGATGCCGCAGCCGTCGTCTTCCACCGCGATCAGGCGCACACCGCCGGCCAGCAGGCGCACGGTGATCTGGGCTGCGCCCGAGTCCAGAGCGTTGTCCACCAGTTCGCGCACCACGGAGGCGGGGCGCTCGACCACCTCGCCGGCAGCGATCTGGCTGATCAGCTCGTCGGGCAGGTCGCGAATCGGCCGGCGCACGGGGGCAGCCTGGTCGGCGGTTTCGGTAGGGGAGGGGGAGAGTTCGGGGCTGGTTGCGTTCACGGCAACCATTCTAGGCGGCTGTACAAACCGGCCGGGAAGTGAGTTTTTTGAAGGGCGAAAACACAAAGAGCCGCCGGAATATTTCTGGCAGCTCTTTGTTCAGTCCGTGGGCGCAGGGCTTAGTGGCGGTGGCGGTAGCCGCCCTTGGTCAGTTCGTTACCGATCAGCGCACCGGCGGCAGCACCGCCGATGGTGCCCACGGGGCCGCCAAACAGCACGTTGCCCACTGCACCGCCGGCCACGGCACCTGCGCCGATACCGACTTGCTGACGGCTGGGGCCATGGGCGCAGCCGCCCAGTGCCAGGGCGCCGGTCAGTGCGGCTGCCAGAGTCAGGGCCTTGCCATAGCGCATTGTGAATGTCTTCATGTTCGTATTCCTCTCGTCGTGCTAGTTATGGAAAGCGGTCTGGTCTCTGTGCCCACTCCTGCACATGCGGGAGGCTGGAGATGCCGGACTTTGTTGGCCAGGGGGCCGATGTCGTGATTTGCAATGCACGGCTTGCGGCGACACATCTCTACTGTGCCAGCAGAAATGGCAAGCTGACGTATTGTTGACGTTTAGTTTTATCAAAACTTGTAACAAACCAGCATTAAAAGGCCGGCCTTGTTGCAGTCTGCAAGCAGCTGTGAGTTTGCTCTCAAAAACATGGCACTACAGCAAAAGGTGGAGCGTCTGCGGGCTTTGGGGGCGCAGTACATTACTGGCCGGCATACGCCGGTATGCCAATCCATTTTTGAGGACCGTGTTTTGGAAATCATTCAGTTTCTGATCGACTTCATCCTGCATATCGACAAGCATCTGGAAGCCTTTGTCGTGGCCTATGGGCCTTGGGTGTATGCCCTGCTGTTCATCATCGTGTTTGTCGAAACCGGTGTGGTGGTCATGCCTTTTCTGCCCGGTGACTCGCTGATGTTCATCGTCGGCGCGCTGTGCGGAGCCGGCTACATGAGCTACCCGTTGGCGGTGGTGGTGCTGCTGGCAGCAGCCATCCTGGGTGACCAGAGCAATTACACGATAGGCCGCTACCTGGGCCCCAAGGTGTTTCAGTGGGAGGACTCGCGCTGGTTCAACCGCAAGGCTTTTGACCAGGCCCACAACTTCTATGAGCGCTATGGCGGCGTGACCATCATTCTTGCGCGCTTCATGCCTTTCATCCGCACCTTTGCACCTTTCGTGGCCGGTGTGGCTCATATGAGCCGCGCCAAGTTCAGCCTGTTCAATGTCGTGGGAGCCGTGCTCTGGGTGGTGGGCATCAGCGCCGCAGGCTACTTCTTCGGCAATATGGAATGGGTGAAGAACAATCTTGAAAAAATCATCTGGGGTCTGATCCTGGTGCCGGGTCTGATCGCCATCTTCGGTGCCTGGCGCGCCGGCAAGGCCGAAAAGGCCAGGACCGCCTGATCCGCGCTCTTGCCAGCGCTTTGCCCCGACCGGAAAGCGCTGACCCATGAAAAAGCCCCGGCATGCCGGGGCTTCTTTTTTGGCATTCAGATCGCATCGAGGCGTTTATTTGCGCTTGCCTACCTCGTTGCCGATCAGCGCGCCTGCCGCGGCACCGCCTACGGTGCCCAAAGTGGAACCAAACAGTGCATCACCGACCACGCCGCCAGCGACGGCGCCGACACCGGTGCCGATCTGGGCATTGGTGGGCGAGGTGGAGCAGCCTGCCATGGCAAGCGTGAAGGCTGCAGACACGGTGATGGCAAGAGTTCGCAGTTTCATGAGGTCTCTCCTGTACAGCAGCCCTAGAGGCCAGCTTTCATAAGAACATGCCCTGATCTTGAACCTTTTGCCCTGGTTTTCAGGTAGGAGAGAGGGCCAAGCCTGTGTCATTCAGGCTTGGCGACTGTCATCAAGCCGGCTTGTCGGCTGACAGTCAGCACGGTGGTTTTGTGTAAGCACACACTTAAACCGATCGGCTGCGCGCCAGGGGCGGATTGTGGGCGAAGTACTTGCGTATGCCCGTCATCAGTGCATCGGCCAGTTGCTCGCGGTAGGCAGCAGAGGCCAGCTTGGCTTCCTCCTCGGGATTGCTGATGAAGGCCGTTTCCACCAGCACGCTGGGAATGTCGGGGGCCTTCAGCACGGCAAAGCCGGCCTGCTCCACGCGGGCCTTGTGCAGCTTGGCCATGCTGCCGATCTCGCCCAGCAGCGAAGTGCCCAGTTTGAGGCTGTCCTTGATCTGAGCCGTGGTGCTCATGTCCAGCAGCATGCGCTGCACATGCTGGTCCTGCAGTCCGCCGACGTTCAGGCCGCCCACGAGGTCGGCCTGATTTTCCTTGTTGGCCAGCCAGCGGGCGGCCGTGCTCGAGGCGCCGCGTTCGCTGAGCGCAAACACGCTGGCACCGCGCGCTGCCGGGGTAGTGAAGGCATCGGCATGTATGCTGATGAACAGATCGGCCTGGACACGGCGGGCTTTTTCCACGCGTGTGGCCAGGGGCACGAAGAAGTCGGCATCGCGCGTCATGAAGGCGCGCATGGGGCTGCCGCCGATGCGCGAGTTGTTGATGCGCTCGCGCAGCAGATGGGCGACCTTGAGCACCACGTCTTTTTCACGCAGGCCGCTGGGACCGGTGGCGCCGGGGTCTTCGCCGCCATGGCCGGGGTCCAGTGCCACGATGATGATGCGGTCCGTGCTTTGCGAGGTGGCAATATTGGGTGCAGGCCTTGGGGCCGGTGCCGGGCGTGGCGCGGGAGCCGGTGGCGGCGGCACGGGAGCCGGTGCCGGAGCCTGTGCAATTACCGCGGGAGCCGGTGCTGGAGTGCTGGGGCGCTGGTTGCGCTGGGCAATGAGGTCACCCAGGGGGTCGGCCTGGGGTGCTGTGGCAATCGCTACAGGGGGCGGTGTCGTGATGGTAGGGTTATGCGGTGCCGGCGCGGCGGCCGTGCTGCCAGCATCGCGCAGGCGCTCGCTGATCAGGGCTTCCAACGGATCCACGGCCTTGGCGGGATAGAGGTCCAGTACCAGCCGGTGCTTGTAGGGAGCAATCGGGGCCAGCGTGAAGACCTGGGGCCTGGCTTCCTGCTTGAGGTCGATCACCAGACGCACCACGCCGGGTGCAAACTGGCCGACGCGGATGCTGGCGATATTGGGGTCGTCGGAGCGGACCTTGGCCACCAGTTCCTTGAGCGCCGGGTTCAGATCCAGGCCCTCGATATCGACGGCCAGGCGCGGCGGGCTGGGCACGAAGACCGGCTTGGCCGTCAGCGGAATATCGGATTCCAGCGTGACGCGCGAGTAGTCGGGTGCGGGCCAGACGCGCACGGCCACGATGCTCGCGCCCTGCGCAATATGCTGGCGACCCAGCAGCAGAACCACGCCGCCTGCCTGCAGCAGATTGCGGCGGGAGAGGCCCGGTCGGGAAGGGCCCGGCGGGGAGAGATCCAGTCGGGGCTGATCGAGAAAAGCCGTGGAGGAAGTTGTTTTGCTCATGCCGTCAATGCTTCAAGCACGGTGCAGCCTGCGGGGGTGCCGGCCTTGAGCGTCACCTGTCGCTGCACATCGTCAATTGCTTCGATATGGATAGCTATATCCGCAACAGGTGTAACCGCTGCAGCCTTTTCAGGCCATTCTGCCAGCTTGAGTCCGGCGCTGGCAAAAATGTCACGAAAACCTGCATCTTCCCATTCGCGCGGATCGTCGAAGCGGTAGAAGTCAAAGTGCCAGATCGAGAGATCGCCGGCCTCATGCGGCTCCACCACGGCATAGGTCGGGCTCTTGATACGGCCCTGCACGCCCAGGGCGCGCAACCAGTGGCGCACCAGCGTGGTCTTGCCCGCACCCAGGTCGCCATGCAGGGTCACATAGGCGTTGCGCAGCTGAGGCAGGGCGGCCAGTTGCCGGGCGAAGCGCTCGGTTTCCTGTTCGCTTTGCCAGAGTATCTGGCGCTGCGCCAGCGCCGGCGTGGGCTCGCTTCCTACAATTCGGGATGTATGTTGAGCAGCAGTCAATTGGTTCCTTTGATGCAAGCCTGGGCTCGCGAGCTGGGATTTTCCCAAATCGGCGTGGCGGGCGTGGATTTGTCCTCGGCAGAACCCGGTTTGCTGCAATGGTTGGCGCAAGGGTTTCATGGCGAGATGCATTACATGCAGGCCCATGGTTTGAAACGAGCCCGGCCAGCGGAATTAGTTCCCGGCACGGTGAGCGTGATTACCGCGCGCATGGATTATCTGCCGCGCGAGACCGGGGACGGTTGGCAGGCCGTGGAATGGGACCGGCTCAAGCGTCCCGAAGAAGGCATTGTCTCCATCTACGCCAGAGGCCGTGACTATCACAAGGTGCTGCGCAACCGCCTGCAGAAGCTGGCCGAGCGCATCGCACAGGAAATAGGCCCGTTCGGCCACCGTGCCTTTACCGACTCCGCACCGGTGCTGGAGGCCGAGCTGGCCAGCCGCAGCGGCCAGGGCTGGCGCGGCAAGCACACCCTGGTGCTGAGCCGCGAGGCCGGATCGATGTTCTTTCTGGGCGAAATCTATGTGGACTTTGCACTCGAGCCTACGGCCCCGGTCACGGCGCACTGCGGCAGCTGCTCGTCCTGCATCGACGCCTGCCCCACGGGTGCCATCATCACGCCGCACAAGGTCGATGCGCGGCGCTGCATCTCCTATCTGACCATCGAACATGCGGGAAGCATTCCCGAGGAACTGCGGCCCTTGATGGCCAACCGCATCTATGGCTGCGATGACTGCCAGCTGGCCTGCCCCTGGAACAAGTTTGCCCAGCCCAGCGTCTTGCCTGACTTCGACGCCCGCGCCGCACTGGCCGGCACGCAGCTGGTGCATTTCCTGGCCTGGGATGAAGCCACTTTCCTGCGCGTGACCGAGGGCAGCCCCATCCGCCGCATCGGGCATGTGCGCTGGCTGCGCAATGTGGCCGTGGCCCTGGGCAATGCCTGGCGCGAAACCGGCAGGCCCGAACTCAGGGCCGCGCTGCAGAGCCGGGCCGATCATCCCGACCCCGTGGTGGTCGAACATGTGGCCTGGGCGCTGGCGCAGCGCGCCTGACCTTTAGTGAAATTGGCCTCTATCACTTATCCAGTAAGCACAAGAAGCTATCAAATTCAAATACCGATCAGCCAGAGCCCGAAGGGCAGGCTGAGCACGCCCAGCATCGTGGACAGCGACACCAGACTGGCCACAAACGAGCCTTCATAGCCCATGCGCACAGCCAGCACATAGCAGGACGAGGCAGTAGGTAGGCTGGAGAACGCCATCAACGCAATCGCCTGCGGCTGGTTGAGGTGGAACAGCTGAACCATGGCAAAGGCGATCAGCGGCTGTATGGCATGGCGTATCAGCAGCAACTCGCTGGCCAGCAGCTTGTTGCTGGCCAGTGCACTGAGCTTGAGGCCGGCGCCGGCGGCCATCAGGCCCAGTGCGATCGAGGCCGCACCGATGCGTGCCACGGGGGCTTCCAGCAAGGCCGGAATTTTCAGTCCGGCGGCATTGAACAGCAGGGCGCTGACGGTGGCGATGATCAGCGGATTGCGCAGCAGATGACCGACAAAATGCTGGTCGCTGCCACGCGTCATGGGCCAGACGGCGGCCACATTGAACAGCGGCACGGATACGCCGATCAGCACCGAGACATAGAGCAGTCCGTCAGGACCCGCCAAGCGCGAAACCAGTGCCAGCGCGATAAAGGAGTTGAAGCGAAACGCCACTTGCGCGGCTCCCGCATAGCCGCGTGCATCGATGCGCCGGCCAAGAAGAGGCAGGTGTGGAAGGCTGTAGGTCAGCGCAATGCCCAGCAGGCCTCCCAGCACACCGGCGGCCAGCAATTGGCTGGCGTCGCCCCACTGGATCGGGTTGCGCGTGATGGAGTGAAACAGCAGCACCGGAAACAGCAGGTAGTAGACGAGCTGCTCCACGGCTTGCCAGACGCTGCGGTTGATGGGCGTGAAACGGCACAGCACATAGCCCAGCACGATGAGCGCGAAATCGGGAAAAAGCAGTTCTAGATAGTTCACGGCCTGTAAGCATAGGGCCGGTCATAGGTTTGCTGAGAGAAAGCTGTCGCCAAGTTTCTATGTAGTAGTACTTACTGTTGTCGCTCGGCTCATTCGAGCTGAACTTTGATGCGCTTCAAGGAAATGGTGTGAATCTAGGGTAATTACTGAGAAATCAGGGCTAACAAGAATGTGTCGGGTTTTTTGCGGCACGTACCATCAGCCGTTAATTTCAGAACTCATAAGGAGACCCCTTCATGAATCGTCGTATGTGCGTGGGCCTGACAATGGCTCTGGCAACTGTAGGTTTCTCGACTGGTGTGTTGGCTGAGGCCAGCTACCCCACCAAGCCCATCAAGCTGCTGGTGCCCTTTGCCGCAGGCGGCACGACCGACATCATTGCGCGTGTGATCGCCGAGCCGCTGAGCAAGGAACTGGGTCAGTCCGTGGTGGTGGACAACAAGGGCGGTGGCGGCGGCGTCATCGGTGCGCAGGAAACCGCGCGCCAGAAGCCCGACGGTTACAACCTGGGTATTTCCACCCTGTCGACCATGGCCACCAATCCGGCCATCAACCCCAAGACTCCCTACAACCCGCTGACGGACTTCACGCCCATCATCAATATTGCGGCCACGCCCAATGTGATCGCCGTGAACCCCAAGTTCCCCGGTGCGGCTAACTACAAGGCTTTCGAGGCCGAGCTCAAGGCCAATCCCGGCAAGTACTCCTATGGCTCGTCCGGTACGGGCGGCATCCAGCACATGCTGATGGAGCTGTACAAGTCGCTGACCGGCATCCAGATGACCCATGTGCCTTACCGCGGCGCGGGCCCGGCCCTGAACGACGCGGTTGCCGGCCAGATTCCCATGATTCTGGACAACCTGCCTTCGGCGCTGCCCTTCATCAAGGACAACCGCCTCAAGGCCATCGCCGTGGCAGCTCCCCAGCGTCTGGCCGTGCTGCCTGACGTGCCCACCTTCAAGGAAGTGGGTCTGCCCCAGGTCAATCGCATGGCTTCCTACGGCATTCTGGGCCCCAAGGGCATGGACAAGGCCATGGTCGACAAGATCAATGCCGCCGTGAAGAAGGTGTTGCAGGACCCCGCGGTCAAGAAGCGCATCGAAGACACCGGTTCGCTGGTGGTGGGCAACTCTCCTCAGGAATTCGCCAAGGAACTGAAGGAAGAGTTCGAAACCTACAAGCAGGTCGTGGCCAAGCAGAAGCTGACACTGGACTAAGCAGTTGATCTGCTGCCGATGCAGTAGCGGATACCGCAAGCCCGAATTGCCTTTGAGGCCATTCGGGCTTTGTTTTTATATGCCGGGGCCGGGACAGGGCGATGAGGTGGGCTGATTTCGGCCCTGAGCAGCCAATCGATACACAAAAACAAGGCCAGGTGAGGGTGAATAAGCCAAAGAAGCATCAATGTGCTCATTGTCCAAGGCGTTGAGCTCGATTTGTCGGGTGCTTTGCGTCAGATCCTTTATCCAGTCATCGGAGGTGTGCATGGCAAGTGAACAAAAGATCAAAGGACCCGCGTCCTACTTTCCTTCCATCGAGAAGACCTATGGAAAGCCGGTCACGCACTGGCTCAAGATTCTCGATGAGCTGCGCGATAAAAAACATATGGAGCAGGTCGCACATCTCAAACTCGAGCACGGCATCGGTCATGGACATGCGAACGCGCTTGTTGCATACCATAGGGAACAGCCCGGCGCTTGTTAGATGATTCAGGCCGATGCCGCTTCACTTGCATGTCGTATGCCGTGCAGTGCATATGCCGAAAAACCGGGCTTCCAGCCCTGTCTACCGTTTGTTTTCGTGCCAGCCTGTACTGCAAGCGCCTGATGCGGACTGAGTACCGCTGCCGCCTATATGGCATGAGGTTTCCATATCCATCGGAGCCATGAAATTCAAGAGGGTGCTGCGTGAAGCGTTAAGGTTCTGGCCATCGCGGATGGCGATTTCAGATGGGAAGCTCGTGGCTGGCGGTGGCGGTCTGTTTCCGCAGCTGTCCGGGCTGCTGGAGTTTGCACAAGCTCATGCCAAGGCGTGGAGCGAGGCGCATCAGCTGATGGTCTGGGGGCTTCTGTGCCTTGCACAAAGATGCGGTCACGAGCGTCAAAGCGGGCCAAGGCGGGATTACAAAATCGGATCTCGATATGAGGTATCTGCGCCAGAAGTACCAGGAGAGCCTGTTCGCCAGCGGCAGTCACTACCCGCGCCAGATGCTGCGTGCATATCGGCGCGAGCTGGAGAGCCGGTCGAGATCCAGGCAGTCTCTCAAGCCGGCTCACATCGGCAAGCTGTCGCTTGTGGCTCGGCTTCAACATTGAGTGCCCGTTTCTGGTCGGCCCAAGCGGCGGCTCATGGCCGTTTGCGCCACGGCAGGCGAAGTGGATGGGCTAAAGCTGGGTGAGCTCGACAGTGTCGTTGAGCCCAAGCGCCTCATCGAGGAGGCTTTGCAACGCTAAGGCCGCGACAGTGCGATCCGCCAGGTGGTCGATGAAATAGAAACCGTCCGGCTCTATCGCGTAGCTGTAAGCCTCGCCCATCACTTCTGGATTGTTCGGGTTGGGCAACCTTCCAAGCAGCGCAGTGGGGTCGTAATTGCCTGGCACGACACATTTGATTTTGTACTCTCGTCCCATGTCTCCGAATCCGTCTTCAGTCTGATTTTGTCCTCCCTGAGCTTACTCCACGGCCAACTTCGAGCATGGATTGCCTCTGGCCCGCGATCTGACCAGTAGCGCCATATCGCATGGGTCCGCCGTCAAACACGCACTGCCTTCACCAGCGTGTACGCTAGCCCCATGTCCGATGCCCCCAAAAAAGCCCGCAAACCGCAGATTCCCGATGATTGGCCGCAGCCCTTGCCGCAGAGCCAGCATGCGCTCGATCAGTTCATCGATGCCCTCTTGCTGGAGGACGGGCTTTCGCGCAATACCTTGTCCGCTTACCGGCGTGACCTGACGGCGACTGCGCGCTGGCTGGCGCGGCTGCAGCCGCCCAAGGCGCTGGATGCTGCGCTGGAAGGCGATCTGCAGGGCTATTTCACGGCCCGTGTGGAGGGCACCAAGGCAACCTCCTCGAACCGTAGGCTGACGGTGTTGCGTCGCTATTTTCACTGGGCGCTGCGTGAAAAGCGCATCGCTGCCGACCCCACGGTGCGCATGCTGGCGGCCAAACAGCCGCCGCGCATGCCCAAGACCCTGACCCAGGAGCAGGTGGAGGCCCTGCTCGATGCGCCCGATGTGGACAGCCCGCTGGGCTTGCGCGATCGCGCCATGCTGGAGCTGATGTATGCCAGCGGTCTGCGCGTCAGCGAACTGGTGGGCGTGCGCATGCATGAACTGGACCTGCGCTCGGGCGTGCTGCGCGTGACGGGCAAGGGGCGCAAGGAGCGGCTGGTGCCGTTCGGCCAGGAGGCGCAGCACTGGCTGGAGCGCTATCTGCAGCAGGCGCGAGCGGCGATTCTGGGAGGGCAGCAGACCGAGGAGGTGTTTGTGACCCAGCGCGGTGCGGGCATGAGCCGCGTGATGTTCTGGGTCATCGTCAAGAAATGCGCGCAGATCGCGGGGATCAACTCGCCCCTCTCGCCGCATACGCTGCGCCATGCGTTTGCCACCCATTTGCTCAACCATGGCGCTGACCTTCGCGTGGTGCAGATGCTGCTGGGGCATGCCGATATCTCCACCACCACTATCTACACCCATGTGGCGCGTGAGCGGCTCAAGGCCCTGCACGCCGAGCATCACCCGCGCGGCTGAGCCGCTGCCTAGGCTGTCGCGCTGCCAAGCTGCAGGTGGTACAGCCCCCAGACGGCAGCAGGAAAGCGCTGCTTGACTGGCAACTGGCCGAGCTCCGGAATCTGATGGGCTGCAAAAATGGCCCAGAGCGGGCCCACGCCGCCCATGGCCAACGGCACGCCGTCCAGCTGGGTGGCGATCAGCATGCGCCAGCGCACGGCCTGGGCCAGCGGCATCTGGCTGCGATAGCCGTCTATGCCCTGCAAAGTCAGTTGCAGGCCGCGCGCCATGGCCTGGCCTACATCCACGCCGGCGGCTTGCAGCACCTGCTCCAGCAGCGGGCCTTGCAGGTTGTGTTCGGCTTCGTCGTATTCAAGCGTGGTCCTGAGCGTCTGCTGCTCCAGGCTGTTGAGCGCATCCATGCCGCAGGACCAGGCTGCATCGAACAGATAGCCATGGATGATCAGCATGCGGTCCGCAACGGCCTGCGGCTTGCCGCGATTGGCCTGCACACCGGGGCCGCTGATGGTGAGCACTGCGGGTTGCAGGCCATCGAGCACACAGGTGCGGGAGGCCTTGCGTGTGGCCGCGGCGGGCAGAGCCATGGCGCCCAGTGCAGCGCCCGCAGCACCGCTTCGCAGCAAGATGGAGCGACGTGATAGAGGTTGTTTTTCTGTCATGGGGCGCTTTCTTTGTGGAGATTGCTGCAGTCTAGCGGCAAGCCTTGCGGGCGTCATTGCGACACGTCGATGAAGATGTTGGCCGGTTGGAGTGTTGGTCTATTTGAATGTTTGAAGTTTTATTTTGATGTTTTCTGTCCAATGGATTGACGAATCGTCGTCCAAATCAACCGGGGAATTCACTTTGGTCAAAAATGCAGGTCTTGATTTTTGGATTTCGAGTGATGACTAACTTTCTGCGTCGCAGCATGCTGACCTGTGCCCTGGCAGCCGTGCTGCCTGCCACCTTGTCCCTGAATGTCCAGGCGGCCGACAAAGCCGACGCGGCTGGCTGGCCCAGCCGTCCCATTCGTCTGGTGGTGTCCTACCCTGCCGGTGGTGTCAGCGATGTGGTGGCCCGTGCACTGGGTGAAAAGCTGTCGCAGTCGCTGGGTCAGTCGGTGGTGATCGACAACAAGGCCGGTGCGGGTGGCGCGATTGGCCTGGATCAGGTCGCCAAGTCCAACCCCGATGGCTATACGCTGGGCTTTTCGTCCATCAGCCCGCTGACGCTGAGCCCCCATCTGGGCAAGCCGCTGTTCGATCCGCACAAGGATATTGTTCCCGTGGTCAGCGTGATGTACTCGCCCGTGCTGCTGCTGGGAACGACTCGCTTGACTGCCAAGAGCTTTCCCGAGCTGATGACCCAGGCCAAGGCCCACCCCGGCGATGTGCGCTGGGCCACGGCCGGTCTGGCCTCGCTGGGCCACATCATGCTCGAGCAGATTGCCGATCAGGGCAAGGTTCAGATCACCCATGTGCCTTACAAGGGCGGCGGCCAGCAGCTCAATGACGGCCTGAGTGCACAGTTCGAGGTATTGTCCACGAATGCCGGTCCGGCAGTGATGCAGCACATCAAGGCCGGCAAGTTCAAGGCCCTGGCCGTGGGTGCTCCGGCGCGTCTGGACTCGCTGCCCCAGGTGCCCACGCTGGCCGAGCTGGGTTACAAGAACGCCAACACCACATCGGTCTTCGGCATCTTCGCTCCCGCCGGTGTGCCTGCCCCCGTGCTGGCTCGCCTGAATGCCGAGGTGAACAAGGCGCTGGCGCTGCCCGAGATCCGTCAGCGCCTGGAGGCCACGGACAATGTTCCTACCGGAGGCAAGGCAGCGGACTTTGCCAAGCAGATCGAAGCCGAGTCCAGGTCCAACGCCCAGATCATCAAGGCTGCAGGTATCCAGACCAATTGATCGGGACTTTCTTGAATGAAAAAGGGCTTGCGGTCACATCGGCCGCAAGCCCTTTTTCGTTGTGCGCAGCAAGCGCACTGACTGGTCGCGAAGCGGATTGGCTCAGATCACTTCACTGGCCAGGTTGTCGGCCCAGCTCAGCGCCTGCAGATGGGCCCAGTTGACCTGGTGGTTGGACAGCTGCAGCGCATTGGCGGCGCGGGCAAAAGCCGCTTCGTCGCCCGACTCGCAGGCGCGCGTCAGATCCAGGAAGGGCGCAAAAACGCCTTGGTTGTGTACCAGTGCGTCAACCACGGACTGGGGCAGGGCCACGGATTCAAGGGCCTTGGCCATGGGCTGGCTCAGCATCACATCGAGCAGCGAGAAAACGCCCACGACGAAGGCGTGGTCGCATTCCTCGGGCGGCAGCAGCTCGGCGGTCAGCAGCTCCATCAGGCGGCCGCGCACCACGGCCGTCTGGCCCACAGCCGGCGGTGTGCCGCCGGCGCGTGAGGTGGTCAGCAGCAGGGCCGCCCAGCGGAACAGCTTCTTGAGGCCCAGAATCATCACCGCATGGCGGAAGGAGGTGATCTCGCAGGACAGGCCGAAGCCCGAGCTGTTGATGAAGCGCAACAGGTTGAAGGACAGCGTGGGGTCCTTCTTGAGCAGCTCTTCGATCTCCTCCGTGCTGGCCTGCTGGCGCACCAGGTTGATGAGCTGGATGATGGTGGTCTGCGTGGGGCGGATGGTGCGCGCCTGCACGAGCTGGGGCTGGGCGAACCAGTAGCCCTGGAACAGCTTCACCCCAAGGCTCCGCATATGCTCGAACTGCTCGGCTGTTTCGACCTTCTCGGCCACGATCTGGGCGCGTGTGTAGGTCTGGGCAAACTTCACCAGCTTTTCGGCATGCTCGATTCCGAAGCTCTGCATGTCCAGCTTGACGAAGGAGGCCATGGGCAGCCATGACGCATAGTTGCGGCGCAGCAGGTTCTGGTCGAAAGCCAGGCGAAAGCCACGCTGGCGCAGGGCCGCAAATGTGGGCAGGCAGGCTTCGATGTTTTCCTGCGTGGCATCGGCAGGCAGGGCCGGCACTTCCAGTACCACACGGTCGGGGTGAATCAGCTCCAGGTGGCCGCCGCTCAGGCTGTCATGGGTGCAGTTGATGAAAACCGTCTTTTTGCCCACCAGGGCCTCGGCACCGGCGTAGGACAGTGCATTGAACAGCAGCGCCGCATCGGATGCCGCTGTGTGTGCGTTATGTGCAACCGAGCGGTCAAACAGCTCGTAGCCATACACATCCCGTTTTTCATCGACGATTGCCTGACGCGCAATGCTGGCCATATTGGCCTCGTCCCTGTCTGCAACGGGGCTGGCGGTCGGTGAAGAGGAGTTGGTGTCAGAGGTATCCATGTCGGTTATCGCTTGGGTGTGGGGCAGAAGCGCTGTCAGTCGGACAGACACTCCGTCCATCTCAAAGCCTGCAGGTGAGCGTGATTGATGTCCCCGTGCTCCAGCTCCAGGCTGCAGGCACTGCGGTCGAATTGTTCCTGGTCATGACTCTCGCAGGCCTTGGTGAGCATCAGCAGCTCGCCCAGAATGCCTTCATGATGCAGCAGCGCGGCGGAGACCGACTCGGACACCGGAATCAGCGCCAGCGCTGCAGGCAAAGGCATGCCCAGCATGCGGTCCAGCATGGAGAACATGCCGCAGATAAAGGCCAGATCTGCGTCGGTGTCCGTCAGCGAGTGCTTGGCCAGCAGCTCCATCAGACGGCCGCGAATCACGGCGGTCTGGCCTACGGCCGGTGGGGGGCCGCCTTCGCGGGCAGCCGTCAGCAGCATGGCAGCCCAGCGAAACAGCTTGTTCAGGCCGAGCAGCATCACGGCCTGCTTGAAAGAGGTGATCTTGCGATGGGCGCAAAAGCTGGCCGAGTTGATGAGGCGCAGCAGGTTGAAGGCCAGGGCTGCGTCCTTTTTGAGAACTTCCTCGATCGCATCGGTGCTGGCCTGCTCGCGTACCAGCGTCAGCAACTGGATGATGCTTTGCTGCGTCGGGGTCAGAAGGCGGGTCTGCATCACCGTGGGACGGGCAAACCAGAAGCCCTGGAAAAGCTCTATGCCCAGGCGCTGGCCCAACTCTTGCTGGTGGGCACTTTCGACTTTTTCGGCGATCAACTCGGCGCGGGTGTGGCGGTTGGCGAACTTGACCAGCACCGTAAGCTGGTCCGGTGCCAGCGTGGAGAGGTCTAGCTTGATGTAGTCGGCCAGCGGCAGCCAGGCCGAATACACAGACTCCAGTACCGTGTGGTTGAAGGCCAGATGAAAGCCCTGGTCCTTGAGTGCCAGCAAGGTGGGCAGGCGGGCTGCCACCTCATGCACGGCGGCATGGCCCAGAGGAGGGATCTCCAGTACCACCTTGTCGGCCGGCAGCAGCTCCAGGTGCTCGCCGGTCAGGCCTTCGTGAGTGCAGTTCACGAACATGAGCTTGGTGCCGACCAGATCTTCCTCTCCAGCATGCGTGAGGGCCGCAAAGATCAGCGTCGCGTCTGAGGCCATGGTATGACCATAAGGCGAGCGCGAGCGGTTGAACAGCTCGTAACCAATGATTTGCTGCAGCCCGTTGACGATGGGCTGGCGTGCAATCATGCCTTTGGACAGGTTGCGCGGCGAGGCGAATGCCTGGTCCTCTATGGTTTGTTCACTCATTGCTGCATGACGTCTGTGTGAGAAATGGTTGGCTGGACCGGTTATTGTAAGAACGAGCCGATCATAGTGTCAGCTTCGTGCGTTCAGGCCGTTTGTGCCAACAACTTCGGTTCGCGGGCCTTGCTTGCCGGTGGTTCTTGATTCGAGTCAAGAAAAAATACCTAAATCTGTTGCAGCCAGGCGATCTCGGTCGCGGTGAAGCCTGCGGCGCGGCGTGCCTTCTCATTGAAGGGCGGGCGCAGGCGCGGCGCTTCGTGGCGCTGTGTCAGCTCCAGGTACAACGACTCGGGGTCCAGGCCGTTTTTCTCGCACAGCCAGCGATACCAGTGGTTGCCTATGGCCACATGGCCCACTTCCTCGCGCAAGATGATGTCCAGAATGTCGCAGGCCGCCAGCGCATCGGTCGCGTGGGTGTTGCGCAGCTTGTTCTGGATCTGCGGCGTGGCGTCCAGGCCGCGCGCCTCCAGCGTTCTGGGTACCAGGGCCATGCGGGCCACGATGTCGCCCGCCGTTTTCTCGCACATGGTCCACAGGCCCTGGTGGGCTGGATGGTCGCCATAGTCCTGACCATGATGCTGGCGCAGATGATCGCGTAGCAGGCGGAAATGCTTGGCTTCCTCTGCAGCCACCTGAAGCCAATCGTGGTAGTACTGCCCGGGCATGCCGTCAAAGCGCCAGATGGCGTCCAGTGCGAGGTTGATGGCATTGAACTCTATATGTGCAATGGCATGGATGAGCACGGCCCTGCCTTCGAGGGTGGCCGGCGAGCGGCGCGCCATGGCGGTGTGGTGCTTGAGCTCGGGCCGGGCCGGGCGACCGGGCAGCTCGGATTCGGGGATGCGCAGTGTCGGTGCTGTTTCTGCTATCGAATAGAGAGCTTTTTGTGCATGCAGATCAATGGCTGCAGCAGCTTTTTTCTCTGGGTCTGCAAGACACAAGACCTCTAGCGCGCGATGACGTAACTCCATCCCTACAATTCTAGGTTCTATAAAGAAGCAACCCACAGGGAGACAAGCAGATGGCAATTTACGAACTCGACGGCGTTGCGCCGCAGATCGACGAAAGCGCCTGGGTGGCCGACAGCGCCGAGGTCATGGGCCGCGTCAAGCTGGACAAGGACGCCAGCGTCTGGTTTGGAACGGTCATCCGCGGGGATACCGAAAACATCAGCATCGGTGCGGGCTCCAACATCCAGGATGCCAGCGTGCTGCATGCCGATTTCGGCAAACCGCTTACGGTGGGTTGCAATGTGACGGTTGGCCACCAAGTAATGCTGCATGGCTGCACGATTGGCGATGGCTCGCTCATCGGCATCGGTGCAGTGGTGCTCAACGGCGCCAGGATAGGCAGGAACTGCCTTGTGGGCGCAGGCTCGCTGGTGACCGAGGGCAAGGAATTTCCCGACGGCTCCATGATCCTCGGCAGCCCCGCCAAGGTCGTGCGCGAGCTATCGCCCGAGCAGATCGAAGGTCTGCGCCAGAGCGCCAGGAACTATGTTGAAAATGCTCGCCGCTTCAAGCGCGGCTTGCGCAAGCTGGGCTGAGGGCCCAGCTCTTTACCGGAATCGATTAGCGTGTCTGAACTGCATAAATTCATTTTTGACGGCCTGCCCGTGCGTGGTGCCATTGTTCGCCTGACTGACTCCTGGCAGGAAATCCTGCAGCGCCGTGCCGGCAACAAGGATACCGGCGCCTATCCCGAGGCCGTCAGCACCTTGCTCGGCGAGATGACGGCGGCTGGCGTGCTGATGCAGTCCAATATCAAGTTCAATGGCGCGCTGGTATTCCAGGTCATGGGCGATGGCCCCGTCAAACTGGCTGTGGCCGAAGTGCAGTCGGACCTGAGCCTGCGTGCCACGGCATCGTTGGTGGGAGAGGCCAGTCTGCCCCTGCGCGGCCAGTTGGCCCCGCTGGCAGAATTGGTCAATGCCCATGGCGCGGGCCGCTGCGCCGTCACGCTGGACCCCAAGGACCGCCAGCCCGGCCAGAACCCCTATCAGGGCGTGGTGCCGCTCAACGATGGCGCTGGCGGTCGCTTCGAGCGTCTGTCGGATGCGCTGCAGTTCTACATGATGCAGTCCGAGCAACTCGACACCGTGATGGTGCTGGCTGCCAATGACCAGATCGCTGCCGGTCTGATGCTGCAGCGCATGCCTGTGAAGGGCGAGGCGAATCTAGCCGCGGCCACCGAAAGCGGGGAGGCCGAGCATGACGCCCAGGGCCTGAACGAGGAGTACAACCGCATTGCCACGCTGGCCTCCAGCCTGACGCAGCAAGAGCTGTTGACGCTGGATGTGGAGACCATTTTGCGGCGCCTGTTCTGGGAAGAGAAGCTGCTGCGCTTCGCTCCTCAGGCCGACGAGCAGGCCCCGCGTTTCGCCTGCACCTGCAGCCGTGACCGTGTGGCCGCCATGCTGACCTCGCTGGGCGAGGAAGAGGTGGATTCCATCGTGGCCGAGCGTGGCAAGATCGAGGTGGGCTGCGACTTCTGCGGCCAGCAATACCAGTTCGACGCCATCGATGCGGCGCGTCTGTTCACCGAAGTGCAAAAGCAGCCGCCCAGCTCCAGCTCGGTGCAGTAACTGAACAGTCTGCTCGCGGCTATGGAGCTCTGATGGCGGTGGAGACACCCTGCAAGAGCCCAGGCCGGGCAGCGCGGGTGTCTTCCTGCTCGGAAAAGACAGGGGGAGAAGGCACGAGGCGCCTCAGGGGGCGCTTTTCAAGGCCTCGAACAGTGCCAGCTCGCACTCGGGATCGCCGCATTGCTCGCAGGCTTTGCGGCGTATTTTCTGACTCGAACTCCATGGGTTTTTGCTTGAAATCCAATCCCAGTCTGCGCCCGGTTCCATGAATTTCAGAGAGGCAGCCAGTTGCTGCCATTGGGCAGACGGTCTGCCGTACAGCATCACATAGCTCTGCGAGCGTGCTTCCAGTAGTGCGCGCCATTGGCCGATCTGCTGCGCGATAGCGGGGTCCGGGTCGGCATCGCGCCAGTCCTGGCCCAGCACATAGACCAGGGCATCGGCCGGCCATTCATCGCCGCTCGCGGGGGCCAGGCATTGCCAGGGCGTGTCATGGCCCGCATCCAGACGGGCCTGCAGCAAGCCATGCGCCATGCCGCGCGCCAGTGCATGCGGTGCGCCCAGCAGCACCACCGTGGGCGCAGGAACAGCAAAGCCAGCGCAGGGCTGGCTTTGATGCAGAGCGGGTGCCGGGTCAGCGCTTGGAAACCTGAATATAGATTTCATTGGGTTTGACCATGCCCAGCTCGTAACGGGCCTTTTCTTCCACGGTGGACAGGCCGTCCTTGAGGTCATTGACCTCGGATTGCAGCCTGTCGTTTTCCGATTTTTCTAGGGCGTTGGCCGCGTATTGATCCTTGATTTGCTGCTGCAGCTCGTGCACATAGGCCATGCTGCCATTGCCCAGCCAGAGCTGGGCATGAATGGCGGTCAGCAAGACCAGCAAAGTGACGCAGACGACGCGGTTGACCATAAAAAAAACCTGGTGGAATCAAGGGTAAGCGCCCCAGCCGCAAAGCGGTTGCCGGGCACTTACTTCAGCTGCGCACTTTAGCGCAGGTTGTAGAAGGCAGCACGGCCGGGGTACTCGGCCACATCGCCCAGGTCTTCCTCGATGCGCAGCAGCTGGTTGTACTTGGCGATACGGTCGGAGCGGCTCATGGAGCCGGTCTTGATTTGACCAGCATTCAGGCCCACGGCGATGTCGGCAATGGTGCTGTCTTCGGTTTCGCCCGAACGGTGCGAGATCACGGCGGTGTAGCCGGCGCGCTTGGCCATTTCGATGGCGGCGAAGGTCTCGGTCAGGGTGCCGATCTGGTTGATCTTGATCAGGATCGAGTTGGCGATGCGCTTTTCGATGCCTTCCTTGAGGATCTTGGTGTGGTCACGAACAGGTCGTCACCCACCAGCTGAACCTTGGCGCCCAGGCGCTCGGTCAGGATCTTCCAGCCATCCCAGTCGCCTTCGTGCATGCCGTCTTCGATGGAGATGATGGGGTACTTGTCGCACCAGCCGGCCAGCATGTCGGTCCACTGCGTCGAAGTCAGTGTCATATTGCCTTCGCCGGCCAGCACGTACATGCCGTCCTTGTAGAACTCGGAAGCTGCGCAGTCCAGGCCCAGGGCGATCTGCTCGCCGGGCTTGTAGCCGGCCTTTTCGATGGCTTCGATGATCAGCTGGATCGCGGCTTCGTGGTTTTCCACGGAAGGTGCGAAACCGCCTTCGTCGCCCACGGCGGTGGACATGCCATTGTGGTGGATGATGGCCTTCAGTGCGTGGAAGACTTCGGCGCCCCAGCGCACGGCTTCACGGAAGGTTGGGGCACCCACGGGGATGATCATGAACTCTTGCAGGTCCAGCGAGTTGTTCGCGTGGGCGCCGCCGTTGATCACGTTCATCATGGGGACAGGCAGCTGCACGCCGCCCATGCCGCCGAAGTAGCGGTACAGGGGCAGGCCGGCTTCTTCGGCTGCTGCGCGGGCCACGGCCATGGAGACGGCCAGCATGGCGTTGGCGCCCAGGCGGCTCTTGTTGTCGGTGCCGTCCAGGTCGATCAGGGTCTTGTCCAGGAAAGCCTGCTCGGAAGCGTCCAGGCCCAGCACGGCTTCGGAGATTTCGGTGTTGATGTGCTCAACAGCCTTCAGGACACCCTTGCCCAGGTAACGGCTCTTGTCGCCATCACGCAGTTCAATGGCTTCGCGCGAGCCGGTGGATGCGCCCGAGGGCACGGCGGCACGGCCCATCACGCCGGATTCCAGCAGCACGTCGCACTCAACGGTGGGATTGCCGCGGCTGTCCAGCACTTCGCGGCCTACGATGTCAACAATGGCACTCATTGCATTTCCTTTGGGTTTCTGAAATCGGTACGTGCAGGCTGACTTCTTTCATGAAATCACGCCCAAGCGCTTGTGCATGAAGCGCAAGCTGCTATCAAAATTGTGAAGCCGACTCTTCTCCACATGCTGCGCGCGCGCCATGCACGCGACGAGTATGGAAGAGGCTGAGGCGGCTATTGTGCACAAATTTGGTGGGCCGCTTTTGCCTTGACGTGTTGCAGCCGTCGAATTTCTTGCGCAAGACGTTTCTGTGCAAGCATTCGGACACAAAAGCGGATACAAAAAAGGCATGACGCCACGCTTCATCGTGTCGGTCATGCCGGGGTGCATCATCTGCTCAGACGCCGGTGCCCGCCTTGGGGCGGCCGGGGCGTATGGACATGCAGGCCTGCAGCAAGGCCGTCATGTCGCTGCTGATGCGCTGTGTATGCATGCTCAGGCCTGGAAATGGTCTTCCAGGAAGCCGTTGCGCTTGGTCACATCGTCCAGCGCCACCAGGGTTTCGAGCAGGGCCTTCATGTGCTTGAGCGGCACGGCATTGGGGCCGTCCGACAGGGCATTGCAGGGATCGGGATGGGTTTCCATGAACAGGCCTGCCACGCCCACGGCCACGGCCGCACGCGAGAGCACGGGCACCATCTCGCGCATGCCGCCGCTGGAGGTGCCGTTGCCGCCAGGCAGCTGCACGCTGTGGGTGGCGTCGAACACGACAGGAGCGCCGGTCTCGCGCATGATGGCCAGCGAGCGCATGTCGCTGACCAGATTGTTGTAGCCAAAGCTGGCGCCGCGTTCGCAGGCCGTGAAGCTGTCTGCGGGCAGGCCCGCTTCCACCGCCGCAGCACGGGCCTTGTCGATGACATTCTTCATGTCATGCGGGGCCAGGAACTGGCCCTTCTTGATGTTCACGGGCTTGCCCGACTGGGCCACGGCGCGGATGAAGTCCGTCTGGCGGCACAGGAAGGCGGGGGTCTGCAGCATGTCGACGACAGACGCCACGTAAGGCACTTCGGCCTCGGTGTGCACATCGGTGAGGATGGGCACGTTCAATTCCTTCTTCACCTTGGCGAGGATTTCCAGGCCTTTTTCCATGCCGGGGCCGCGAAAGCTGGTGCCCGAGGAGCGGTTGGCCTTGTCGAAGCTGCTCTTGAAGATGAAGTGAATGCCCAGCGAGGAAGTGATTTCCTTGAGTTGCCCGGCCACGTCCATCTGCAGCTGTTCGGATTCGACCACGCAAGGGCCGGCGATCAGAAAGAAGCGCTTGTCCAGACCAATATCAAAGCCGCAGAGTTTCATGGTGGGTTCCTTTTTGCGCGCCGCGCATGCTTCAAAAACTGAAGCGGCCAGCGCTCTACATTGAATGGTTTCAACATCATTTGATGCTGAGGTCATTGCATTTCAAGCGCTGGCAGCTCCTATTTGAGGATTGATTCCGAAGGAAGGGAATCAGGCCTTCTTGCCCGGCTGGGCCTTGTTGTCCATGGCCGCCTTGATGAAGGCGTTGAACAGCGGGTGACCATCCCAGGGGGTGGACTTGAACTCGGGGTGGAATTGCACACCGATGTACCAGGGGTGAACCTTGGCGGGCAGCTCGACGATTTCGGTCAGCTGTTCGCGCTGGGTCAGGGCCGAGATCACCAGGCCGGCTTCGCGCAGCTGGTCCAGATACTGGGTGTTGGCTTCATAGCGGTGGCGGTGACGCTCGGTCACCACGTCGCCGTAGATGCTGTGCGCCAGCGTGCCCTTTTGCACGTCGGAAGACTGTGCGCCCAGGCGCATGGTGCCGCCCAGGTCGGAGTTCTCGTCACGGGTCTTGATCGTGCCGTCCGCATCCTTCCACTCGGTGATCAGGGCGATCACGGGGTTGGGGGTGGCGGGGTCGAACTCGGTGGAGTTGGCGCCTGCCAGGCCGGCCACATGACGGGCGTACTCGATGGTGGCGACCTGCATGCCCAGGCAGATGCCCAGGTAGGGCACCTTGTTCTCGCGGGCGAAACGGGCCGTGGAGATCTTGCCTTCCACACCGCGCGAGCCGAAGCCGCCGGGCACCAGAATGCCGTCGTAATCCTTGAGCAGCTTGGTGGCATCCGCGTCGTGGATGGTTTCCGAGTCCACATGGGTGATCTTCACGCGCACATGGTTGCGCATGCCGGCGTGCTTGAGCGCTTCGTTGACCGACTTGTAGGCGTCGGACAGCTCCACGTACTTGCCCACCATGGCAATCTTGACTTCGCCCTGGGGATGCTCGGTCTCATAGACCAGATCGTCCCAGCGCTTGAGATTGGTGGGAGGCGTGTTCAGGCGCAGCTTGTCGCAGATCAGGCCGTCCAGACCCTGCTCGTGCAGCATGCGCGGCACCTTGTAGATGGTGTCCACGTCCCACATGGAGATCACACCCCACTCGGGCACATTGGTGAAGAGGGAAATCTTGCTCTTTTCCTCTTCGGGCACCTGGTGCTTGGCGCGGCACAGCAGCGCATCGGGCTGGATGCCGATTTCGCGCAGCTTCTGCACGGTGTGCTGGGTGGGCTTGGTCTTGAGCTCGCCGGCCGTCTCGATGAACGGCAGGTAGGTCAGGTGCACAAAGGCGGAGTTGTTGGGGCCGAGCTTGAGCGCCAGCTGACGCGCAGCTTCCAGGAAGGGCAGGGACTCGATGTCGCCCACGGTGCCGCCGACTTCGCAGATGGCCACATCCACTTCGTGGTCGGTGCCAAGGCCCGCGCCGCGCTTGATGTATTCCTGGATCTCGTTGGTGACATGGGGGATGACCTGCACGGTCTTGCCCAGATAGTCGCCACGGCGTTCCTTTTCCAGCACGGACTGATAGATGCGGCCCGTGGTGAAGTTGTTGCTCTGACGCATGCGCGTTTCGATGAAACGCTCATAGTGTCCCAGGTCCAGATCGGTCTCGGCTCCGTCATCGGTCACGAACACTTCGCCGTGCTGGAAGGGCGACATGGTGCCCGGGTCCACGTTGATATAGGGATCGAGCTTGATGAGGGTGACTTTGAGACCGCGCGATTCCAAAATCGCAGCAAGGGAGGCTGAGGCGATTCCCTTACCTAGGGAAGACACCACACCGCCGGTGACGAAGACGAACTTGGTCATGTCTTTTTTTTGGTGGTGGAGGGTAGGGACAGTTCATTGCTGAACCATCCCCCCCTAAGAACCGGACTTGCGACTTTCATCGCATCCGGCTCAAGCACAACACCGTCCATGTAGTTGTGAATCGAGGATTCTAATTCCTCGGTCTTTCCCTATGTGGACGCGAAGCCTTTATGAGGCCGGTTTCGCTACCTGCAAACCCAAGGCATGCAGTCGTCTATGACAGACCGGATGCAGTAGCACCCGATTGGAGAGGTTGTCTGACCCGCCCATCACCTTGTAAACAATGTGGTGGTCGTGCCAGCGTTCACCATCCTCCAACGGCTCCGCACAAAGTGCGCAACGCCCATTTTGGCTGATATACAGCATCGAAGTTTCGTACTGGTACGTCATATTTTTCAACATGCGTTTCGTTCTCAACTCCTCTCCGTACACCTCCCATACTGGGTCAAAGGGGTTGTATTCCCCCTTGATCTTTTCGTGCCTCACGATCTCTGTATCTGCAAGCTTCAACAGTTTGATCATGAGTGGGCCATCTGCCTTTTTCACAGTTGCAGCAAACTCATCCCTGTCCTTGATGCGCCGCCAGTAACGGCTTTTGCACCAGGGGTGGGACTTATTCGGATGTCGCCTTCTCGTCCAGCGCACCAAGCGCCAGTAGATAAGGCTGTCCATCCGACTGAAGGTTTCCTTCGCCACCACCGGTTGGTGGTACCGCGCCCAGCCTCGAAGGATTGGGTTCAGTTTGGCAATGAGATCCTCCTGCTTCGTCGATAGGTGTGTTTTCACGATTTCACTGACTTTGCGATAGAACGCTTGCGCGTTCTTCTTGCTCGGTTTGATCAAGAGCTTCCCTTTGTATTTGCGGAAGTTCCATCCCAGGAAATCGAAACCCTCGTCTATGTGAACGACCTTGGTCTTCTCCGGCGACAGTTGCAGACCTCGTTGTGCGAGGAAGGCTTCTATCCACGGCTTGATTTCTGTTTCCAGCAGCTCTAGCGAGATGCCGGTCACCACAAAATCGTCGGCGTACCGGATCACATGGACTTTGAGTCCTTTGGCTTTCGTCTTTCCGTATTTCGCAACCAAGTGCGCTTTCAGGTCGGTTTCCAGCCCGTTCAAACACATGTTCGCCAGGGTTGGCGAGATGATGCCGCCTTGCGGCGTCCCTTCTTCAGTTGGCGATAGGTGTCCTCTATGGACTACCCCGGCTTTCAGCCATTTGCGCAGGATCGTCTTGTTCATGGGAACTTGACGCACCAGCCACTCGTGGCTGATATGGTCGAAACAGCCTCGAATATCTGCCTCCAACACCCAAGCAGCCGCAGACCGCTGAGAGGTGGTGACGAATATCTGGCCCATGGCATCTGCCGTCGAACGATTTCTCCTGAAGCCGTAGCTATTCGGATCGCTCGTGGTTTCTGCCACGGGTTCCAGACCAAGCAGGTGTAACGCCTGCATGGCCCGATCCAACATGGTTGGGATGCCCAGAGGACGCTCCTTCCCGTTGGCTTTGGGGATGTAGACCCGCCGCAATGGCTTGGGTCTGTATCCCCTCTGCTGTTTCAACCTTCCAATCGCCGCCCGTTTCAAGGCAGGAGAATCCCAAAGCTGACGATCGACTCCCGCCGTTCGCTTGCCTTGGTTTTCAGTTACACGTCTTACCGCCAGAGCCCTGGCGGAAAACGAGTGGTTTAAAGACCGTTGCAGAGCTTTCACCCTGCGCCAGTCCTTGTCC
>NZ_JBANEM010000050.1:0-1218 GCF_040187805.1 Comamonas sp. wu1-DMT
CGCAAGGCGGAGCTGGGCGAGCTGCTGGCCCGCGAAGAAGGCAAGACCCTGCCCGAAGCCATTGGCGAAGTCGGCCGCGCGGGCCAGATCTTCAAGTTCTTTGCGGGTGAATGCCTGCGCCTGAGCGGCGAGACCCTGCCGTCGGTGCGTCCCGGCATAGGCGTGGAGATCACGCGCGAGCCGATCGGCGTGGTCGGCCTGATCACGCCCTGGAACTTCCCCATCGCCATCCCGGCCTGGAAGATCGCCCCGGCCCTGGCTTTCGGCAACTGCGTGGTCTTGAAGCCCGCCGACCTGGTGCCCGGCAGTGCCTGGGCCCTGGCCGACATCATCCACCGCTCGGGCATCCCCGCCGGTGTGTTCAACCTGGTCATGGGCCCGGGCCGTGTGATCGGCGAAGCCCTGGTGAACCATGCCGATGTGGCGGCCATCAGTTTCACGGGCTCGGTGGGCGTGGGCCGCGGCATTGCCGAAGCCTGCGTGAAAAGCGGTAAGAAGGTGCAGCTGGAAATGGGTGGCAAGAACCCCCAGATCGTGCTCGACGATGCCGACCTGAACCAAGCCGTGGAGCTGTCGGCGCAAAGCGGCTTTTACTCCACGGGCCAGCGCTGCACGGCATCGAGCCGCCTCATCGTCACCGACAAGATCTACCCCGCCTTCATCGAGGCCCTGCAGGCGCGCATGGCCCAAATCAAGGTCGGTGACGCACGCGCCGCCGGCACCGATATGGGCCCCGTGGTCAGCCAGGCCCAGCTGGAGCAGGATCTGTCGTACGTGGAAATCGCCAAGGCCGAAGGCGCTCGCCTGGCGGCCGGTGGCGCTCGCGTGGCCTGCCACACGGGCAGCGGCAAGCAGGGCTACTACATGGCGCCCACGCTGTTCGTGGACACCAAAGCCGGCATGCGCATCAACCGTGAGGAAGTCTTCGGCCCCGTGGCCAGCGTGATCCGCGTCAAGGACTACGAGGAGGCCCTGGCGGTGTCCAACGACACGCCGTTTGGCCTGTCGGCCGGCATTGCGACCACCAGCCTCAAGCACGCCACGCACTTCAAGCGCCACAGCCAGGCCGGCATGGTCATGGTCAATCTGCCCACGGCGGGCGTGGACTACCACGTGCCGTTTGGCGGTCGCAAGGGCTCAAGCTACGGTCCGCGCGAGCAGGGCCGCTATGCCCAGGAGTTCTACACCACGGTGAAGACGGCCTATACGCTGGCGTGA
>NZ_JBANEM010000051.1:0-1163 GCF_040187805.1 Comamonas sp. wu1-DMT
GCAATGATCGTGGCAACCACACCGGCGCCCACAGTACGACCACCTTCGCGGATAGCGAAGCGCAGACCTTCTTCCATGGCGATGGGGGAGATCAGCTTCACAGTGATCGACACGTTATCACCAGGCATCACCATTTCCTTGCCTTCGGGCAGTTCGATGGAGCCGGTCACGTCAGTTGTACGGAAGTAGAACTGAGGACGGTAGTTGTTGAAGAAGGGAGTGTGGCGACCGCCTTCGTCCTTCGACAGCACGTAAACTTCAGCAGTGAAGTTGGTGTGGGGCTTAATGGAGCCGGGCTTGCACAGCACTTGGCCGCGTTCCACGTCTTCACGCTTGGTGCCGCGCAGCAGCAGACCCACGTTGTCGCCAGCTTGGCCTTGGTCCAGCAGCTTGCGGAACATTTCCACGCCGGTGACGGTGGTCTTGACGGTGTCCTTGATACCGACGATTTCGATTTCTTCGCCGACCTTGATGATACCGCGCTCGATACGGCCAGTCACCACGGTACCACGACCGGAGATGGAGAACACGTCTTCCACGGGCATCACGAAGGCGCCGTCAACAGCACGCTCGGGAGTGGGAATGTAGGTGTCCAGAGCTTCGGCCAGCTTCAGGATGGCAGGCTCGCCCTTGTCGGACTGGTCACCTTCCAGGGCCAGCTTGGCAGAGCCGCGGATGATGGGGGTGTCGTCACCGGGGAAGTCGTACTTGGACAGCAGCTCGCGCACTTCCATTTCGACCAGTTCCAGCAGTTCTTCGTCGTCCACCATGTCGGCCTTGTTCAGGAACACGATGATGTAGGGCACGCCCACCTGACGCGACAGCAGGATGTGCTCGCGAGTCTGGGGCATGGGGCCGTCAGCAGCGGAGCAAACCAGGATAGCGCCGTCCATCTGAGCGGCACCAGTGATCATGTTCTTCACATAGTCAGCGTGGCCGGGGCAGTCCACGTGAGCGTAGTGGCGGTTGGCAGTTTCGTACTCAACGTGCGAAGTGTTGATCGTGATGCCACGAGCCTTTTCTTCGGGGGCGTTGTCGATCTGCGAGTAGTCCTTGGCTTCACCGCCGAAGTGCTTGGACAGCACGGTAGCGATAGCAGCAGTCAGGGTGGTCTTGCCGTGGTCAACGTGACCGATGGTGCCCACGTTCACGTGGGGCTTGGT
>NZ_JBANEM010000052.1:0-1033 GCF_040187805.1 Comamonas sp. wu1-DMT
GGGCGCTGTTGCATAAATCGTCGTTTGGGGTGGGGTAGCCTCGGGCGATGAGTCAGACTCCGCAGTCCAAGCCCCGCTACCGCACCACCAACTGGAAGCAATACAACGCAGCGCTCAAAGCGCGGGGCTCGCTGAGCATCTGGCTGGACAAGGGCATGTCCTGGTTTGCCGCTGCCAGCGGCAAACGCGGGCGCAGCCCGCATTTCTCCGATGCCGCCATCCAGTTTTGCCTGACCATCAAGAACCTGTTTGGACTGGCCTTGCGCCAGACCACTGGTTTTGTTCAGTCTGTGCTGGCCTTGTCTGGTCTGCCGTGGCCAGTCCCCGACTTCAGCACGCTGTGTCGCCGTCAGCGCAGTCTGGATGTGCAGGTCGCATACCGGCCCAGTTCAGCGGGCTTGCATCTGCTGGTTGACTCCACGGGCATCAAGTTCCTGGGCGAAGGCGAGTGGAAGTGCAAAAAGCACGGGCCAGAGCGTCGACGCCAATGGCGCAAGCTGCATATTGGTATTGATGCTCAGACCTTGCAGGTGCGGGCCATCTGCGTCACCACCAACCATGTCACTGATGCTGCCGTATTGCCTCAGTTGCTCGCACAGGTTCCCGCCCAAGAACCGCTGCTGACTGTGACGGGTGATGGGGCTTATGACACGCAGCCCGTCCACGCAGCCGTCATGCAGCGCAATGCCACACCCATCATCCCCCCGAGAAAGAATGCCAGGGTGCGCAAAGGCGATGCCTTTGCGCACCGCAATGCGGCGATTGCCGCATGCAGAAGATTGGGGCGAGGTCTCTGGAAACGCTGGAGTGGCTACCACCGGCGCAGCCTGGTGGAAACCAAGATGCATTGCATCAAACGGCTGGGGGAACGCGTGATGTCACGCACGTTCGAGCGACAGGTCAACGAACTGCACATTCGGGCTGCCATCCTCAATCGGTTCACAGAGTTGGGCTGTCCGCAGACGGCGGCTGTGGCGTAGCCACGCCTGGGGTTGGGGAAGTCTGGCCTGGGGCTGATTTATGCAACAGCGCC
>NZ_JBANEM010000053.1:0-1011 GCF_040187805.1 Comamonas sp. wu1-DMT
CACGGCTTCCATGCCCAGCTGGCGCGCGTACTCGATATGCTGGCGGGACACGTCGGCCTCGGTGCAGTGGGTCGCCACCCGCACCACGCGCACACCGGCTTCATAGGCGGCCTTGAGGTCGTGGACGGTGCCAATGCCCGGCAGTAGCAAGGTGGTGATCTTGGCGTGCTTGACCACGCTGGCCACGGCCTCAATCCATTCCAGATCGGTATGGGCACCAAAGCCATAGTTGAAGCTGGAGCCTTGCAGACCGTCGCCGTGAGCGACCTCGATCGAGTCGACCCGGGCCTCATCCAGCGCCTGGGCAATCTGCCTGGCCTGCTCCACGCTGTACTGGTGACGAATGGCGTGGCTGCCGTCGCGCAGGGTCACGTCGGAGATGTAGATTTTCTTGGTTTGCGTCATGGTGTGTCGTCTCCTCAGGCGGCCACGGCGAGCGTCGCCAGCATGCGTTCGGCCATGTGTTCCGCAGTGCGCAGACCGGCGCTGGTCATGATGTCGAGGTTGCCTGCATAGGCGGGCAGATAGTGGGCCGCCCCCTCAACCTCTAGAAAGATCGAGGTCTTCAGGCCCGTGAGGGCATTGCCCACGCCGGGGATGCGGATCGGTGCATCGATACGGTCGAACTGCACCTTCTGCTTCAAACGGTAGCCCGGGACGTAGGACTGAACAGCGGCAGCCATGCGTTCCACCGACTCGGCAATCGCTGCCTCGTCGGCCAACTCGCTCAGGGTGTAGACCGTGTCGCGCATGATCAGGGGCGGCTCGGCCGGGTTCATGATGATGATGGCCTTGCCCTTGGTGGCGCCGCCCACGACCTCGATCGCCTTGGAGGTGGTCTCGGTGAACTCGTCGATATTGGCGCGGGTGCCAGGGCCGGCACTCTTGCTGGCAATCGAGGCAATGATTTCACCGTAGTGCACCTTGGCCACACGAGAGACTGCGGCCACCATGGGGATGGTGGCCTGACCGCCGCAGGTGACCATGTTCACATTCGGCGCGTCCAGATGC
>NZ_JBANEM010000054.1:0-1011 GCF_040187805.1 Comamonas sp. wu1-DMT
CACGGCTTCCATGCCCAGCTGGCGCGCGTACTCGATATGCTGGCGGGACACGTCGGCCTCGGTGCAGTGGGTCGCCACCCGCACCACGCGCACACCGGCGTCGTAGGCGGCCTTGAGGTCGTGGACGGTGCCAATGCCCGGCAGCAGCAAGGTGGTGATCTTGGCGTGCTTGACCACGCTGGCCACGGCCTCAATCCATTCCAGATCGGTATGTGCGCCAAAGCCGTAGTTGAAGCTGGAGCCTTGCAGGCCATCGCCGTGAGCGACCTCGATCGAGTCGACCCGGGCCTCATCCAGGGCCCGGGCAATCTGCCTGGCCTGCTGCACGCTGTACTGGTGACGAATGGCGTGGCTGCCGTCGCGCAGGGTCACGTCGGAGATGTAGATTTTTTTGTTCGGATTCATGGTGTGTCGTCTCCTCAGGCAGCAACGGCGTGATTCGCCAGCATGCGTTCGGCCATGTGTTCCGCAGTGCGCAGACCGGCGCTGGTCATGATGTCCAGGTTGCCTGCATAGGCGGGAAGGTAGTGGGCCGCCCCCTCAACCTCTAGAAAGATCGAGGTCTTCAGGCCCGTGAGGGCATTGCCCACGCCGGGGATGCGGATCGGTGCATCGATACGGTCGAACTGCACCTGCTGCTTCAGGCGGTAGCCCGGCACATAGGACTGCACGGCAGCGGCCATCTGCTCTACCGATGCGGCAATGGCGGCCTCGTCGGCCAGCGCGCTCAGGGTGTAGACCGTGTCGCGCATGATCAGGGGCGGCTCGGCCGGGTTCATGATGATGATGGCCTTGCCCTTGGTGGCGCCGCCTACGACCTCGATCGCTTTGGAGGTGGTCTCGGTGAACTCGTCGATGTTGGCACGGGTGCCGGGGCCGGCACTCTTGCTGGCAATCGAGGCAATGATTTCGCCGTAGTGCACCTTGGCCACACGAGAGACTGCGGCCACCATGGGGATGGTGGCCTGACCGCCGCAGGTGACCATGTTCACATTCGGCGCGTCCAGATGC
>NZ_JBANEM010000055.1:0-927 GCF_040187805.1 Comamonas sp. wu1-DMT
CGCCTCCTGATCGCGCCACGCTGGCGGGCCTGATCCAGGCCATGGGCATGCCAGTGCGCGATGTGTTGCGCCAAAAAGGTACGCCGTATGACGAGCTTGGCTTGGGTGAGCACAAATGGACGGATGAGCAATTGATTGACTTCATGCTCCAGCACCCCATCCTGATCAATCGCCCGATAGTGGTCACCCCGCTGGGAACCCGCTTGTGTCGTCCCTCGGAGGTCGTGCTGGACATCCTGCCAAAGCCTCAACAGGCCGCATTCTCCAAAGAAGACGGGGAAGCCGTCATTGACTCGAAAGGAAACCGAATTGGCGAGCACTGATCTACCGAACCTCGACGAACAAGTCTTTGAAAAGCCCTGCCTGGAAGGCCTTTTGCCCTCGCAGCGTGCGACGCATGCGCCGCGCATACTGCTGTTGTATGGTTCGGTTCGAGACCGTTCCTATAGTCGACTGCTGACCGAAGAGGCGGCGCGCCTGCTGCGCAAGATGGGTGCCGAGATCAGGATCTTCGATCCGCGTGGCCTGCCGCAGCCCGATGGTGCCCCCGACGATCACCCGAAGGTCAAGGAACTGCGTGAGCTGGCTGTGTGGGCCGAGGGCATGGTCTGGACCTCTCCAGAGCGTCATGGTGCCATGAGCAGCATCCTCAAAGCGCAGATAGACTGGATTCCTTTGTCCGCTGGTGCCGTGCGACCGACGCAAGGCAAGACATTGGCGGTGATGCAAGTCTCGGGTGGTTCGCAGTCCTTCAATGCGGTCAACCAGATGCGGGTGCTGGGTCGCTGGATGCGCATGATCACCGTCCCGAATCAGTCGTCCGTTGCCAAGGCATTTGCCGAGTTCGACGAGGCTGGCCGAATGAAGCCCTCTTCGTATTACGAACGGGTGGTGGACGTGATGGAAGAGTTGGTCAAGTTCACGCTG
>NZ_JBANEM010000056.1:0-836 GCF_040187805.1 Comamonas sp. wu1-DMT
GAGACCTATAACGTGGGCGGCTGGAACGAGAAGGCCAATATCGACATCGTCAAGACCGTGTGCAGCTTGCTCGACGAGCTGCGCCCGCGCGCCGATGGCAAGGCCTATGCCGAGCAGATCACCTATGTGACCGACCGTCCCGGCCATGATCGCCGCTATGCGATCGATGCGCGCAAGCTGGAACGCGAGCTGGGCTGGAAGCCGGCCGAGACCTTCGAGACCGGCATTCGCAAGACCGTGCAGTGGTATCTGGCCAACCCAGAGTGGGTGGCCAATGTGCAGTCGGGCGCCTACCGTGATTGGGTGCAAAAGCAGTACACCGGCGAGGCTTCGGCATGAAGCTGCTGCTGCTGGGCAAGAACGGTCAGGTCGGCTGGGAGCTGCAGCGCAGTCTCGCCCCTTTGGGCGAGGTGATTGCGCTGGATCGCCAGAGCGTGAATGTGGATGGGAATGGCCTGTGCGGTGATGTCGGCGATCTGCAGACACTGGCGCAGACCATTCGCAGCGTGCGCCCGGATGTGATCGTCAATGCCGCAGCGCATACGGCGGTGGACAAGGCCGAGAGCGAACCGGATCTGGCCTTGCGCCTGAATGCCGAAGCCCCCGAAGTCATGGCGCTGGAGGCCAAAAGCCTGGGCGCCCTGCTGGTGCACTACAGCACCGACTATGTCTTCGACGGCTCCGGCAGTGCGGCACGCAAGGAGGGTGATGCAACCGGGCCGCTATCGGTCTACGGTCGCACCAAGCTGGAGGGCGAGCAGCGGATTGCGGCCACGCATTGCCGCCATCTGATTTTTCGCACCAGCTGGGTCTATGCAGCGCGTGGCGGCAACTTT
>NZ_JBANEM010000057.1:0-826 GCF_040187805.1 Comamonas sp. wu1-DMT
CGACCCCAACATTGATCCGAACAACCCGGAGTTCCCCGGCCAAGAGTTCACGCCAGGCCCCAACGGCGGCTACAAGATCACCGTGGACGAAGACCAGCCCTTTAACGGCAAGGTCACGGGCACGGACAAAGACGGCGATACGCTGGAGTACACCAAGGGCACAGGCCCCAGCCATGGCACGGTGACCATCGACAAGGACACCGGCGAGTACACCTACACGCCCGATCCGGACTACAACGGCCCCGATGAATTCACGGTCATCGTGGACGACGGCAAGGGCGGCCAGACCACCACCACGGTGACGGTCGAGTTCAAGCCGGAAGTGGACGTGGTCGACGACACGGCGACGACCGGCTACGACAAGCCCGTCACCATCGACGTGCTGGGCAACGACGACTTCGAAGGCGCCCACCCCACCATCACCCAGGTGAACGGCCAGGCCATCACCGAAGGCGGTGCCGCCGTGGTCGTGGACCACGGTGAGGTCAAGCTGGTGAATGGCCAACTGGTGTTCACACCCGAGGCGGGCTATCACGGCGACGCCGAGTTCAGCTACACAGCCAAGACCGACAAGGGCTCGGAAGAGACGGCCAACGTCACCGTGACCGTGGCAGCCAACCAGCTGCCCGAGCCGATCGACCCCAACATTGATCCGAACAACCCGGAGTTCCCCGGCCAAGAGTTCACGCCAGGCCCCAACGGCGGCTACAAGATCACCGTGGACGAAGACCAGCCCTTTAACGGCAAGGTCACGGGCACGGACAAAGACGGCGATACGCTGGAGTACACCAAGGGCACAGGCCCCAGCCATGGCACGGTGACCATC
>NZ_JBANEM010000058.1:0-816 GCF_040187805.1 Comamonas sp. wu1-DMT
GGCGGTGCAGGCTTTATCGGCGCCAACTTTGTTCTCGATTGGCTGGCACATGTGAATGAGCCCGTGGTCAATATCGACAAACTGACCTATGCGGGCAATCTGGAGAATCTGGCCAACTTGAAGGGCGATGCCCGTCATGTGTTTGTGCAGGCCGATATCGGCGACAGTGCACAACTGGCGCAATTGCTGGCGCAGCACCAGCCTCGCGCCGTGGTGAACTTTGCGGCCGAGTCGCATGTGGACCGCTCCATTCATGGCCCCGAGGATTTCATTCAGACCAATGTGGTGGGCACTTTCCGCCTGCTGGAGGCGGTACGCGCCTATTGGAATGGCCTGGAAGGCGATGCCAAGTCCGGTTTTCGCTTTTTGCATGTCTCCACCGACGAGGTCTATGGGACGCTTGCGCCGACCGATCCTGCATTTACCGAAGAGCACAATTACGAGCCCAACAGCCCGTACTCGGCCAGCAAGGCGGCTTCTGACCACCTGGTACGGGCCTGGCATCACACCTATGGCCTGCCGGTGCTGACGACCAACTGCAGCAACAACTACGGCCCGCTGCATTTCCCCGAAAAATTGATTCCGCTGGTCATTGTCAATGCGCTGGCCGGCAAGCCGCTGCCCATCTACGGCGACGGCATGCAGGTGCGTGACTGGCTGTATGTGCGCGACCATTGCAGCGCCATCCGCCGTGTGCTGGAGGCCGGCCAGCTGGGCGAGACCTATAACGTGGGCGGCTGGAACGAGAAGGCCAATATCGACATCGTCAAGACCGTGTGCAGCTTGCTCGACGAGCTGCGCCCGCGCGCCGATGGC
>NZ_JBANEM010000059.1:0-812 GCF_040187805.1 Comamonas sp. wu1-DMT
GAGACCTATAACGTGGGCGGCTGGAACGAGAAGGCCAATATCGACATCGTCAAGACCGTGTGCAGCTTGCTCGACGAGCTGCGCCCGCGCGCCGATGGCCAGGCCTATGCCGAGCAGATCACCTATGTGACCGACCGTCCCGGCCATGATCGCCGCTATGCGATCGATGCGCGCAAGCTCGAGCGCGAACTGGGCTGGAAGCCGGCCGAGACCTTCGAGACCGGTATTCGCAAGACTGTGCAGTGGTATCTGGCCAACCCTGAGTGGGTGGCCAATGTGCAGTCGGGCGCCTACCGTGACTGGGTGCAAAAGCAGTACACCGGCGAGGCGTCGGCATGAAGCTGCTGCTGCTGGGCAAGAACGGTCAGGTCGGCTGGGAGCTGCAGCGCAGTCTCGCGCCTTTGGGCGAGGTGATTGTGCTGGACCGGCAGACCGGTGGCGATATCAGTGATCTGTCGGCGTTAGCGCAGACCATTCGCAGCGTACGCCCGGATGTGATCGTCAATGCCGCAGCGCATACGGCAGTGGACAAGGCCGAGAGCGAGCCGGATCTGGCCTTGCGCCTGAACGCCGAAGCCCCTGAAGTCATGGCGCTGGAAGCCAAAAGCCTGGGCGCCCTGCTGGTGCACTACAGCACCGACTATGTCTTCGACGGCTCTGGCAGTGCGCCACGCAAGGAGGGTGATGCGACCGGGCCGCTGTCGGTCTATGGCCGCACCAAGCTGGAGGGCGAGCAGCGGATTGCGGCCACGCATTGCCGCCATCTGATTTTTCGCACCAGCTGGGTCTATGCAGCGCGTGGCGGCAACTTT